>JAFRTE010000044.1 GCA_017427285.1 Clostridia bacterium
AGTATAAGAAATCCCCCATCGGATATGCACAGGCCTATCAATTGAGTGGTGAATTGTTCGATGAATATGACTATCCTGACGATGGACATATAGTGTTTGCTATGGATCAGTTTATAGGTGAGCCGAAATACTGGAGTAAGCAAACGGCGTCTCTGATTTTGGGATGGGTGCGAAAAAACCTTGAGGGGCGCGAAAATCCGAGACAGCACGGCAAAGGGCTGACTGCAGACAAAAGCGGACTTTGGCGCTACCGTGTCGGCGATTACCGCCTTCTCGCTGAAATCAACGATAACGTCATTACGATCCTTATACTTACAGTCGGACACAGACGCGATGTTTATGAAAAAAAGATGCTGACTTTAACACAAATCTTTCCCCCTCCGCATCGATTCAGCGGAGGGGGTCGTCGTTTTATCTTATAAAGTTCGTAAACGTTTTTTTCTCATACTGCGGTGGGAGAACGCCTTTTTCTTCGCCGGCTTTTTTCGACTGCAAAAGCCAGACCATGTTCTGCGCAAGCGTCCGCACCGTCTGCAGCCCTTCTTCGTCCTTTCGGATGTCGTCGGGCGTAAAGCCGTGGACCTGATTCCAATACTGAGAGCCGGCGACGATCATATTTTCCATCAAATAAAACTGATTGAGCCGCTGAAAAGCCGATGTCGCGCCGCCGCGCCTGCAAGATACGACCGATGCGGCGAGCTTTCCGGAAAACTTTTCGTTGGGAACGCTGAAAAACAGTCTGTCCATAAACGACGTGAGCCGTCCCGTCGGGCCGCCGTAATATACGGGCGAACCGAAAACAAAGCCGTCGTACCCGTCGATTTTTTCCGCAACTTCGTTTACGCAGTCTTTGAATACGCAGCCGTTGCCTTTCGAACAGGCAAAACACGCGATACAGTCCGCGACCGCCTTTTTACCGAGCCATAAAGTTTCCGTTTCTACGCCGTTTTTTTCGAAAGTCGCCGCCATTTCTTCAAGCGCGGTCGCTGTGCAGCCGTGCTCGTTTGGACTTCCGTTTACAAGCAGTATTTTAGCCATAGCAGTTATCTCCGTTTAATTATTTACAGATAAAAGCCTTTTATTTCTTCATAAGCCCTGCGCCGGCTTTCCATGCCTGACCGACTTTCTCGCCGATCGAGTAATATCCGCTGCGGAACTGATCGAAAACAAGAGCGTTGACCTTTTCGGGATCGATTTTGTCTTTGTCGCCGATAACTTTTTCATCCGCGCTTACGTTTTTTATCTTACCTACGATCGCGTGCATGTTTTCGGTGTTTATCTCTTCCGCAAACTCGCATTCGAGCGTAACGGGAAATTCGGTAATTACCGGTGCGTTTACAAATTCGCTCTTTTGCGCGTGATAGCCGGTGCGTTCGAATTTGTCCGCCATTTTGTTTCCCGTTGCAATGCCGAAAAAGTCAGCAACTTCAATATTTGCAACGTCCGCAATGCTTACGGTAAACGCCTTGGTTTCCATAATGTTTTTTGTTGTTTTATGCTCGGAATCGATAAACAGAGCAATTTTGTCCATACCGCAAATCTGCGCCCATGCGGCGTTCATTGCGCAAATATTCCCGTCTGCGCCGTATGCCGCAACAATAACGACCGGCATCGGAAAAAGCGCAGGCGAAACGCCTAAATTTTTTCTCATAATAATTTCCTCCGTGATTACGGTTATTTCTTTTACAATTATAACATAAAAAAAGCGAAAGGTCAATCGGCAAATTTTTGAACTATTTGTCTTCTTTTGAAAAAAATGAAGGAACCGAATCGGTTCCCTCATTTTCTATTTCGTTTTATGGCACTGTCCCGCCATTGCGCAGTGTGCGCAATGGTTACCGCAGGAGGACTTTCCCTTTTTTTTGTCTTTCATTATGACTGCCACGGCGATGCACACAACGGCAATTACCGCAAGCGCCGCAACAATCGTTCCGATGTTTTCTGCAAGCCAGGAAATCACAATGTTTCACTTCCGTTTCTTATTTTGATACTTTTACGGACTTTGTAAGCTTCGTAGCTTCTTTGTAAGGACGGAAAAGCATGAATATCATAAGGCCGAGGATTGCGATTGCAAAAATAAGTCCGATAATGTTTATATTGCCAGTAAAAATTCCACCGAACTGATTTATCATAAGCGATATGCAATATGCAAATCCGCACTGATATGCTATTGCGAACCACGTCCATTTTGCGTTGTTCATTTCACGTCTGATAGCGCCGATGGCAGCAAAGCAGGGGGCGCAGAGGAGGTTGAAAACAAGGAATGAGTAACCGGTTATTCCGTTGAAAGCTTCCGCAAGGTTTGCGTAGACCGAACCGTCGCCTCCGCCGTAAAGAATACCCATAGTACCTACGATGTTTTCTTTCGCTACAAGGCCTGTGATCGAAGCAACGGTCGCCTGCCATGTTCCCCAGCCGAGAGGAGCGAATATCCACGCTATTGCGCTGCCGATCTTTGCAAGGATCGACATTTCAAGCTCTTCCTCTTCAAGCATACGGAACCCGTCGGGGGTAAATCCGAAAAAGCTTGTGAACCATACAAGGATAGTTGAGAGAAGAATAATCGTTCCGGCTTTCTTTATAAAGGACCAGCCGCGCTCCCACATTGAACGCAGAACGTTTTTAAGCGTAGGCCAGTGATATGCGGGCAGCTCCATTACGAACGGAGCGGGATCTCCCGCAAAGAGCCGCGTCTTTTTAAGCATAATGCCCGAAAGTATTATAGCGAGCATGCCGATGAAATATGCGGATGTTGAAACTATCGAGGACGCAAGAGCCGATTCGCCGAAAAGCGCTCCGGCAACCATTGCGATAAACGGAACTTTCGCACCGCAGGGGATGAATGTCGTTGTAATTATAGTCATGCGGCGGTCGCGTTCGTTTTCTATCGTTCTCGAAGCCATTATACCGGGGATACCGCAGCCGCTTCCGATAAGCATAGGTATGAAAGATTTTCCCGAAAGGCCGAATCTGCGGAAAATTCTGTCGAGTACAAACGCGATTCTTGCCATGTATCCGCATGCTTCAAGGAATGCGAGCATAAAGAACAGAACGAGCATCTGAGGCACGAATCCGAGGACCGCGCCGACGCCTGCAACGATACCGTCAAGAATAAGCCCGCGAATTACTGCGCCTGCGCCCTCTTCGGGAACGTTAAGCGCATTGAGAAGATTTTCTACAAGTACGGGCACGCCCGGTACCCATACGCCGTAGTTTGCCGGATCGGGTTCTTCGCCCTCATATTTTTCAATAACGGCAAGCGCGTCGTTGTAGTCGTCAAGAGTGGCGGTCGCCGTTTCCGTAGCGAGTGTTTCTTCATCTTCTATTTCGTATTCGAATTCGCCTGTGGGCGCCGTTCCGTTTTCTTCAACGTATGCGTCGTAACCGTCGATTATCAGAGAAGCGTCGCCGAATTCTCCTGCCGCTTCTTCATACGCTCCGGAACCGATACCGAAAAGGTGCCAGCCGTCTCCGAAAAGACCGTCGTTTGCCCAGTCGGTCGCCGCGGAGCCGACTCCGACCATTGCGATCCAGTAAACAAAGAACATTATAACGGCGAATATCGGAAGACCGAGCCAGCGGTTTGTGATAATTTTATCTATTTTGTCGGACGTTGTCAGCTGACCGGCGCTTTTCTTTTTGTATGACGCCTTGATTATCGATGCGATGTAAAGATAACGTTCGTTTGTGATTATCGATTCAGCGTCGTCATCCATTTCTTCTTCCACTGCCTTGATATCGCCTTCTATATGCGCGAGTTTATCGGCAGGGATATTGAGCTTTTCAAGCACTTTGTCGTCGCGTTCGAATATTTTTATCGCATACCAACGCTGCTGAGATTCGTCAAGTCCGTGAACGGCAGCTTCTTCAATATGCGCAAGAGCATGCTCGACCGAACCCGAAAACGTATGCATCGGTACGGTTTTTGTATTTTTTGCGGCTTCTATCGCGGCTTCCGCAGCTTCCGTAACGCCCGTTTCTTTCAGAGCGGATATCTCAACTATTTTGCATCCGAGCTGACGCGAAAGCTCCGCAGTGTCGATCTTATCGCCGTTTTTCTTTACAACGTCCATCATGTTGATGGCGATAACAACGGGGATACCGAGCTCTGTCAGCTGAGTTGTAAGATAGAGGTTTCTTTCAAGGTTTGTGCCGTCAACGATGTTGAGTATCGCATCGGGACGCTCTTCGATAAGATAATTTCTCGCAACGACCTCTTCAAGAGTGTAGGGGGAGAGCGAATAAATACCGGGTAGGTCCGTTATTATTACGTCGCTGTGTTTTTTCAGCTTGCCTTCCTTTTTTTCAACGGTTACTCCCGGCCAGTTTCCAACGAACTGATTGGAGCCCGTAAGCGCGTTAAACAGCGTTGTTTTTCCGCTGTTGGGGTTACCCGCCAGGGCAATTTTTAAATCCATAAAAACAATTCCTTTCTTTGACGGTTAAATGCTGTTCGTTTAAGTCTGATTATTCAACTTCTATCATTTCCGCGTCCGCTTTTCTGAGCGAAAGCTCGTAGCCGCGAACGGTCAGCTCGATCGGATCGCCCAGCGGCGCAACTTTTCTTACATAGATATCCACACCTTTTGTTATACCCATGTCCATTATGCGGCGTTTCACCGCGCCTTCGCCGTGAAGTTTTTTAACTTTTACGGTCTGACCGATTTTTGTTTCTCTCAGGGTCTTCATTCCCTTTCCTCCCTTTTCCGAATTAAAATAATAACAAAACAGGCGTTACACCATTATTTTTCTTGCCATTTCCTCGCTTATTGCAATGCGGGATTCCTTAACGTTTACTATTACGTTTCCACCCAGCGATGTTATCACGGTAACGCTACCGCCTACAACAAAACCCAGATTTTCAAGGTGCTGTTTCACTTCCTGATTTCCGCCTATTCTTTTAACGGTGTTTTCTTCACCCACATTTGCGAGTGCAAGCGGCATCATTAAGCTTCCCCCTCCTTTAAGTTAGCTAAAGCTAACCCTCAACTCTAAATAAACGGTTAACAGTTACCCTCTGCTAACCTGATTGATATTATATCCTCATGCGCTCAAATTGTCAATAGGAAATGCAAAAAAAAATTGCAAACTTTTTGTTACACCTAAAAACATCCCGATATAACAAAAAAGAGGACTTGAAAAAAACGAAAGTATATTGTATAATAAAAACAAAAAAAATATGCGGAGACAGTGCTATGCTTACTTATAAAGACGACTGGGAAGAGGCAAGAAAACATTTCGAAGCTTTTTGGGAGAAGGATTATCTCTCACGCTGCTGCCTTTCCGTAACGGTGCCGAGAAAAAATCACAAAAAATCTATTATTCCCGAAGCGCACGAATATACGAGCGAACAGCGTCATACAGATCCCGATGCTCTTTACAATTTGATGATTCGCTATTGCGAGGAAACGGATTTTCTTTGCGAATGTATCCCGGGGCAGCTGATGGATTTCGGCACGGCGGGGGAGTGCGTGTATTTCGGCAGCATACCCAATTATACGCGCGATACGATATGGTTTGAGCCGGTTGTGGATGAACCTGATGTTTCGCTTCTTCGCTTTAAAAGAGATAAATTTGATGAACAGAAGAAGATAGTTTCAAAACTTGTCAGTCTTGTCGGTCACGACTATTTTGTAAGCATGAACGACAACTGTGGAATAATCGACGGACTTGCGCATCTGCGAGGCACGGAAAAACTGCTTGTCGATATGCTTTACGAGCCCGAATTCGTTTTGGAAGCCGAAAAAATAATAATTGACGCATGGAAAAAAACGCAGGCGGAATATTTTGAGTTAATAAAAGAGAACAATCTGGGCGGTTCTTCCCATTCCTGGATGCAGCTTTGGTGTCCCGAAAGGCATTTGCAGCTTCAGTGCGACTACTCCTGTATGATTTCTCCCGAAATGTTCGAAAAATTCGTCCTCCCCGAGCTTGAAGACACTTCGTCCGCATTCGAACACTGCACTTATCATCTTGACGGTATTGAGCAGATACGCCATCTCGATATGATCTTATCTGTTAAGGGCATAGACAATATTCAGTGGACGCGCGTTGCGGGTCAGCCAAAAACTTCCGCAAACATAGAGTCGCTGAAAAAAATCCAGAAAGCTGGCAAAGGTCTTGTACTTTTCCCCGACAGGGACGAAATAGAGTTTTTAATGCAAAATCTGTCCCACAAGGCCCTTCAGCTCATTGTAGGAGGGATGAAAGACAAAGAAGAGGTCGATTCTCTCGTCCGTCTTGCAGAGTCGCTTGCTCACTGAAACAGTTTTAAATAAGATGAAAAATATCCGGAAAAGCACTTGAAATTGTTTTTCGGATATGCTATAATAAAAACACAAAATCCGTTTACGGAAACAGATAGGAGATAAAATATGTATTTTCCCGATATCCCCGTGATCCCTTTTGAGGGACCGGAGTCAAAAAATCCGCTTGCTTTTAAATTCTACGATCCCGAAAGAGTCATCCTCGGCAAAAAGATGAAGGATCATCTTCCGTTTGCAATGGCTTGGTGGCACAATCTCGGAGCTGCCGGAACCGATATGTTCGGCCGCGATACCGCAGATAAGTCGTTCGGCGCCGTTAAAGGCACGATGGAACACGCAAAGGCAAAAGTTGACGCCGGATTTGAATTTATGCAGAAGCTCGGCGTTAAGTATTTCTGCTTCCACGACGTTGATATCGTTCCCGAAGCCGACGATATTAAAGAAACAAACCGCCGTCTCGACGAAATATCCGACTATATCCTCGAAAAGATGAAGGGTACGGATATAAAATGTCTATGGGGCACTGCCAACATGTTCAGCAATCCCCGTTTCATGAACGGCGCGGGCTCGTCCAATTCCGCAGACGTATACTGCTTTGCTGCAGCTCAGATCAAAAAAGCGCTCGATATAACCGTTAAGCTCGGCGGTCGCGGATACGTTTTCTGGGGCGGACGCGAGGGCTATGAAACGCTTCTCAACACAGATGTTAAATTCGAGCAGGAAAACATCGCAAAACTTATGAAAATGGCGGTTAAATACGGCCGCAGCATCGGCTTCAAGGGCGATTTTTATATCGAACCCAAACCGAAGGAACCGATGAAGCATCAGTATGATTTCGACGCCGCAACCGCAATCGGATTTTTACGTTATTACGGTCTTGACAAAGATTTCAAGATGAATATCGAAGCAAACCATGCAACTCTTGCGGGACACACTTTCCAGCACGACCTGCGTATCTCCGCCATTAACGGTATGCTCGGCAGCATCGATGCAAATCAGGGCGACTATCTTCTAGGCTGGGATACCGACGAGTTCCCGTTTGATATTTACGATACAACTATGTGTATGTACGAAGTTATCAAGGCGGGCGGACTTACCGGCGGATTTAACTTCGACGCCAAAAACCGCCGTCCTTCATACACGGTTGAAGATATGTTCCACGCATATATTCTCGGTATGGATTCCTACGCTCTCGGTCTTATCAAAGCCGCAAAGATAATCGAAGACGGCAGAATAGACTCGTTTGTAAAAGAGCGTTATGCAAGCTACGAAACGGGTATCGGCGCAAAGATACGCGCGGAAGAAACCTCTCTTGAAGAGCTTGCCGCATACGCCGATAAGCTCGGCGCGCCCGCCCTTCCCGGTTCGGGACGTCAGGAATATCTCGAAAGTATCGTAAACAATATACTTTTCTGCGGTTGATCATTCATAACCCGTCCCCGTCGGACATTTTCCGGCGGGGATATTTTTATATTGACAAATCGGCGGATTTATGCTATTTTATTGTCAAAAAACCGAAGGAGTATTTATGCTTTCTTTTGAATGCGACTATAACGTCGGCGCACACGAAAAAATACTGCAAAAACTTGTCGAAACAAATCTTGAACCGCTTCCCGGTTACGGAGCGGATAAATACTGCGAGAGCGCAAGGGCGAAAATAAAGGAAGCGTGCGGAAGGGACGACGCGGAAGTATTCCTTCTTGTCGGCGGCACGCAGACCAATCAGACCGTCATAAGCTCCGTAATTGCTTCTTACGAAGGAGTAATAAGCGCCGATACGGGGCATATAAACGCGCATGAGGCGGGCGCGGTCGAATATACGGGGCATAAAGTTATCTCAATTCCCCATAAATACGGTAAAATCGAGCCCGATGCGCTCAAAAAATATCTTTCGGTCTTTTTTTCTGATGAAAACCGCGAACATATGACCGCCCCGGGGCTGGTTTATATTTCTCATCCCACCGAATACGGTACGCTTTACACTCTTGACGAGCTTACTTCGCTTTCCTGTATCTGCAAAGATCATGGGATTCCGCTCTACCTTGACGGCGCAAGACTCGGCTACGGACTTATGAGCGGCGGTACGGACGTTACGATGAAAGATATCGCCCGTCTTTGCGATATCATCTATATAGGCGGTACAAAAGTCGGCGCACTTTGCGGCGAAGCCGTCGTTTTTACTCACGGCAACGCGCCTAAGGGCTTTTTTACGAGCGTCAAACAGCACGGCGCGCTTCTCGCCAAGGGAAGACTTCTAGGAATTCAGTTCGACGTTCTTTTTACGGACGGACTGTATTTTGAAATCAGCAAAAACGCCATTAAAGCGGCGGACAGGATGCGCGAGATATTCAGGAAAAAAGGTTATGAGTTTTTTATCGAAACGGTTACAAACCAGATATTCATAATCCTTGAAAACAAAAAAGCTGAAGAGCTTAAAAAATATGTGTCTTTCGGCTTCTGGGAAAAATACGGCGACGACCGCACCGTCTACCGCTTTGCTTCAAGCTGGGCGACTACGGAAGAGGACGTAAACGCGCTCGAAGCGTTGCTTTGATATAAACAAAAGGAAAAGGAGAATACTATGAGATTTTCGTTTTGCATGCCCGGAAGGGATATTCTGCTTACCGAGCAGGAACGCTCGGAAAAAAATATGGCGTTTTATTATGAAAGATGCCGTGAAGTTACATTAAATCTTGGCCTTGAGGTCTTTGAGTCGAATGTCGGAACGCTTATGTCTTTGAGCGACGAAGAAATTGACTTTCTTGCAAAGAAATATCCCGAAGGAAGTCTTTGCCTTTACGCAGTCAACGGCTTTCTTGCGGGTATGCCGAATATCGTTACGGCAAACGCGGAAGAGGAAAAAACAGTCTTTGCGCATATAGACAAAACGGTTTCACGTCTTGAAAAACTCGGCGCAAAAATAATTGTTTTCGGGTCCGGCTGGAACAGAAAAATCCCAGAGGATTTCGATTTCGACATGGGGAAAGAAAAAATATACGCTTGCATAAAATATGCCGCCGCGCGCTGCGAAAAAGCGGGTATAACACTTGTTTTGGAGCCCTTGAACCGCTCCGAAACAAACTGGTGCAACAGCGTAAAAGACGGGGCAGAAACCGTCCGCGAACTGTCTTTGCCGTCTTTCTTTCTTCTTGCCGACGGTTATCATATGGCGAAGGAAAACGAAGATCTGTCGGTGATCGAAGAAAGCATAGATATACTCCGTCACTGCCATATTGCGTCTGAAACAAGGAAAGTCCCCGGCTCATCCGAATACGAGCGCAAATTTCTTGAAGCTCTCGCAAAGGCGGACTATCGGGGCATCGTTTCGGTCGAGTGCGGCTATTCCGATTTCTTTGCCGAGGCACCGCAAACGATCGGATTTATGAAAAAAACCGTTTCGTAAATACAAATCAAAAAAACGGAGATACCGATATAAACGGTGCCTCCGTAATTTTTTTTGAATCAACCCTTGTAATGTCTGTATTTTTCCGCAGCGTCTAGAATTGCCACAACGTTGTCGAGCGGGACCTCGTAGTTGAGCTCAATATTCAGTCCGAGTCCGCCTTCCTTCATATAAAGCGCCTCGACCGCTTCGCCAACGTGGTCAAAAAGCTGCGAGCGCGTAGCAAACGGGAAAAGCTGTCTGTCAAGGTCGAGATTTATCGGTATTATCTGCTCTTTTCTGCAGACCCTTACAAGATTGTCAAGACCGTTTGCGCGGAACTGCGGATTTATAATGTCAACGCTGCATTCCATAAGATCGGGCATGATCTCGTAAATACAGCCGTCCGTGTGCATGTAAATGAGCGTGTCGGGACGTTTTTCCTTTACAATGCCGTAAAGCTTTTTAAAGCACGGCTTCATATACTTTCTCCAGCGTTCCGCGCCTATGGCAAGACCCGTCTGCATGCCCAGGTCGTCGCCGAAATAAACTATTTCGCCTATTCTGTCAAGTATCGCTTCGACCTGATAGCAGTTGTATTCGAGCACTTTCGCTATCAGCGTTTCTATCGCTTCGTCCTCTTCGGCAAACATCGTCATCGCAAGCTCAAATCCGCACAGATCGAGAATACGCAGATACATAAAGCCGTGAGGTAGTCTGCCGTCTCTGTTTTCGGGAATTTTCAGCTTGAAAACATCTTCTTCGCATTTTATCGGGTGACCCGTAACGTACGCTTCCATACCGTTGTCTATGTTGCTCCATACGCAGCCCCATTCGTCAACGTGAGTACCGGCAACGTATGTTCCTCCAATAAAAGTTTCGGGGTGTTCGTAGTCAACTTTTCTGCCGTTGAAAAACTGCGGGTATTCGTCAACTATTCGCTGAAGTTCCGCACCGTATTTAACCCACATTGCGGGCAGCATTCCGACCGCAACGGGAATAGTATCTGGACTTTGCATCTTTATCGCTTCTACAAGAGACATTCTGTTCCTCCTGACAATGCTTAATTTCGATGATTTAATTATATCATTTTATAATCGAAATTCTTATATTTTAGTATGATAGTATTTTGAAATACGTTGCTCGCGCCGCGAACACAGTGCAGTTTCTTTTCTCTACGGAAATGATAAGAAAAATTATGAGTGATGTTGCTCCCGCGGTCGCAGTGATGTAATTCCCGTCGTAATTGCTCAATTCCATCGTTAGTGAAGCGGCAGTCCGTCGGGGCGAACATAATCCAAAAACGTCCCATTTTTAATGGGACGTTTTTGATGGGGTGGGTAGTGAGATTCGAACCCACGACCTCCAGAGCCACAATCTGGCATTCTAACCAGCTGAACTATACCCACCATATTGATTTGTGCGTAGATAATTATGTAGATAATTATATCATAAACCCCGCTTTTTTTCAATAGGGGAATTTCGATATTTTTGTTACAAAAAAACTCCGTTCTTTTCGGGAAAAATTACTTGATTTTCCGTATATGATACTGTATAATATATTTACGGAAAATATTTTCGCAAAAATACCGCTTCGGTTTATTTTTTGAAAAGCGATAGAATTGTCGCCTTTATTTTGCTTACGACCTCGATTTTTCTGTATCCGAAATTATATCCGACGCCCGCCGATATCGACGCAACGAAATAAATAACGCAGAAAACGATTACCGTTATCAGCGCGTCGGAAGACTGAGTTGCCGCTCCTTCCATTATATCGCTTTCGGTCGTGGAAGTAAAAAGCAGCATTGCGTAGGACGTTGAAAAAGCAAAAACAGTCCATAATATTTTAAGCGCCCTGATAATAATACTGCTTACGTCCTGGCCGACCGCATACATCGAGTAGCTGAGTATCATCAGCGGCACGGTAACGATAAACGCCGAGAGAAAACCTTTATACGGCATCGGCTTCATCACACCGATTTCGACCCTGTTCGAGTCCTTTCCGCCCTCGTGCCACATTGTAAGGACGAAAAAATAAATAAGCATGCCGGTGTATAGTACGGCGAGTATCGGGTTAAGTATTTTGGGAGCAACGCTTGACAGCGGTATCGCCATAAACGAAAGCATGCAAACAAGAATTATTCTTGCCAGAAGATAAAGCGAACATTTCAGAGTGTTTTTCATCTCTAACCGACCTTGTTTTTTTTAGATTATACCACATTTACGCGCTTTTTTCAATAGCAGACACGAAATTTCGGCGTTTTCTTACAAAAAAGCAAATTCGCGTTTCATATCACCGTTATTTTTTCGCCTGTTTAAGGAGGACATCTGTGAAAAAAACAGTTTTAAGATTTCTTGCGATCGCGTTTCTTCTTGTTTTTACCCTTTCTGCGTGCGACGTCCGCTCTGCGAACGCATATCACCCCAACGACAGTTATACAGACGCTGTCGTCACCCGGGCAGGGACGTTTTCGGGGGTATTCAGGATAAAGACCGAAGCTTCCGAGTCGCTTACTCTCGACCCCGATTCGTCGGTATCTTCCGTTCGCGGCGATGCGATTAGGGAGCGCTACGAGGAGGTCGAAAAGCTTTTTAACTGCACGATCGAGGCGCGGCAGGTAAAAACCGGCAATATCGCGTCAACCATGATGGCTTCGACCGCGGCAGCAAGGAATTATGCGGATATTTTTCAGATGTCTGCCTCAGGGATTTACGATATGTATAAGGGCGGATATCTTACATATGCTCAGAATCTTGACGAGTTTGACGTAAACGACGAAAAATGGGGATTTGAGGGACATAAATCAATGATGACCTTCCGTGACGGTGAAACGTACGGTTTTCGCAATCAGTATTGGGCTGCCCCTCTTCCGAGCGTTTCCGGCGTTCTTTACTACAACTCCGGTATTCTTGACGAAAACGTTCAGCCCCTTCCCGCAGAGCTTTACGAGCAGGATGAGTGGACCTGGGACGCCTTTGCGGATATCTGCAACTCCGTAACGCATCACGTTTCGGACAGACAGGGCACTTTCGCATTCGTGACCCCAACGGCGGATTTCCCGGAAATAATTCACGCGGCAATTAATTCAAACGGCGGCAGACGTCTTTCTTACGACTCTGTGACGGGCTATAAGTGCGAATATATGAACTGGAATACGATAAACGCATTGCAGTGGCTCGGCGAGCTTGTAAGAAACAACAAGATAACATACGATCCCGAAAACAGCGTTTCAGAAAGAGCCGACGTCGAAGCGTTCGTCAACTTCTATACGGCGTTTCTCGTTTCAGACTCTTCCGTGGGATTTTCCGAAGACGAGATGTTCCCGCTTTACACTTTTGAAGAAAACTTCCGCTGGACAGAATTTCCGAAAGGTCCCATGTTTGAAGGAAAAACTACCGCTTATTACTCTACGACAGATCAGTTTCTTGCGATATCAAACACCGTTGATATCGGCATAACGGGCAAGATACTCAATGCTCTTTTCGAACCGCTTGGCGGCGAAGACGAAAACGGATGGAAAGAATATATAGAAAGAAATTTCTTCTTTTTCTCAGAGGATTACGAGCGTTATGAAAATATGATAAAAAACGCGGTATCTGACGACTCGCTTCTTACCATGAAAACGAATCTTTCCGAAAACGACGTTTTTGCCGCGGTTATCGACGGCGTAAAGACGCCTAAAGAAGCGACCGAACAGCTTATTTCGGTTATTGAAGGTCTGGCCGGATAAGTGTCAGTCCGATAACATAAACAGGAAGGTTTCCATGAATATTTACGGTTTTCAAAAAACAACACTTCTCGATTTTCCCGGCAAAGTCGCCTGCACCGTGTTTTTTGGCGGATGCAATTTCCGATGTCCGTTTTGCCATAACTCCTCGCTTGTCTTTCCGTCGGAGTTTCCTGAGCCGATAAACGAAGACGAATTTTTCGACTACATAAAAAAACGCAAGGGTATCCTTGACGGCGTATGCATTACGGGCGGCGAACCGCTGCTTTCAAGGGATATCGCAGAGTTTCTTTGCAAAATAAAAAATGAAGGTCTGAGCGTAAAACTCGATACTAACGGCTCTTTGCCGGACCGTCTCGAGAGCGCTGTTATAGAAAGGCTTGTCGATTACGTTGCAATGGATATAAAAAATTCAAGGAAGAATTACGGAAAAGCCGTAGGAATCGATAATTACGACACTTCCTCGGTCGAAAAAAGCGTTTCGTTTTTACTGCAAAAAACGGTTCCTTTCGAGTTTCGAACAACCGCCGTAAAGGGCATTCACGAAGCGTTTGATTTTATAGATATCGCCGCATGGATTCAGGGCGCGGACAGCTATTATCTGCAGTCGTTCGTAAAGTCGGGCGGTATCCTTGACGGTGAAGCGGAGCTTTCGTCTTTTTCTCGCAGCGAAATGGAAGAGTTTGCAAAAACCGTTTCGGAAACGGTGAAAAACGTAGAGATAAGAGGAATATAACACCATAAAACAGAGAGGGCACGGAGACGTGTCCTCCTTTTTGCAATATATTGATTTTTCGTATTTCAAAAATAGTTCAAAAATTGCCGAAAAGGCTTGAAATATGCGATTTTTTTATCTCCGGAGGGGGATCCCGGTAAAATTCTAAATCTATATATTGTGTTTATTCCGCAAGAATTGCAAAAAATACACCGATATATAGTATTTTGACTGTTGACAAACAAAAACGTTTGTGGTATAATATATTCAATCCGCCGCAAGCGGGAGTTTAACCGTTATTTATTATTGATCAATACACGTCAAAAGGAGAAACCCCATGTACCAGGTAGTAAAAAGAGACGGCAAGATAGTTGATTTTAACATCTCAAAAATCAGCGCCGCCATCACAAAAGCATTCGAAGCACAGAACAAACAGTATACGCCGGATATCATCGACCTTCTCGCCCTGAAGGTTACCGCCGACTATGAGCCGAGGATCAAAGACGGACAGATAGGCGTTGAAGAAATTCAGGACAGCGTTGAGCGTGTTCTTATTTCCGCAGGCTATGCGGACGTTGCAAAATGCTACATTCTTTACAGACGTCAGCGCGAAAAAGTCCGCAATATGAAGTCCACGATGCTCGACTACAAAGAGCTTATCGACAGTTACGTTAAAAATACTGACTGGCGCGTTAAGGAAAACTCCACCGTTACGTATTCCGTCGGAGGACTTATTCTTTCAAACTCTACCGCCATCACCGCAAACTACTGGCTTTCCGAGATTTACGACGATGAAATAGCAAACGCTCACCGTTCGGCTGATCTTCACATACACGATCTCGGCATGCTTACGGGCTATTGCGCGGGCTGGTCCCTCAAACAGCTTATTCAGGAAGGCCTCGGCGGCATTCCCGGCAAGATCACATCGTCTCCCGCAAGTCACCTCGCTACGCTCTGCAACCAGATGGTCAACTTTCTGGGCATCATGCAGAACGAATGGGCGGGCGCCCAGGCGTTTTCTTCCTTCGACACTTACCTTGCACCGTTTGTAAAGGCGGATAACCTTACATACCGTGAAGTTAAGAAAGCAATCGAATCTTTCATCTTCGGCGTCAACACACCGTCACGCTGGGGCACGCAGGCGCCGTTTTCAAACATCACTCTCGACTGGACCGTTCCGAACGACCTTGCTGAGCTGCCCGCAATCGTCGGCGGCAAGGAAATGCCTTTCAAGTATAAGGACTGCAAGAAGGAAATGGATATGGTCAACCGCGCGTTCCTCGAAATAATGATCGAGGGCGACGCTGAGGGCAGAGGATTCCAGTATCCCATCCCCACATATTCCATCACGAAAGACTTTGACTGGTCCGAAACCGAAAACAACCGTCTGCTTTTCGAAATGACGGCAAAATACGGCACTCCTTATTTTTCAAACTACATCAACAGCGATATGCAGCCGAGCGATATCCGCAGCATGTGCTGCCGTCTCCGTCTCGACCTGCGCGAACTTCGCAAAAAGACGGGCGGCTTCTTCGGCAGCGGCGAAAGCACAGGTTCGATCGGCGTTGTTACGCTTAATATGCCCCGAATCGCTTATCTTGCAGAAGACGAAAACGATTTTTACCGCCGTCTCGATAAACTTATGGATATTGCGGCGCGTTCTCTCAAAGTTAAGCGTACGGTCGTATCCCGTCTTCTCGAAGAAGGTCTTTATCCTTATACGAAACGTTATCTCGGCAAATTCGACAATCATTTCTCGACCATCGGTCTTGTCGGCATGAACGAAGCGTGCCTCAACGCAAAATGGCTCGGCAAAGATATTTCCCATCCCGATTCTCTGCAGTTTACAAAAGACGTCCTCAATCACATGCGCGAACGCCTTTCAGACTATCAGGAAGAATACGGCGATCTTTACAACCTTGAAGCAACTCCCGCGGAGTCCACTGCATACCGTCTTGCAAAACACGACGTTGCGCGCTACCCCGACATCATCACAGCCACAATGAAGGGCAACACTCCGTATTATACAAACTCTTCGCATCTTCCCGTCGGATATACCGAGGATATCTTTGAAGCTCTCGATATTCAGGACGAACTTCAGACTCTTTACACCTCCGGTACGGTCTTCCACGCGTTCCTCGGCGAAAAACTTCCCAACTGGCAGTCCGCCGCAGCGCTCGTCCGTAAGATCGCGGAAAACTACAAGCTCCCGTATTATACTCTTTCTCCCACATATTCCGTATGTAAAAACCACGGCTATATTTCGGGCGAACAGTATCAGTGTCCTCACTGCGGCGAATCCACAGAGGTTTACAGCCGCATAACCGGCTACTACCGCCCCGTTCAGGCATGGAACGACGGTAAATCTCAGGAATTTTCCGAAAGAAAAACATACAATATCGCCGCTTCGCGTCTTAAGAGCGAAGGCAGAATGCCCAGAAACGTTTCTTCCGAAAAGAAATACTATCTTTTCACCACAAAAACGTGTCCGAACTGCAAAATGGCAAAAACATTCCTTGACGGCGCGGGAATCAACTACGAGGTCATTGACGCAGAAGAGCAGGTCGATCTTGTAAAGAAATACGGTATCCGTCAGGCGCCCACTCTCGTCGTTTCCGACGGTGACACGGCGGAAACGTATGTAAACGCTTCGAACATCAAAAAATTTGTCGGCTGATATAAATACCGATAATGCAAAAAGTAATGTCCTCCCTCGCTCAAAAACGGGGGAGGATAATCTCAAAAGAGAGGAAATAATGACGAAAACAGCGATAAAAACTTTTATCCCCGTTTTCTGACTGTTTCATATCCTGCCGCCTGCGGCGCTCTTGAGCAGGAGGTGTTAGAAGCCGACTGTTTATTCAGTTCGGCAGCAAAATACTCTATCAGGGGAATATATCTTGATTTTTTCATTATTTATATCTTTTTTAAAAATAGGTCTTTTTACTTTCGGCGGCGGATACGCGATGATATCGCATATCCGCGAAGAAGTCGTTGAAAAAAAACATTGGACCGACAGCGACGGGCTTTCGGATATCATCGCAATAGCTGAGTCAACGCCCGGCCCGATAGCCATAAACCTTGCAACGTATATCGGCTTCAAACAGGCAGGCTTTTTCGGTTCGCTTGCCGCAACCGCCGGAGTAGTCGTCCCCGCTTTCGCGATAATGCTTTTGATCTCGCTTTTCCTCGACGGTTTTATGACGAATATATATGTTGCATACGCATTTGAAGGGATAAAATGCGCGGTTGCGTTTCTGATAATCAAGGCAGGAGTTGAAATGTTTTTTCTTCTTCCTAAAAAACCGTTCCCGATCGCCGTTTTCGCGGCCGTCCTCATCGCCCTTCTGGCGCTTGAAATATTCTCCGTTTCTTTCGGCTCGATTCTTTTCATCGCCCTCGGCGGAATTGTGGGACTTATCTTCTTCATGATCTCTTCGCGGGGAAGGGAGAATGAAAAATGACTGGGCTTACTCTTTTTTTTGAGTTTTTTAAGGTCGGGCTTTTCTGCTTCGGCGGTGCTTTCGGCATGATCCCCGTAATCAAGGACGTAGTATTGAGTCATGCGTGGATGACCGAAGCGGAGTTTTACGGATTTTTAGGCGTCTGCGAATCAACCCCCGGTCCGATCGCCGTTAACCTTGCAACGTATATCGGATTTCGAGAGGGAGGACTGCCGGGAAGCGTTTTTGCGGTCGCGGGAGTAACGATACCGTCGTTTGTGATAATTCTTCTCATTGCCTCAGTTCTTAAATCATTTACCGAAAACAGATATTTTCAGGCAGTGATGAGCGGAATACGCCCCGTTGTTGCGGCTCTTATAATACATGCCGGCTTTACTTTCCTTGTATCAACGCTCGGATTGTCTCCAGCTTCCGAATTCAGTTTAAAAAATGCAGCCGTAATTCTGATAATAACTGCGGTTTACACCGTATGCCGTTTTGTTTTCAAAAAAAAACTGTCGTCCGTGCTGATAATAATCCTTTCCGCATTTCTGGGTATAGCAGTAAATATGATTTTCGGTACCGCAAACGTATGAATTATCGATTTGAACCGATTTTCTTATTGACAAAACACGTTCTTTAATGTATAATAAACACATCAATTAACTGAAAGTATGATATTATGTATGATCTTATAATCATCGGCGCCGGTCCTGCGGGGCTGACCGCTGCGATCTATGCGGCGCGCGCCGGAAAGAAAGTCCTTGTCTGCGAAAAAGAGGGCATCGGCGGACAGATCGCAACGTCGCCGAAGGTAGAAAATTATCCCGGATTCCGCTGTATTTCAGGAACCGAACTTGCAGATAATTTATACGAACAAGCGGTATCGTTCGGCGTTGAGATCGAATTTGAAACCGTTGAAAAGATAAAGGACAACGGCGATACAAAAACGGTAATAACCGAATACGGCGAAAAAGAATGCAAAAAAGTTATAATCGCCACGGGAGTGCGCCATAAAAAGCTCGGACTGCCAAACGAGGAAGATTACGAGGGCAGGGGAGTGTCTTACTGCGCTATATGTGACGGAGCTTTTTTCAAAAACTGTCCCGTTGCGGTCGTAGGAGGCGGCAACGCGGCGCTCAGAAGCGTTCAGTTCCTTGCCGGAATATGCGAAAAGGTATATCTTATTCATCGCAGAAACGAGTTTCGCGGAGATTTAATGACGGTAAACGAAGTCCGCGCCCTGCCTAATGTGGATTTTATCCTTGATTCCGTCGTCTCTTCGCTTCACGGCAGCGGAGATCTTTCTTCGATTACCGTAAACAGCGTGAAAACCGGCGAGAGCGTCAACCTTGATGTTTCAGCGCTTTTTGTATGCGTCGGCCAGATACCGTCAAACGACGCTTTCAAAGATACGGTCTTGCTTGATGAAAACGGATATATACTTGCAGGCGAAGACTGTAAAACGAACGTTCCCGGTATTTTTGCGGCAGGCGACTGCAGAACAAAGTCGATCCGTCAGTTAACCACTGCAGCCGCGGACGGAGCTGTTTCCGCCCTCGCGTGAAAGGAGATAAATATGTTTAAAACACTTCAGAAACTCAAATTCGCCTATATTGCAATGTCGGTTGCGCTTTGCGCAATAGGCGTGCTGCTGATAATCTGGCCGGCAGAGTCCGCAGCGTTTATCTGCTATCTTATAGGCGCGCTTTCACTCATATTCGGCATCATTTCGATAGTTATTTTCTTTGTCCGCGATATAGGAACGCCTAACCCCGGTTACGGACTTATGATAGGTATGTTCGCTTCGATATTCGGGCTGATACTGCTTTTAAAGCCGCAGAGCGGTTCGGCGGTCTTCTCAATGCTTGTTGGCGTTTTTATCATAATAGACAGCATCGTAAAAATACAGGCGTCTTTTGAGCTGAAACACGTCGGGGCAAAAAACTGGTGGGTAAACCTGCTTATATCCCTTGTAAGCACGGTCCTCGGCGTGCTGCTCGTTATCGATCCGTTCGGAGAGGCCGTAAATCTTATCACGATTTTTATGGGCATTTCGCTTATCGCCGATTCGCTTGAAAACATCTTTACGGTGGCTTTCGTATGGCGCACGGGCAGAAGGATCAAAAAAGAGGAAGCCGCTATCGTGATCGTTGAAAACGAATAAAAAAATAAGAAAAAAGATTTCCGAAAACGTTTGCGGTTTTCGGAAATCAAGCATATAAAGAGGAATTATGGTAAACTTTGCTACTGTCGGCACAAGCTGGATAACTGAGGAATTTATCGCCGCGGGTAAAACAAACTGCGATTTCACTCTTCGTTCGGTTTATTCACGCAGCGAAGAAAAGGCTGCCTCGTTTGCAAAAAAATACGGCGCGGAAACGTATTTCAGCGATTTTTCAAAAATGCTTGCCGATGATAAGACCGATGCCGTTTATATCGCGTCGCCGAATTCTTTTCACTGTCCTCAGGCGATAGCCGCCATGAACGCAGGAAAACATGTCCTCTGCGAAAAACCTGCGGCGTCAAATCTTTCAGAGCTGGACAGAATGATCGAATGCGCCGAAAAAAACGGCGTACTGTTTATGGAAGCATTCAAAAGTCTTCTTATGCCCGGCTTTATCTCCTGCAGGGATAATCTCTTCAAAGCAGGGATTTTAAGAAGCGTATATATCAATTTTTCCAAGTATTCTTCGCGTTACGACGCCCACAAACGCGGTGAAAACGTAAATACGTTCAAAGCGGAATTTTCAAACGGTGCGGTCATGGACCTCGGCGTTTACTGCCTCTGGCCCGTAGTTTCGCTTTTCGGAATGCCGAAGGATATAAAAGCGCTCGGCGTTAAAGTTCCGGGCGGAGTGGACGGCGCGGGGGCGGCTTTATTGCTTTACGATACGTTTACCGTAACTTTAAACTATTCAAAGGTCGGCAATTCCTTTCTGCATTCGGAAATTCAGGGCGAGGACGCAACGGTATGCGTTGATAAATTCAACATCCCCGAAAAAATCACCGTCCGCTACAGAAACGGAACCGTCGAGGAGATACCCGTATCGCAAAGAGCAGACAGTATGTGTTATGAAGTCGACGAGTTTATTTCGTGCGTAAAATCGGGTAAAAAGGAGTCTGAGGTCAATTCGCATGCCATGTCAAGAAACGTTATAGTCCTTCTTGACGAAATACGAAGACAGACCGGCGTTGTTTATCCCGCGGACAAACTGTAAAATCATATGACTTTACGCACTGTGCGGTTTTCTTATCATTCGCGGGAAACGCGGTGAATCTTGACATTTACCTTTATTTTTGATATACTTTATTCACTAATTCAGTTCGGAGGAACCCATGTCTATTTTCAGAAACGACTACAACAAAGAAGGTCCCGGAGTATATAAAGATACTGCGCCCGATAACGGATTTGTGCGCTTTTTCAAGGTCATTTGGGCAAAATTCGGTCAGCTTGTCATTCTGAATATCGTTTATATCTTCGCCTGCGCCCCGATCGTTACGATAGGTCCCGCAACGGCGGCTCTTACATATGTGCTGCGTAATTTTTCGCAGGGAAAACCGGTATTTTTTATGTCGGATTTTGTCGAGAAATGCAAAACCTGCTTTAAACAGGGTTTTCTCGTTACTCTTATCGACGCAATCGTCGCTGCGCTGATTTATTTTTCCTTCATGTTCTGGTCCGATTCTTCGATAGGTATTCCTTCCTTTTTCAGACCTCTTGCGCTCGTTGTTACTTTTTTGATCGCTTATCTCGTGATATGTATGAATTTTTACATATTCCCGATGATGGTTTCCTTCGATTTGCCGTTGAGAAAACTGATCAAAAACAGTTTGATCCTCGCGATGTATAAAATCTGGCACAATCTGGCAATGATCCTCTTTACGCTTGCCATGATCGCTCTCTGCTTCGTTCTGGGACTTCTTGCCGTGCCGATAATCCTTACTCTTCTGTTTTCGGTCATATGTCTTTTCAATAATTTTATGGTATATCCTCTTCTTGTAAAATACGTCGCAGCACCCGAGGAAAAAAAGACGGAACCCGACCCGGAAGAGCAGGTATTCAGCGACGAGAGACGAATAAAATAAAAAAAGACTCTCTCCCCGCGGGAGAGTTTTTGAAACGGAGAATAAATGGCGGATAAATATGGCCTTGGCCTTACAAAAAAGGCATGTTATTATACATATCTTGCAGCGTCGTCGGCGTTCAGTCTGCCGCCGATACTTTTTATTACTTTTCATGAAATGTACGGCATTTCATATACGCTTCTCGGCACGCTCGTACTTGTTAACTTCATTACGCAGTTGACGATCGACCTTATTTTTACCTTCTTTTCAAAACACTTCAATTTAAAGCTCACCGTCCGTATAATGCCGCTGATAACGTCTCTCGGGCTATTTATTTATGCGTTGATCCCGATGCTTTTTCCGGAACAAGCATATATCGGTCTTATTGTCGGTACAGTCGTTTTCTCGGTTGCCGCAGGGCTTTCCGAAGTCCTTATAAGTCCGATCGTTGCAGCGATTCCTTCCGACGACCCGGGACGGGATATGAGCAGGCTTCACTCTCTTTACGGATGGGGCGTTGTTACGGTCGTTGTCGTTTCCACCGCCGTTTTAACGCTGATAGGCAGAGAAAACTGGATGTTTCTTACTTTTTTCTGGGCGCTTCTGCCGATCGTAAGCTTTATACTTTTTACCGTCGCCCCCTTCCCTGAGGTCGATTTGCAGCAGTCTCTTTCTCCCGAAAAAACGCGAAGAAAAAATATTGCGCTTGCTCTTTGCGTATTTTGTATCTTCTTCGGAAGCGCCGCGGAAAACGTTATGACAAACTGGATCTCCGCATTTTTTGAAAAAGCGCTCGGCCTCTCCAAAACGTGGTGCGATCTTGCAGGCATGGCGCTTTTTGCGATCCTTCTCGGCACCGTCAGAACGCTTTACGCAAAGTACGGAAAAAATATATACCCCGTCCTATTATTCGGAATGATTGCATCCGCTTTACTGTATATCGTTGCGGGACTATCTCCGCTCCCGATCATATCGCTGGCGGCATGCGTACTGATAGGTATTTTTACGTCGATGCTCTGGCCCGGAACGTTGATTCTGATGGAAGAACTCACTCCGCGTCCCGGCGTCGCCGCATATGCTCTGCTTGCCGCAGGAGGCGATTTCGGAGCGTCGGTAGCTCCTCAGCTTCTCGGCTTTACCGTAGACGGCGTTTCGGCGAGCGGTTGGGCTGCAAAATTCGGAGAATCTCTTTCGTTGACCTCTGAACAGGTCGGTATGAAAACGGGAATGCTTCTTGCCGCCGTATATCCCATACTCGGCGCGGTCGCCGTTATAATAATAGGAAAGCTTTTCGGCAAAGGGATCTCATTTAAAAACGATCAGACGGACAATACCGAAATTCCGGATAAATAATAACATGAAGAAAAAACTGTTTATCGTATTTTTTCTGGAGGCTTTAATATTTTTGCAAACAGGCGCTCTGGCAGCGGTAACGGGCGTGCCTGATCACCGATACGTTCCGTCCGTTGCCGTATCTTTCGACAGCGAATGGCAACCTGATCTCAGCGGCGCTCCCGATACGGGATGCAAAGCGGTATTTGTTGCGGACCCCGGCAGCGGAAAAGTGTTTTACGAAAAAAACGCCCATACAAAAATGTATCCCGCAAGCACAACAAAAATGCTTACTGCGCTTGTCGTAATCGAAAACTGCAGTCTTTCCGAAACAGCTGAGGTATCGCGCAACGCCGTAGACCTTGTTCCTTCGGGCTATTCGACCGCAAATCTGTATGCAGGGGAAGTCTTTGATATCGAGACCATGCTTTACGCACTGCTTATTCCGAGCGCAAACGATGCGGCATACGTGCTTGCGGAACATGTTAGCGGGAGCGTTGATGCGTTTGCGGAGCTTTGCAACAAAAGAGCGAAGGAGCTCGGCTGCGAAGATCTTCATTTTGTCAATCCCAACGGAATTCACAGTGAAAATCATTACTGCACCGCTTACGACCTTTATCTTATAGCGAAAGAGTGCTGCAAACACGAGATTTTCAGGGAAATAGTCAAAACAAAAAGGTTTTCTCTTCCCGCTACGGATATACATCCCGAAAATGACAGGATTTTTTCAAACACAAACGCACTTCTTCTTTCCGGCACATATTATTACGAATACTGTACGGGTATAAAAACGGGCAGAACAAATCCTGCGGGCGAGTGCCTTGTGGCGTCCGCGACCCGCAACGGAGTTAATCTCATTTCGGTTGTCCTTGGGGGA
Organism: Clostridia bacterium; assembly: GCA_017427285.1. Lineage (GTDB taxonomy): Bacteria > Bacillota > Clostridia > Oscillospirales > UBA644 > HGM12619. The sequence goes on from JAFRTE010000044.1 coordinate 23,812, forward strand.
CAAAGTGAAAACAGCAAGGGGCTGAACGACAGATTTTACGATACCAAAAGACTGTTTGAATATGTATACAACGGCTATTCGCATAAAACTGTAGCTCGCAGCGGAGATCCTTTTCTGACGCTTGAAGTTGAAAACGCATCGCCCGATTCGGATTCGATCAAGCTCGTTATCGGCGCCGATATTACCGCGTTTCTTCCCGATTCCCTCTCACGGGATGAAATCCCGTTTTCAATTTCCCTTAAAAAAGATATTACCGCTCCGATATACAAAGGTCAACTCCTCGGCGAAATAACCTTTTATGCGGACGGTACCTTAATAAAAACAGATCTTCTTTCCGACCGTACTGCCGAAGCGATAAACAGAGAATACCGGTATCTTTTATGGAATATCGCTTTTTTAAGACAGTAAACCCGGCAAATTATTACAGTTTTTAAAGACCGTTTTCTGCTTTTTTTGCTGAAAAACGGTCTTTTTTTATCTTTGACAGACTGTAATAATTCCGCAAAAATTACAATTCGGTTTTTTGCGGAACAAAAAGCGGTCGTTTTCGTCTTATATGGCAGAACGAACAATTAATAAGGAGATTGACGAAATGAAGAATTTAAGCGTAAAAGCATTATGCGCGGTTATTGCCGCCGTTTTCTTGCTCTCCGCATGCGGACAGGAGATTTTCGACGGAGGAAACAGTGGTTACGATCAGGCAGAAAGCGGTAGGATATCGTATGCGGACGGCGGTGCGGAGCTTTACGATATCGCGGTGAATATGGCGTATATGCCCGCGGAACCGATGGGCGAGACGGTTGAATTTGAAACTGATTTTCCGGAATTCGATACGGAAGAATACTCATACAGAAAAGAAAACTCGTTTGTTTCCGTGCTGTCCTCTCCCTTTTCAACATTTGCGGCAGACGTTGATACCGCGTCGTATTCGAATCTGCGCAGACAGATCCTTAAAAACGATTACGTAGACCCGGATTCGGTCCGTGTTGAAGAGCTTATCAATTATTTCCGCTATAATTATCCTCAGCCGAAAGAGGGCGAGCCGTTCGGAGTTTATACCGAGATCTCGCCTTGTCCGTGGAATGAAAAAACAAAGCTTCTCCGCATCGGTCTGCAGGCACAAGATCTCGATACGTCGTCAATGCCACGCTCGAATCTTGTATTTTTAATTGACGTTTCGGGCTCTATGGACTACGCAAACAAACTGCCGCTCGTCCAGCGTTCGTTTATGACTCTTGTAGACAATCTCGGCGAAAACGACGTTGTATCGATAGTTACATATTCTTCCGGCGAAAAAATCGTGATCGACGGCGTTCCCGCTTCCGAAAAACAGGAGATAATGGCTGCGATCGAAGGGCTTTACGCATACGGCTCCACACAGGGCGACAAAGCGATCGTTATGGCGTACGAACTTGCGAAAAAACATTTTATCGCAGGCGGAAACAACCGCGTCATTATGGCTACCGACGGCGATTTCAACGTAGGGATTACAGGCGAAGGCGAGCTTACAAGACTTATCAAAGACCAGGCGTCCTCCGGAGTTTTCCTTTCGGTTCTCGGTTACGGTATGGGAAACTACAAAGACAATAAGCTTGAGTCGATGGCTGATAACGGCAACGGAAACTATGCGTATATAGACAGCATAGACGAAGCGCGCAAGGTGCTTGTATCGGAAGCGGGCGGAACGCTCTTTACGGTAGCAAAAGACGTTAAAATCCAGGTCGAGTTCAACCCGGCGATGATAAGAGGATACCGTCTTATCGGTTACGAAAACCGCGTTATGACTGCTGAAGATTTTGCGGACGATAAAAAGGACGGCGGAGAGATCGGCGCAGGACATCAGGTAACCGCTCTGTATGAGATAGTGCCCGTCGGTTCGGATTTCGATCTTAACGAGCCCGATTCAAAATACGGTCAGCAAATCGGACAGACAGGGGAGCTTGGCGGCGAATACTGCACGGTAAATATAAGATATAAAGAGCCGAGCGAAGACGAAAGCAAGCTTCTTTCATACCCCGTAAACGAATCTTCCGAAGTAAGCGAGCCGACCGCGGATATGAAGTGGGCTGCAGGCGTTGCGGAAGTTGCAATGCTGATAAAGGACTCTGAATACAAAGGAACGGCGGATTTCGGCGAAGTGAAAGAATACCTCAAGAGCGTTTCCGACGACGATTTCCGCGACGAATTTATATATCTCGTTTCAAAGCTTAAAAACCGGTAAACAATCAAAAAAAGGGGGAATGATATTTCATTCCCTCTTTTGCTGTTTAAACGGTTTATTCCTTGATACTTATGTTGATATCTCCCGTTGCGGTAGTGATCTCGCATCTGCCGCCTGACACGCTATCCGGAAGCATGATTTTGCCTGTTGACGTTTTTGCGATAAACACTTTTTCGGAATTCAGCGTTCCCGTAACGTCTCCTGTTGACGTTTTGGCATAAATTTCTCCGGCGTCCGAGTTTTGAAAATATATATCGCCCGTGTTTCGCTCGATTCTGAAGCTTTCGGTTGCTACGGTGTCTTTAAGCGTAATTCTGCCCGTGCTTCCGCTCGAAAAAAGCGATTTGCAGTTTACTCCGTCAAGCGTTGTCCTTCCTGTCGATACGCTCACCGTTATATCACCGTCACAGTTTATCTTTTCGGCCGTAACGGATCCCGATGAAACGGAAAGCCCGATATTTTTTGCGTTTATCCCGTCAATATGTATGCCGCCTGTTATTGTTTTTATTTTCACGTCACCGTCTGCCGACGCTTTAAATAATACGCTGCCCGTGCTTGATTCAATCGACGCGTTTTCAAAGGTAAACTTTTCTGAAACGGATACTCTGCCCGTAACGCAGCTTATATCAAGCTCTTCATAGCGGTCGGACGGAAGATATACGGTTACTGACTGCGAATTAAAAGAAAAAAGCATAATGTAATCATACCATTTTCTCGTATCCTCCACCTCTATTTTCAGCGTTCCGTTTTCAGTCGAAACATTATGTTTTGTATAAGCGCGTTCTTCGCAAACGATACGGCATTCCCTGTTTTCTGACGGGATCAGCGTAATGTCTGCCTCAAGCGTGCTAATATCTATATTTTCAAAACGGTCGGTTATTGTATAAGCATTCGTTTCCGTTTTTGCATTTTCCGAGACCGAAAAATCAGGACCGTTGAAAAACCACGAGCTGATAATAAGAATAAGTCCGGCAACGGTAAGAATTACGGCGGTTATGATCAATCCTTTTTTCATTTCAGCTCTCCTTTTTTATAAACATTGATTTGATTCCAACTGCAATTTTTTTTGTAAGCTTTACAGTTCCTTTGGATGCGGCGACACAGCCGAAAAACAAAAATATCGATATCCCCGCAATAAAAAGTCCGCAGCCGAGAAGCATCAGTCCGAAAAAAATGTTTCCGTGAATAAAGCCGACGGGCGAAACTGCGATGCATGCGAGCGCTGCCGCCCAAAGCGATATTTCAACCGCCCAGAGTGAAATTATCAGCGACCATACAACTATATACAGCGACAGTAAAACGGCAAACGCCGCAACAAGCAGCGGAAACCACAGCGGAAAGCTCAGAATTATAAGTATTATCTCCCATGTATGCAAGCTTCGGTTGGGCTTGATCTTCTCTTTAACTATTTTTGTGATCGGTATTTCGGCAATTATCTGCGAAGCAATTTCCTCTACCGAACCGATAGCTGCAACGGCATCGTTTTCGCTTACGCCCTTTTCCATGCGGTCGTCTATCATCTCGCCGTAAAACGCTATGCGTTCGTTGACCTCGTTTTGCGGCAGACCTGCAAGCGCGCTTCTGAGTCTGGTTAAAAACTCTTCTTTACTCATGGCTGTCCTCCCTAACAACAAACTGATAGATAGATATTACTTCTTTCCATTCAGACTTGAATTCTTCTATGCGCCTTAATCCCGCATCGGTAATCCGGTAGTATTTTCGAAGTCTTCCGTCGTGTTCAGCTGTCCGTACGGTAAGCATATTCGCAATTTCAAGCCGTTTCAGAATAGTGTAGAGCGTTGATTCGGAAAGCTCGATATACGGCTTCATATCTTTTATTATTTTATAGCCGTAAGAATCTTCGTTCTTTATTGCTGCAAGAACGCATACGTCCAAAAGACCGCGTTTCAGTTGAATATCCATCGTATACCTCCCTTCGCGTAATACATCATATCACGAAGTATTGATTTTGTCAATAGGTAAATTCAATTTTTCAAAATTTTTTTTGAAAACCCGATCAAAAAGAGTTCCCGCGGTTTTATCCGTGGGAACATCGGTTTTCGAATGATTTTCAGACCGTAGCGGCGATATCTGCCGGTTTCAGTCCTTCTTTTGTCATTTCGTATACTTTATTACAGACTTCCGAAATATACTTTCTGTCGTGCGAGACGCTTATTACGGCTCCGGGAAACTGTTTGAGTATCCTGCGTACTTCGGGACCAGACAGCGGCGAAAGATTTCTTGTCGGTTCGTCAAGAATAAGCACGTCGGCTTCGCAAACGCTGATTTTTAAAAAGAAAAGCTTTGCTTTCTGTCCGCCCGAAAGCTCTTTTATGGGGTGAAACATCTCTTCGGCGGTATAGTTCATCGCCCCGAGAAACGTTCTCGCCGTTTGAATATCGTCTTTACTGCCCGACGGCGCAAGATATTCTACGGGCGTTGAACCGTAGGGGAGCGTTTCCTCGTAATTTTGCGACATATAACACGCCGAAATATCGGTCCTTGCAAGCAGCTCCTTTGCAATTTTCCGTATAAGCGTCGTTTTCCCCGTTCCGTTTGCCCCGACGATGCAGATTTTTTCGGGACCTTTGACGGTAAGCTCAATATTTCTTGCAATAACCGTTTTATCCGGTATTTCCAGCTGCGGAAAAGAAAAATCGGCAACCGTTTTACCCGAAGGCATCGCCTTCTGGCGCGAAAAGCGTACAGTTATCGCAGACTCTGTTTCGGGGAGCTCGGTCATTTCTCCGTGCTCTCTTTCGTAGCGCCGCTCCATGGACTTTACGGCCTTCATCTTCTTTTTCAGAAGTCTTCCTCCCGACGGGTCGCGCCTCGAAATACTGTTCAGATCCGATTCCACCGCCTGTTCGATGCGGCGGAATCTTTCCATTGCCTTTTTCTCTTCACGCCGTTCGTTTAAAGCTTCGCGCTCCTGATTTTCAAACGTTCTTTTGCGATCTTCGATAAAAGTTTGAAACGGTACGTTTGCAACTGTTGCTCTCGCAACGGATTTATGCCTGAGATGTTCGAGTAAAATTACCCTGTTGGCAGTGCGCTCGATAAGCGTTTCATCGTGGGAAATAAACAGAACTGCGCCGGAAAATCCGTTTATTGTCTCTTCAAGCCGTCGAAGCGTTGCAATGTCGATATCGTTTGAAGGCTCGTCAAGAAGCAGGATATCCGGTGATGAGATCAGTATTCCCGCCATCTGTATTTTAACGCGCTCACCGCCGGAAAGCGAATTCATTTTTCGATCCGAATATACGAGCGCGTCTGAAAATCCCATTTCCGCGGCAACTCTGTACAGATCTTCGGAATATGACTCGTTAAAAGCGCCTATATCCGAAAAAAATTCGTAAACCGTTTTATTTTTATCGCTGTCCGTTAGTTCCTGCGGCAGATATCCAATAAGCTCTCCCTGCGTATTGCGTATCCCGTCGGCATCAGCATAGTCCGAAATCAGAGACGGACTGTAGATCCATTTCAAAAGCGTTGATTTGCCGTTACCCTCTTCTCCGATAATTACGGCTTTGTCACCGCGGTTCAGCGTAAGATCGAAATCTTTAATAAGCGTGCGCAGATCTTTTTTCTGCGTGATTGTAAGAGATTTAACTTGCAGCATAAACCCTCCTTAACCGTAATTTACCGAAGACGCGCGGAATTTAGGATTTCCAGACCGCTTTGATTATATTTTTAACTGTCGGCGTCGTTCCGTACATCAATACGCCCGTTCGGTAGATTTTTGCCGAAAGGACACCTATGCCGACGGTTGAGAGAATAAGTATGGCAATAGATATCGCTATCTCATACCAGGGCACCGTGCTCATTGCTATTCTTGTAAACATTGACATGGGCGACGTAAACGGAATAAACGAACATACCTTCATTATTATGTTGTCGATTTCTCCCGAGCTCATAGACATTATAACAACAAAAAATGCAATAATAAATAACATGGTTATCGGCATTACGGATGTGTTTATATCTTCAAGCTTCGACGCGGTCGAGCCGACTGCACCGTACATAAACGCATAAATGAGAAAACCGAGAATAAAGAAAACAAGCATGTATATAAGCAGTTCGGGCGGAATGTTGAAAATAGACTCGATTATTATATTCTCGCCCCAATACGCCTTGTTGAGGTTGTAAAAAAGCAGCGCAGAGCCGAATATCGCGATAAGCTGAATAAGACCAGCAAGGCATGACGCAAGCACTTTGCCGAACATCATCGACGTAGGTTTTGCGCTTGTAATAAGCAGCTCCATCGCTCTCGAGCTTTTTTCGGTCGCCACGTTTGTCGCAACCATCTGTCCGTAAAGCAAAATGACCATGTAAAGGGCAAAAATCATTATGTAGGTGTAAAAGAAATTCTGAAACTGACTTTTACCGAGACTGACCGTTTCGCCGTCAATCTGTATATTTATGATCCCAGCGGCGTCCTGCGCGGAAATGCCTCCGTTTATCATAGCGTTCATCTGATATACGCGTGAAAGAGCTTCCGAAGCGATCTGAGCATTCATATCGTAAAGCGAAAGATTGTTTACGTAATATGTAAACGAAGTGTCGTCTTTCAGTATGAAAGCGCATTCCGCAACTCCGTGCAAAACCGCGTTTTCTATTTCGTCCGTACCGTCATCGGTCATATAAACGTCATAATCGGGGAAGGACGCCGAAAAAATCTCTTTTACCGGGTCCGCCTGAGCAGGATCGGTTTTAACAAACATGATCGGACGCGAAGATAATTCAATACCTGTATCCGATTCGTCCCCTTCAACAACCGTGACAAGGCGCGGAAAGAACATTACGGCGGCAATCAGCACAACCAGAAATACGGTAATGCCTATAAAAACTTTGTTTTTGAAAAAATATTTAAGCTCAAATTTAAGTATCGTTGCAAACTGTTTCATGTTTACGCCTCCTTCGTTGCGTCGCCAGCATATTCCACGAAGATGTCGTTTAGCGAAGGTTCAAAAACCTTTACCTCGTCAATATCGTAGTTTTCAGTCAGGCGCGTCATAACGGATTTTTTCTCTTCCGGGCTTGAAAGCCGTATCATAAGACTTCCGTCTTCCGCAATCGTGCAGGCGTCTTTGAAATCTGCGCGTACTTCCTCCGGTGTTTGCGTCCTTACAACAAGACGGTCTCGCGGATAGTCGCGTTTTATCTGATGCAGATCGCCGTGAAGGACGACAACGCCTTTGTTTAAAATAGCGATACTGTCGCAAAATTCCTCAATATAGCTCATCTGATGGCTCGAAAACAAAACGATCTTGCCCTGCGCTATCTGCTTTTTAACAACGTCTTTGAGCAGCATCGCGTTGACCGGGTCGAGCCCCGAAAACGGCTCGTCAAGTATCACAATGTCCGGGTCGTGCGCAAGGGCGGTGATAAGCTGTATTTTCTGCTGATTGCCCTTTGAAAGCGTATCGAGTCGTTTGTTGCGGTACTCAGTCATACCCAGTCTGACAAGCCAGTAATCTATAGACTGAACGGCGGACTTGCGGCTCATTCCTTTCAGTTCGGCAAAGTATATAAGCTGATCGATTATTATCTTCTTCGGGTAAAGTCCTCTTTCCTCCGGAAGATATCCTATTTTCGTTTCTTTGTAATCGATAGGTTTTCCGTCAATAAGCACTTCACCGCTGTTTGCCGGGAGAACGTTCATCAAAATACGTATCGAAGTCGTTTTTCCCGCGCCGTTTCTTCCCAGAAGCCCGAATGCCTTCCCGCCTTCCGCTCTGAAAGATACGCCCGTTAAAACCTTCTTTTCACCGAAGGACTTTTCTATGTTTTTAAGCTCGAGATACAATCATATCGCCCCCTTAATGTGTTATATGTCTGTTTTCTTCAGATTATTAAGCGCCTCTTCGTTGCCGGAAACGATCGCGCCTACGGTTTTGCAGCCTTCAAACATATCGCAATATCCGCAGGTTTTTACGCCTTTTTGCATTGCGCACTGCCTTATTTGGCAAAGACTTTCGCAGAATACGGTTTTTATCCCGTCTTGTTTGCAGCCCTCGCAGTTTATATGTTCCGGCAGAATAGTAACTCCGTTCAGCTCCGACCATAGCTTTGCCGTTTTTTTCTCAGAGCGTTGTCGTTTGTTGCCGTCGCTTTGTATGCGTCGCATTTTGAGCAGTCAAGCCCGCAATAAGCAATCATTTCCATCTTTATAAGGCCTTCTTTAACGTTTTGTATATTATACCACAGTATAAAGGATTTTTCAATACTTCGGGACGATTAATTCGGTATATCTTGACAAACAGTTTATTTGCCGTTATAATTAACAGTGTAAAAGGAATGGGGGAAAATAAAATGAATTGTCTGATTCTTGAAAACAAACAGTCGGATCTTTGTTCGGTCATTGAAAGCTGCGGCGTCAACGCAACTTATTCCACGCTCGATAACGCGCTTCATACCGATTTGACTCTGTTTGACGCGTATATCGTCCTTGCCTGCGGAAAAGTGCTCGACCCGAGGTTCCGCATCCGTCTTGAAAACGAGGTCGCAAAGGGCAAACGCCTTTTTACCGAAGGGCTGAACAGCTGGGACGGCATATATTCCGGCGAACCGGCCGATACAACGCGCATGCGCCTTGTTGCCGTTGCGCAGCCGGACGAAGGAGGGATTCCCGGGCTTACCGTAGGCGATCTTCTTGACGACGGGAGCAATACAGAGATGTGTCCGTGGTGCACCGTTCCCGGATTCAAACCGCTTCTTGTATACAGAGATCATATAATCGCGCATAAACACTGGAACGCCGATGCGGAAGAAATAATGAAAGATTCGCTCCCCGCGCTTTGGAAGATCGGCGAAAACGTTATGATGTGCTCTTTTGTTTTGCATAATTTCGTCCGTGCAAGATTTGCGCCTCAGCAATCGTGGCGGTGTCTGATCGAATACATAGCCGAATGGATTACGGGCAGCAAACCTTCCGCTTATCCCGAGCCGCCCGTCCGCTTTTGCAGCGAAGACCTCTCAGATGAGGACACGTTTGAAAAATGCAGAAAAGAAGCTCTCGACAGAGGTATCGAATGGCTTCGCGCTTTCCTTACGGATGACGGAGAAGGCGGCATTAAAGAAGGGCTGAGACATGAGATAGACTGCAACGGCCTTCAGAAGACCGCAGATGCGGTAAGAAACGACTGTTCGGGCGAATCTGCGGGCGCTTTTCTTTTTTACGGCACGGTTTTCGGTGATTCGGAATATCTTGATTATTCAAAAAATCTTTTCGATTTTATTTTTGACTGCATGCAGATTCGCGGCGGACGTCTTGACGGTATGATGCGCTGGACTCATACCGCATGGCAGGTCTGCTATCAGGACGACGTTGCCAGAGCGATTCTTCCTGCGCTTTTCAACTGCCTGTTTCTTAAAAATGATGAAAAAATGCCCAATATCCGCAAAGCTCTCGATTTTCTCGTAAAAACCACGGCACGCGACGGCTGCCGCGTTGCGAGGACAGACGGTCCTCAGCTTACCGAGGAAAAAATGTCGGAGCTTGCAAGAGAAGAACACGGAAGACCGTCCGCGCATTATAACGCATATTATCACGCCGCTCTTTTACTTGCATATAAATGCTGCGGCGATCAGACTTATTATGACGTCGCTTGCAGAGGACTTGAATATATGATGTCTCTCTATCCCGAAACGGGGCGAGAACAGAGCGAAACGGAAGAAATGTGCCGTCTTGTTTTTCCGCTTGCCGTTTTATATTATGTTTCCAAAGATAAAAAACACCTCGATATGCTTCACCGTGTCACGGACGATCTGATCAAACTAAAACATCCCTTCGGCGGTTTTTGCGAATGGGATACTGGTTACAAAGCCCATTATTCCCGAGAATCAAGGGGCGAGTGCTCGCTTCTTGCCGAAAACGGAGATCCAGTTGCCGACCTTCTTTATTCAAACAACTGGCTGCCCTTGGGCTTTGCGTTTGCATATCACGCAACGGGGGACGAAAAATTCGGCGCACTCTGGCGCGATACGGTCAAGTTTTTTATAAACTGTCAGATCATCTCCGACGATCCTAAAATAAACGGCTCGTGGTGCAGAGCTTTCGATATGGATTCCGCCGAGGTGTACGGATGTCCTCACGATATCGGCTGGGCGGCAAAATGCAGCGAAACCGGCTGGACCGACGCGGAAATAATGATGGGTATGATGCTGCCCGACATTATAAAAAAATCCGGATCTGACGGAAAATAAACGATATGCCTTAAAACCGCTTGAAAAATACTCTGATATATGATAAAAAAGAAAAAAACAGGGAGGAAAAACAATGAAACGCTTAATTCACACAGTTGTTTTTGCGCTGATATTCGCTTTTGTCCTTTGCGCCTGCGGTCAGACTGAAGAAGAAATCGTCCCCGAATACGAGGCAACGGCAGGGGGATCAGACCTCGACGGTTTTGTAGCAACGTGGGGCTGGAGCGGTAAGGACGGAGACACTGTTCTGGGCTTTACACCCGGCACTTCGCACGCAGATATGGTCATGCAGAAAAAAAAGGACGTTGAAACCGCCTATAACTGCAAGATAAATATCGAATACAATGAGGATATCCTCAACGTCCTCCGTTCGGGGGTCATGTCAGGCGCACAGCTTCTCGATCTTATCAAGGCGGAAAGCTATTACATGATCACGGATGTCCGCGCAGGATATCTTACGGGCCTTTCCTCTCTTATCGATATCGAAAACGTCGAAAAATGGGGAACTCCGAATATGCTCCAGTCTCTTATCTGGAAAAACGATATTTTCGGCGTTACTCCCTACGCATGGCCCGACCTTCTTTATACCGCAACGGGACATATTATAGCGGTCAACGAGTCGTACGTATCAAAGCTCGCTCAGCCGGACCCGAGAGAATTTGTCGAGGACCTGACGTGGACATGGGATAAATTTGAGGAATGTCTTTCCGCATATACGCATAACGACGGCGGCGATACCGTTTACGGCATGAAATCTCATCACGCGTATTTCGCCATGAATATGTTCCTTTCAAACGGCGTTGCATTATCGGCATACGATAACGGAAAAGTAGTCTGCGGCGCGTATACCGAACCGGGCAGGGTAGCTCTGGAAAGGGCAAAACAGATAATCCAGGAAACTCACAAAGACTGCTTCCATCCTTCCGAGTCCGCAGGCGACCATACCGAATTTGTAAACGGCGAATGCGTAATGTATGCCGCCTGGACAAGCGAACTTATCGTCGGCACGACCTCGATCATGTATCAGATGGACAATATCGGGCTTCTTCCTTTCCCGCAGGGACCGAATGCGACCCCGGGCGTATATCTTTCATATCACGAAAGTTTAACAAACTCAATAGGTATTCCATTCAATGCAAAAGATCCGTCCGCCGCGGCAGTCGTTTTATCTGCGATGCTCGAACCGTTTGACGAATACAAAACAAAAGAAGATATTCTTGAATATATGACAGATCAGATCTTTTTTGACAGAAGAGATACCGAAGTGCTTGCAAATCTTACAAGAAACACAGAATACGGCTTTTTCCGCGAAGGCGCGCGCGGAGTTATAGAGAGTGCAACGGAAGTATCGACCGCTATCTCGGCGCTCCTTGAATCGAATGAGGCAAAATACGATCAGATCGCAGAAGAATATATGACTCCCCACTATCAGGGACGCATAGCCGTATACGGCGAATGATTAAATAATCAGTAAATATCAAAAAAACACCGTGATGAAAAATCACGGTGTTTTATGTTTGTAAAGGTGATTTACATTACAGGCGGTTTGCATGTCGTTTCCCGTCAAGAAAAGAATGGACCGTTTTTGCGAGCGTATCTCGTTGCTCTTTTGCCATTCCGTCGGGCAGAAAGCTTACATTGCGAGCGTCAACCCCCGCAAGCGTTTCGAGCCAGACAAGGGAAGCGATAAACCGTCCTTCCGGAGTTGAAAGATGAAATCCGTCGCGTGTGAGGGGAGCGCCGCCCTTTCTTCGGTCAAAGTCAATAATGTTTTCACGCAGATACTGTATAGTATCGCCGACGGGAATTATTATTGTTCCGAGCGCGTTTGCGGCGTCGGCGTATGCGCTGCAAAGACTATTATACATCCGTTTCTGATCCGAGCCGTAATTTACAAACGCTTCGTGCGCTGAATCCTCTTCATACGCCCACGTTTGGTGAATAACGATTTCCGCATTCGGCTGATATTTGCGGCAGGCGGCGTAAAGCTCTCGGATAAACGGGAAATACGTTTCTTTCATTCCGCTGAAATGGCTCGCCTGCTGCAGAGTAATAAAATCGAAATCTCCGAGAGTACAAAGCGCATCTGATACGGATATTTTGCGCCCCGTATCTTCTCCGTTGATTTCAAGCGCATAATTCTGCCTGTTTTCTCTCAGGTTTTCGGCGTGATATTCAAGAGAACACCCGCCTATATACAGATTGACGCACTCCCAGTCGGTCTGTGCGGATGCCGCGGCTTTATGCAGGTATGCGCATGCGTCCTGGGAAAAACTGTTTCCGATCGATAAGCTTCTCATGCAGTCCTCCCGTTTCTCAGATGATAAGAGTGCGTTTTTTATTATTCTTGATTATTCTTCTTCAATGTATGTTGCGTTTCCTATTCCGTCGCAAGTAACGGACTTGATCGTGAGATCCTTGAAGTTTTCCCAGAAATCAAAATCGTCCGTATTTTCCATCGGTTCGCCGTCATATTCGAATTTTACGGTATATTCAAATTCTTTGTAGCTCATGCCGGCTTCCATATCGAGGAGATTGTAATACCAGTAACCCCAGCCTTCATCCATAAGATACTGACCGTTTTTGCCTATGAGCTTGTCAAGTTCTTCCTGCGAGGGCATTTTTTCGGAGAGATTTTCAATTTTCTTTACTTCCAGAGACCCTGCAATATTTTTCAGTCCTTCAAGCCAGCTGTCGTCGTATTCCATATTCCATACATCGTCGGACATTTCTTCTGTCATATCCATAAATGCGCGGTAATAAACGCCGTTTTTACTGTATGCAAAAATAAACGTTTCATCGGAATATGCGCTCTGATAATCATCTTCCTCGGTAAGAGAATCGATAATATCCCGCAATGTTTGCGCCTTAGCGATGTTTGTCTGTTCCGAACCGTCGTCGCCGTTTTCGGTCTGTCCGCATCCCGCAAAAGCCGCAAGGATCATGATTGCCGTGAGAATAATCGCGATTGTTTTTTTCATTTGTATAACCTTTCCTTTCAGCGGTATTTTTTACCGCCATTAGATACTTAATAATTAATTCTGCTCTCCGTAAACGGCAAGCAGTCCGCTGTAGCACGGTTTGAGATAGTCGTCAACAATCTTTGCTATTGTTGCCTCCTGCTCTTCGCAAAGCTGCGAGATAGGCGTATTAGTCGTGCCTGCCTGTCCGAGAATATTGTCGAGCTTTTCTTCAAAAAAGCCGTACTGAGAGTTTTTTTCAACCTGAAGAATGATCTCCGCGTCTCTTCTGTCAAAGAAGATCTGATTTGCCATCATGTCAACGATATCGTCTTTCGTTTTATACTGGTCAAACGGTTCAAACATCTCTTCAAGCACCGTAAGCGAAGTATTGAAATCCTTTACGTTGAAAGGTATACCCGTTGCGTATGCGAGCGACTGATGGTAAGACGAGTATTTGCCGGGAGTTGCTCTCGGTCCCTGCGGGAAGGGAACAACGCCTACGTTGTCCATCTGATACATTATATACTGCGTGTTGCGCGTAAGTTCATACGTCCACGCAAGATACATTACCGCTTCGCCGCCTATAAATCCGTCAGGGTTGTCGCTTCCGCCGTTTGCATTGTCTTTATACATTTCGGCGATATATCTGCCCCTTTCCATCGCCTCTCTGCCCGCATCGGAAAGAATACCGCACGATACGGCGCCGTTTTCGTCGTCAATAAACGAAACGCCGTTTGAGATGACCATATTGATGTAGTAATATCTGCCGAATCCGCCCTTATACGAATATACCGTCCGTCCCGCATCTTCAAACGTATAGTTTGCCATACATTCTTCAAAACGGTCCCAAGTCCAGTCAAGCGTTTCAACGTATTCCCGCGGATCGGTCAAAGAAAGCTTTGAGACAAGGTTTTCGTTTACCGCAAGTACGTGCGCGGAGTTCGTATACATTATTTCAGGCCAGGAGAAAGGGACTACCGCGTAAAGGTCGTCTTCCCACAGCACCGAAACAAGCATGTTCGGCATACCCCATTTTTCGTAGTCGTTTACGTTGATAAACGAGGAGAGGCCGCTAAGATAGCCGCCGCGTATGGAATCCATCATCCTCAGCGAGCCGGCGGTGATAATATCTATTTTCTGGTCGCCTGCCATAACGCCCGCGCGAAGGATCGTGTTGTTTGCGCTGTGGTCAAGAGTGATTTTGCAGTTTAGCTTCTGTTCAACGTTTTTCTTATGCTCCAGCATCAGATCGGAATTCGGCGTTCCTTCAATAAAACCGAAATTTGAGTCGTTGTCAAGCCCTGCTCCGTCTGTCCATCCCCAGAGTATACTGTATCCGCCCAAATCGTAGCCGGACGAAGACAGATCTTCAAATTCCGTCACCGTTTCCGGTTCGGGCGCGGCGCACGCACAGACAGAAGCCGCAAAAATCAGACAAAAAAATAATCCGTAACGCTTTTTTCATACCGTTGACAGTTCCTTTCGGCAAGTAGTATTTTTCTTTCAGTTTGAATAAACAGATTATACTACAAAATAAAGCCCGTGTCAAGTTTTATGCCGCAAAAACAAACTGATAATCTCACTGAAATCTGTTGTCTAAATACTCAAACAGCGGTTAAACCCTCTTTTAACATCTTCGTTTGCGCGGTTTAAATCGAATCCCACAAGTTTTATGCCTCTGTCAACCGTATTTCTGTATATTTTCTCCATATCGTTAAGATGCGGCTGGGTCATATTTACAACCGAAAGGAGCGGGGCGGCGCAAAGCGACTCGATATAATGATCACCCTTGCCGCAGAAATGCATTCCGCCTCCGTTAAAATGTTTCAGCAGTATTCTGTCATACGGAGCGCAGAATTCGTCGTACAGTTCGGGCGAGAGATTCATTGCGCTGTCGCACCTGAGCATAATGCTGCCCTTATGCCAGATATTTGCCCAGTGCGGATTGATATCGTCTCTCGGCGGAAAAAGCTTTTGCCATTCCTCCATAAAGCTTATGTATGACTTTGTGAGAAGAGACATGACTTCGTGAACTGTTTCGGGTTCGTCGATCATCCGGTAATACATTTCTTCGCCGAAAAGAACTTCGCAGTTGTCTATCGGGCCCTGTATGTCGGGATGATAAACAAAAACGTATTTGGATATTTTCGGGTATCGCGAAAAAACGTCGAGCACGAATTCGGCAAATTCAAACGCCTTTTTCCCGAGCCCTGCGTGATTGTCCGGAACGCCCCGGTCGATCAGTCTTTTCATTGCGTCCTCACCGACGAGCGTCCTTGTTATAGGCAGCGTATTGGTTTCGTAAGGCATGATATAAACTTCCGCCCCGAAAAGCGACGTTCCTATACATGAGCCGTAGTTCGGACGGATAGCAAGGGATGACGAGCGTTTTCGGTTGCCCTCGCTGTCGTCAAGAGCGTATGAAACGCCGAGCAGCTGCGAATAAATCATGCTGTCAAGGTCCGCCATCGCGTCGTTTATCATCAAGCCTTTCCTTTCAACGCCCGAGGCAGAAAAACTCTTTCTTTTCGGCGCAAAAATGTCTCCCGTAAATCTGTCGAAAAGAAAATCGCGCCACTGTCGGATAAAATCCTCTTCCGCTTCGGGATCTATTCTGTTTTCAATATCGTTCAGCAGATTTTCCGTTCTTTTCGAAAGCATAAAACCGCTCCGTTTCTATTGACATACAAAGAATTTTGCTGTATAATATAAATATCTGATCACACAAACAGGAGAAACAATATGAAAAACGTTATTAAAATCTTAGCAGTTTTAATCGCTGCCGTTTTTGTCTTTTCCGCATGTCAGGCAGAGGAACCCGAAATCGTTCCCGAATATGAAAACGAAACCGTCGGCGCCGTTAACCTTGGCGGATTCAAGCTCAGGTGGGGCTACGCCAAATCGGGAAGCAATGAAGAAAACGTTTTCGGCTTTATCCCCGGGACCTCATTTGCCGATATGGCTCTTGAGCGCAAGAAAGATATTGAAACAAACAACAACTGCTCCATCGAGGTCATATACAACGATTTCGGCTCGATCGGAAGCGCCGTTCAGACGTCGGCAATGTCCGGTGAATCGATCTACGATATTGCAACAAACGAAAGCTTCGTTTTCGTCCAGTATATGCGCGCCGGTTATCTCGCGGGACTTTCCAATCTTATAGACGCCGCCAATACTGCAAAATGGGGCACTCCGAATATGCTCCAGTCGCTCATGTGGAACAACGGCCTTTACGGTGTTTTACCGTATGCATGGCCCGATCTTCTTTATACTTCGTTCGGATACCCGATTATCGTAAATGAAAATCTCATTGCTCAGTACGCTCACGACGATCCGAGAGAATACGTTGAAGCGGGAACGTGGAACTGGGATTTATTTGAAGAAGTCCTCCATCAGTATACTCATCAGGAAGGCGAAAATATCATTTACGGCATGGCTACCCACGACGCTTATTTCGCCATGATGATGTTCCTTTCAAACGGCGTAACTCTTTCGGAATACGTAGACGGTGAGGTCGTATGCGGAGCATACACAAACCCCGGCTTCGTCGCCCTTGAGCGAGCCCATTCGATTTACCGCGAAACCTGCCGCGACTGCTTCCACCCGGACGACAACACTTCAAACGTTGTTTCAAACTTCAAGAGCGGCAACAGCATGCTCCTTACAACAAACGCATACGAGATACTCGGTCATTCAAGCTCCATAATGTATGTTATGGACAATGTAGGCATTCTTCCCTATCCGCAGGGACCGAACGCAACGCCCGGCGAATACAAGGGATATCACGAAAGTATGCTTTATTCAACATCGATTCCTGTAAACGCAAAGGACCCCGAAACCGCGGCGTTTATTTTAAGCGAAATGTATGAACCGTTTGACGAATACAAAACGAAGGATGATATCATTGAGTATATGGCAACTCAGACCTTCTTTGATATAAGAGACGCCCGCGTTTATGCGAATATGCTCGAAAATACCGAATACGGTTTCTTCCTTGAAGGCGCGCGTTCGCTCATTCAGGAGTCGGTAGAATCAAACAGCGCCGTTTCAACGCTCGTTGAACAGCACGAATCTCAGTATCAGGAAATCGTTGAAAAATACATTCAGCATCACTACAGCGCAAAAGTTGCTATTTACGGCGAATAAACCGATAAAAAATCTTTACTGCCTTGGGTATTCCGAGGCAGTTTTTTTGCCGTTTAAAATAAGACGATCCGGTTATTCCCGACGATCCACTCATCAAGAAAGCGCATTTGCTCTTCCGTATGAAACCAGTGCTCGCCGTTTTGCATAACGGTAAGAGACGCGTTGCAAGCTTTCGCAAAGGCGGTTACCGTTTCAATAGACGTTACGTTGTCTTTCTCTCCGTAAAGAATATCCGTTTTTACGCTCCATTTTACGGGATTTTCCCTGACGTAGCAAAGATATTCCCACGACAGCTCTTCCCCGAAATCCGTTAAAACAGTCCCTTTTTCCTTGAGTTCCTCCTCGGAAACCTCCGAAAACCGCATCATATCTTCTATCAGCTTTTCCATATTTACTACGGGCGAAATGAAAAAAGCGTGACAAACGCTTCTTTCAATATCCGCATTCATCGAAAAATACGCTCCGATGCTGTTTGATATGACAATAATCTTTTCATGCTCTTTTTTAAGACGGTAGACCGCTTCTTTTATCTCTTTTCCTACCTCCCACGGAGTAAAATACTTGTAGTCAAGGCCTATCACTTTACAGTCGGGAAACAGCTCGTCGAAATGCCGCGCTTCCCCTGCGCTGCCGCCTTTTCCGTGGATATACAACACAGCGTTCATTTTATTCATCCCCGTCGTCCCAGAAATCGTATCCGAGCGAGCCGACGATCCACGGGATATCGATCTCTTTTTTTGCAGTATCGATCGCTCTGTAAAATACAGGCGGATCCATAAATCCTTCGTATTGCAATATCGCAAGAAAATTACCCTCTTTGTCGTCTCTGAGAGTAAATACTCTTGTATCCGTCAGCTTTTCGCCGTCCTGAACTATATATCCCAGACAATCTCCGACGTCTTTTCCGCTTATTCTGTTTTTCAGCGTTCCGTAGGGGATATATGTTCTTCCGTTATATTCAAACGACGCATAAGTGTCTTCGTGATCGTTCGGATTGACAAAAACAAATGTGTTGAATTCTGTAGGATCTTTCGGAAGGGAATAGTCGATTGCGGAAAAACATCCGACAAGAGCAAAAATCAGGGTAAGGGCCGTAAAAAAAATCGCATATTTTCGCATTTGGCAGGGCTTTCTCCTATTGTCTTATATATTTATCATCAATTTCGTTTTCCGGCGCGCTGATAAACCGTTCCGCAGTCATATGAAGATCGTATTTCTCTCTCAGCTCGGCTATTTTAGTCATCATGGGAGATTTGTGGTGATTATCAAGCGCTTGATGGTTTTCCCACGAGTCTATTAGCAAAACCGTTTCACTGTCGTTCAGCGGCAGATAGTATTCATACCGCAAATTGCCTTTTTCGGCTCTTATTTTGTTTGCGATACCGCTTTTTTCCATTTCTTCGGCAAATTTCAGCGCGTTGCCGTTTATTCCGCTGTATCTCAGATTAATTGTTATCATTTTTCGCCTCTTTGAACCTGAAACAGAGCATCGTCATATCGTCAAACTGACTGTTGCCGTCAATGAATACGTCGATCGATTTTTTAACGTCTTCTATTATCTGCTCCGCACTGCTTTCGCTCTTGTTTTCAAAGCAATCAAGAAGCCGCTCTTCACCGAAAAGATTGTGCTTCGCATCTTCCGCTTCGGTGATTCCGTCTGTGTATAAATAAACCGTGTCGCCCTTTTCGAGCTGAACGCTGTTTTGTTTGTATTTCATCCCTTCCATTCCCGCAAGCACAAATCCGTTTTTTATTCTCAGATATTCCGCTTTGCCGTTGTGAAGAAGGACAGGCGGGTTATGTCCTGCGCTGACAAACGTCATAAGTCCGCTTGTCAGATCAAGAATACCTACCCAGAGAGTAACGAACATTTCAGCGTCGTTTCGTGCGTAAAGGGCGTTGTTTGCCGTTTCTACGGCTTCGGACAGACTGGGAATATCTCTTATGCAGTTTTGCAGCGTGATTTTCGACGTTGCCATAAACAGCGCGGCGGGAACGCCTTTTCCCGAAACGTCGCCGATCACGAACGCAATATGCGTGGGATCAACGAAGAAAACATCGTAAAAATCGCCGCCCACTTCTTTCGCCGCTTCCATCGAAGCCCTTACGTCAAGCTCTTTGCATCCCGGGTAATCGTCGTTTACCGTCGGCAGAAGCGAATGCTGAATAACGTTTGCAACCTCCAGCTCGGACTGCAGACGGCTTTTTTCGAGAGCAAGCGCACGCTGCTTTTCGGTGTACGTCATTATCGCTATCATCATCATAAAACCAAGCGCGTTGACCGCAACGAACGGTATTGCTATCTGTCTTACGATATCGAGCGCCGTTTCAAACGGTTTTACCATTACAAGCACAACGCAGAGGTGAAAAGCTTCCATTGCCGCGCTGAGAAGGAGCGCAAAATACGGTTTTGCGATATATTTATTCCACTTTAGCGAAATTAAACCGCACATAAGTCCTATACAGCAAGTGGCGACAACGCATGCCTGAGCCGTAAGACCGCCCATTGTAAGTCTGTGTATACCTGCGATAATTCCCGCGAGCAGTCCTCCTATCGGACCGCCCGTAAATCCTGCGAGCATCGGGCCTATATCGCGGACGGAAATAACCGCGCCGTTCAGATCGAAGCCCGAAATATTGCCGTAAATACCGAAAATCCCGCCGAGAAGCCCCATTATCAGCGAATAGATCCATTTCTTTTCCGTTTTTACAACTTTCGAAATAAGATCGCTTCCGCCGATAAACGCGGCAACAACGAGGATTACCGCCAGGGTTCCTATAAGTTTTGAAAATAATTCCGCTGCATTCATAATATTATCCCGTTTCTTTTATTGAATTATTGTTATCCCCGATTCAGTCGTCCATTGGCAATACTTTTTCATAAAGATGCTTTGCAAATTCACAGCTTGAATATGCCGCAAAACGCTGATAATCGTCGGATTTGTTGCTGTCCGCAAAATCGCATACGCTCTTTACTATCAGCGGCGTCGGCTTCGGATCGCTTGAATGATTTGCGGAGTAAACAACGGCGTATGATTCCATATCGAGCCCCGCCGTATGCCTGTACTGAGAATAAACCTGTTTTTCAAGAAGCTCTCTGCTCGCAACAACGGTGCTTCCGCACGCCATCGGACCGATATATACGTGACACGGGTTGTCGTCAGATTCGGCTGCTTTCCTGATTAACGGCATGATCTCTTCGGGGATCGATTCGTAAGACGACCTCGGCAAGAAGCCGATATTCCCGTATGTTATATTCGCTTTGTCGGGGCTTACGAATTTTCCCGCAGAGTAATTCCATACTATATCCGGAACGATAACATCGCCGTATATCTGCTCTTCAACATCCTCCTGCGCCACTCCCGCGGCAATTCCCGTCATTATCAGGTATCTTGGACGGAAGGTAAATATTACCTTCATTGCCGTTGCTGCCGCCGCCGTCATGCCCATTTCGCCTATTTTTGCATGGATAAGCGAGCGCTCCTTGCCGTTACTTTCAAATGTTGCAACGTCGTATATCTGCTCGTCGTTTACAAACGTTTTTGCCTTCCAGTCATGAAAATGCATAACCGCACGGTATTCCGTTGAAGTTACGGTAAGCAGGGCAACGTCAGTATTGTATCGGTTTTTCATATTTATCTCCAGTCAACGTCAAATTATGTTTTTTTGCCGCATGTTAAATCACGTCCGACTCTTTTATGATCATCGGGTCTGCGGGACCGCTGAAAATCAGGCATATACAGCAAAGCAGATATTATGTTATCCTCTGTTTCCGGTCATATATGCAGATAACAGCCTGCAGGTCGAAATGATTGTGCAAACACTTTTCATAATGCGTTCCTGCTGTTTATAAGAGTCGTGATTATTATTCCAGTTTTCCGTAATCTTCATCCGATACGGGCTCGCACCACTCGCTTTTTCCGTTTTCGCCGGGAACTTCAAGAGCAATATGCGAAAACCACGAATCATGCGCGGCCCCGTGCCAGTGTTTAACATTCGGCGGGATATTTATGACCGTTCCGGGCGTCATCTCAACGGCGTCTTTTCCCCATTCCTGATAATATCCTCTTCCGCCTACGCATATAAGCATCTGGCCGCCGCCTTTCGTTGCGCGGTGAATATGCCAGTTGTTTCTGCAGCCGGGCTCAAAAGTTACGTTGAAAGCCGCCACTTGCTTTAAGGAAAGCGGTGCAAGGTAGCTTTGTCCCACAAAATTCTTTGCGAAAGCGTCGTTCGGCTCTCCGATCGGGAAAAATATTGTATTCTGGTATCTGTCTTTTTCCGTTAATGCGGGCGTTTCTTCGTTCCATACCTCTTTTGCAAGACGGAAAACCGCCCATCCCTTCGGCCAGCCGACGTACATCGCTGCGTGCGTGATCACGGCTGCTATCTCGTCTTTTGTAACGCCGTTTACCTTTGCGTTTTTAAGGTGATGTAAGAGAGATGCGTCGGTTATCCCCGACGCCATCAGGGATACGACCGTAATTATACATTTTGTTTTAACGTCTATCGCTTCATCGTTCCATACTTCGCCGAAAAGCACGTCGTCGTTAAGATGCGCAAACATCGGCGCAAATTCGCCGAGAGCGTCTTTTCCTGCCGTCTGAACTATCTTTTTGCCCATTTTTATCTCCTTACTTTTGTTTAACGCCGTATTTTTCCGCTATTTCCGCAGGAATCTTTCTGTCTCTCCAGTAAAACTCCGCGTCGTGTTCGCTTATCTCTCTCTGAACTCTGCACGGACTGCCGAAAGCGAGCACGTTCGCGGGGATATCTTTAGTTACAACGCTTCCCGCGCCTATAACCGAATTGTCTCCTATATTTACTCCCGGCATTATCAATACTCCCGCGCCGATCCAGCAGTTTCTGCCGATATGAACGGGCATATTGTACTGATACTGTTTTTCGCGCAGCGCAGGGCAGATCGGATGTCCCGCAGTTGCGACCGTAACATGCGGACCGAACATCGTAAAGTCGCCAACGTATATATCCGTGTCGTCAACAAGCGTAAGACCGAAATTTGCGTATATGTTTTTGCCGAAATGGCAGTGCGCTCCGCCGAAATTTGCGTGAAACGGCGGCTCGATATAGCATCCTTCTCCGATCTGAGCAAACATCTCTTTTAGCAGTTTTTCGCGTTTTTCAAATTCCGTGGGACGCGTGGCGTTAAAATCGTAAAGACGGCCAAGGCATTTTGTCTGTCTTTCCGCTATTTCGGGATCTCCGGGCAAATACAGCTCGCCCGTATGCATTTTATCTTTTTCTGCCATTATTTCCGTCTCCGTGTTTTGCTTTTTGTATCTGAATAATCTTATATTTATATTAGATTATAATCTATCCTTCCCCGTTTGTCAAGTTTTTTCGCAATAAAAAAGAACGCGTAAAAAAACAAAAAACATCAATAAAGCGACCCGACAGTATTTTCTGTCGGGTCATACGGGTTTACGGATTTAGAATTTATTTCTTCCTTTAAAAGTATTGTATTTATCGGGTTTCCATTCGGGGTTGACGTCCTTTACCGCTTCTGCTGCGGTAATTAACGCGTCGCGGTTGTCAACGTCTATAAGCGTGTATCGGTCGTTGCCCATGCCAAGCTCTTTCATATAGCTCAGCTGCCTCAGTCCGTGGCGGGTCTCTACGCGCTCGATCAAGGCTTTTCCCCCGCCGTCTCTGAGATTGTAGATCAGGTCTATGCAGGCATTGTCCGCCGCCAGAATGTCAAGCGACGCTACGATCCCAACGTCGGGAGTTACGACGGGTTCGGCGTAAGGACCTTCACAGTCGCACGAAACGGACATATTGCGCATAACGTTTATATAGCAGACGTGCGGCGCAAAGAAATCTATTGTCGCCTTTGTGCTTTCGCTTATGCGTTCCATCAGCTCCTCTTCGGCAATGCTCCACATGTTATCGGATCCTGCTGCCGTGTGTATCTCCGCCTTGCCGATGCGTCCGTCTGCGCAGCCGATGCCTATATTCTTGTTGCTTCCGCCGAACCCGCCCATTGAGTGACCTTTAAAATGCGTTAAGACGAGCATGGAGTCGTAGTTAAGCATATTCTTTCCTACGTGCATTTCCTTAAACCATTTGCCGCCTTTAACGGGCAGAGCGGCAACGCCTTCGCTGTCCGTAATATCAACGGGACAAAACGTCCATCCGTTAGTTTCAAGCGTTTTGCGGTGTTCTTCCGTTGTATAGCGGCTTCCCTCGTAGTATGTGTTTGTTTCAATTATCGTCGCATCGCTTATACGGGAGTCAAAAAGCTCCTTTACCCACGGACGCGGTATAATATTCGGACCTTCGGCTTCGCCTGTATGAAGTTTGACGGCGATTTTTCCGCAAAGCACGGAGCTTATCTTATCGAAAACCTTTTTAAGTCCTTCTTCGGAAAGGTCACGCGTAAAATAGACCGCAGAGCTCCCGCCCGTTCGTTTTTCAAACGGTATATATTTGTTGCCGTCTTTGCCGGCAACGGGTTTTGTAGTGTTCATACGTTTCTCCTTAAGTATTAAAATGATGTTTGATTACTGCCCGAAAAGCAGATATTTGTCTCTTCCGCCCTTCATTGCTTCCGTATACACGAGCGCAAAGTCGCTTCCGATGATAATCACCGCGTCAAAGCACTTTTCCGCCTGCAAAACCGCATCCGAAAGGGGAAAATGAACGTCGATCCATAAGTCCGCGGAGATCACACGGCAAATTTCGTTGTGACTGCCGACAAAAAGCTCAAAATCTTTTCCGCTTTCAATATTGCTTCCCTGAAGCTTAACTTTTGACGGGTCGATAAATTCGCCTGCCTGATGACAGAATCTGTTCAGGCCGCGGATCCGCTTTTTCGGCGAGGTCAGCTCGTAAATCAGCCGCTCACGCTTTTCTTCGCGTATAAACTGCCGCACAAAACGCTGCTCGTCCTCATATGCCATCTGTGTTTCCTCCGGATCGACGGATCGTCGATGTGATATTATTATACTACAATTAATACTTCGTGTCAAGTTTACTTTTACGGCAGGGGATAAAAAGTTTGCGGCAGGTATTGATTTATAGTACTAATATATGATATAATATATTTATGAAGTATACTGGGTATCACACCTTACCCGATTCGGGGGAGAATAAAAATGATAAAAAAGATCAAAACGGCAGCGATTTTCACTATTATACTGATTCTTGCGGTTTCATGCGCGCAGAATCCCGAAAATGAAACCGTTCCGGAATACATTTCTGCGGTAAGCAGCGGTAAAACGGACCTCGGAGGGTACGAGTTTATCATGGCGTCTGCTCGCGCCGGGTCGGAAAACCCGATCAATCCTCAGTCCGGCAATACCGCGAGAGGCGACAGACTTCTTCAGCGCTATAAAGATACCGAGGAAAACTTCAACGTAAAAATAACGGTGCGAGACGACTGCAGCGTGGGCGACTACGTTGTACGCTCGGCTGCGGGCATGAAATATGCAGACCTTATGGCCGTTAAAATCAATGAGATCGTAAGCGGCAAATATATACAGCACGGATATTTTATTCCGTTTTCAAATATGGATCTGGACCTTGAATCCGGCATTTACGGCACACCGAGCATCCTTGAAGGCGGAAGCTTCGCGGGAGAATGCTACGGCATTATTTCGTATTACTGGGGTTTTCCCGCCGCCGATACGATGCCGGCGATGTGGTTTAACCCGAGGGTAATATCCGATTATCGGCAGACTTCTCCTCATGAGCTTGACGAACAGGGCGAGTGGACGTGGGCGACTCTCGAAAAAATGTGCGAAGCTATCCACGATACGTCCGACCCCGATCCCGAAATGCGGACTTATGCGCTGGCGTATACAAGCGAACCATATCTTGAATTTGCCGCTCTTTACTCAAACAACGCAAGAGTGGCTGTCAAAAACGAAGACGGCACTCTTTCCTACGCTCTTAACAGCAAAGAGGCGAGGGAAGCTATGGAATTTATCCGTGATCTTGCGGAACGCGATCTTATCTGCGACGGCGGCAACAGACAGAATATTACTCCGTTTATAGAGAACAGACGTGCGTTTTTTGTCGAATACACCCACCTTGGTCTTTCCGACGAAGGCGCGGACAACCTTTCCTACCGCATGGAAGACGCATACGAATGGATATACTTCCCCGAAGGACCGAGCGGAGCGGGAACAAAATCAAGGACCGCATACTCTTTCTGGACAAGATTTATGTATGCCACGCTGAATAGCGATCCGGAGGTTATAGAGATCCTTCTTCCCTATATGTTCCAGCCGCTTCCCGGGGAAACCGTCGAAACGTGGCAGGACGATTTCAGAAGAACGACGTTTTTTACCGAGGAGTCTTTCGAATATTTCCAGATACTCAGAGACGAGGCGTTTTTTGACTACACCGCATATACTCCGTTTCTCGATCTTCTTCAGCCCAGACTTCTTGCGATGACAAGAGGCACCGCAAACATTTCGGAAAATCTCGAAAGCATTGCCGATAATATGCAGGCAAGTCTTGACAAGCTCTACAACGACTATCTTAACTGACAGGCTTTTTAGATATTTATATCTTTATTCCTTCTGCACAAGCTTCAGAAACTTTGTGTCGTTCATCTGTTCGTTTGTAATATACTCTCCGTTGTAAAAAAGTGAATAAACGGTTATGGGCGTAGGCGCGTTTTGTGCCTCCGCCCTGCTCGTTATATGGATCGACTTGAAGGGAATGCCGTTTTCCTTCGCGGTTTTTTCTAGGATCGGCACGTATTTCGCGTTGAACGGACACTGACTCGTATAGTAAAGCACATATCCCGTTTCGTCGGTATGCGGATGCTTTGCGCACTCTCTGAAACTCGGCGCCGCCGCGTTTTGGTCAAACGGCAGATACCACAGCTGAATACCGTTGTCCGCTTCGTCACAAACGGAAAAGCCCTTGTATTTTAAATATTTCGGGTCGGCAAGAAACGGTTTTTTCTTTGCGGAAGATAAAATGCAAAGCCCAAGCTTGCCGCTTTTTTTACTGTCGTCAATGCATGCGAGCAAAAGATCGTTCGAATACCCGTGTCCCTTGAGAGAGCCCGACACCCAAAGACAGTCTATAAACGTGTATCCGTCGGCGTTTATCGGATTCCACGCGTTTTCTGCGGGGATATACTCAATAAAGCATTTTCCGCGTTCCGTACTTTTCAAAAAAACGAGCCCTTCGTCAAACCGCTCTGAAAGCCACTCCTTTTTTGACGATACCTGAACGTCTCTGTTATTGGAAATCGCGCAGCAGATATGCTCGGTGTCAATGTTTTCTTTCGTTACTCTTATATAATCCATTAAACTATGTCCTCCGCTTTATTTGGTTTTTTTTCTTTTCGGGTGTTTCGTTATATATCGCAATTACAAGCTTTCGCACAAATTCCCTGTCCTCAACGTTATTGGCAGGAAGCATTTCTTTTGCTCCCTTATACGGCAGAGCCGTTTCGGCGTTTGGCATAAGCTCTTTTGCGGATTTTGTCGGCTTAACAAGAAACCTGTTGTCGTAAATACCGCCGAAAATCTTTCCGTAACGGTACAGAATAAATTCACCCATCATCGGTTTGTATGTTATTCCGTCGGTTTCGGAAAGCTGTTCAAGGATATATTCAAGATATTTTTTATCGCTCGCCATAAAACCCCTCGCTTAAAAATACGTCCGCCTCTGCCCTCGACCGAAAAACATATATCTTTACGCGGCTTTCGTATTCATTAAGCAGCCTGTATATTTCGGGCAGCTTCGCAGTCTGAAAATCTTCGACGTACCGAATAAAATCCATGTCTTCTTTTTCTTCGGTCCAGGGCATATCCCCGCGTTTTTTGCCTTTGCGCTCGCGGATGCCGTCAATACATACGTCGAGCGGAAAATCAAGCAGAAAAACCGTGTCGCACGCAGCGATACGACGCTCCAAAGTCCTTGAATAGTGCCCGTCGATGATCCACCCGTCGGTCGCCAGGATTTTTTCGAGTATCCCGTCAAATTCTTCGCGTGAAATATGAGTTTTGTCCGCTTTATGCCATATCATATCCAGATAATGGAGCGGCAGCCCCGTTTTGTCGCGAAGTTTTCTCGCAAAAGTGCTTTTTCCCGCTCCGGGACTGCCTGTTACGATAATTTTCCGCATTTTTTTAATTGCCTGTTAAATACGCTTCGATGCGATTGATGCCGTCATCGTCAAGCCCGCCGAGGCGAAGATAGTCCTCCGCGCCTTTTTTAAGATCGAGTCCGTCAAACGGCGTTCCGGTCTCCGCTCCGCAAAGGAAGTAAATAAAATCGTTTACATTGCCCTGGACCGCAGCATATCTGTCGGGCATTTTTTCTTTGGTGATCCCGTAATAATTGTAGTACGTTATCATGTAATCGTCAATTATCTCCTGAGCCGTCGCGTCGGAAATAGCAAGGATGAGCGCGCAAACGAATCCCGTTCTGTCCTTACCTTCTACGCAGTGGATAAGGCACGGACCGCTGTTTTCGGCCATGGTCAGAAGCGCTTCCGAGATAGTTTTTGCAAACGTATCGGCGCGGTAATTTGCGTTCAGCCCCAGAAGAAGCACTTTGCCGTCACGGTAAAGAGAATCGTAATAATCGGAATTGAAATCTTCGGCTTCGGTGTAAGACGTATATTTATTCTCATTATCCGAAAGATTCAGCACAAACCTTATGCCCGCTTCCTGGGCAAGAGCGTTTGTGCACGAAGCGCGAAGATGCTGATTGTCACAAGGGGAGGCGGAGCGGTAAATCAGATTTTCTTTTACTGATCCTCCCTTAACTGCGCGGAAATTGGCAAACATAATGTCGGAATCGTAGTCGCTGCGGTCGTCAGAATACTGAAGAGCGTAAAGCTCCTGCACTGCAAGATATTTCCCTTTTTCGTTCAGCGTAACCGTGACGTGCGACGACTCGGTCATCTCAAATTCTTCCCATGTTCCCGCGCCGTAGTTTCTTGCTATAACAACGTGGGGATATCCCGGGTATCCGCAGGCAAGCATTGACCCGACGGGACAGTAATATCCGGAATAATACGGAATATCGTTGAAGCTTTTTCCGTTGTCAAACGAGATATTCAGACTGTCACCGAAAGAAAAGCCCATTGCGTTGAATTCATCTATCGTCGGCTCGATATATACGTTTCCGAATTCCTCGTCCCGCAAAACGGAAACCGCGCCCGTCGTCGGCGCTTCTGCCTTGCCGCAGCCCGCAATCAGCGTAATAATCATAAAAACTGCAATCAGTAATACAGTTATTCTTTTTTTCATAAAATATCTCCCTGTTTTAATAGAATTCTGAATGACTAATATCTCACGTATCTCCGATTTTTCTGAAATATGTGTTAACGGGAAAACCGTTGCATTCCGAAACGAG
This sequence comes from Clostridia bacterium, assembly GCA_017427285.1. Lineage (GTDB taxonomy): Bacteria > Bacillota > Clostridia > Oscillospirales > UBA644 > HGM12619. The sequence goes on from JAFRTE010000044.1 coordinate 52,702, forward strand.
ACCGACCGACCGATAAAAAGCGTTTGCTGCGGCGTCTTCCCTGTCCGTAATAAGCACAAACTGTCTTACATGAGCATATTTTTCGGATACTCTGCGTATAAGTTCGCTTCCTATGCCTTTTCTGAAATGTGACGGTTTTACTATAAGATCCTGAACATAAATTATATATTCCTCATCCCCCACACATCTCACAAAACCGACGAGACTGCCGTTTTCAAATGCGCCGAGAACGTAAAGGGACTGTCGAAACGCTCTGCAAAGTTTTGCTTTGTCCTTCAGATAGCTTTCCCAGTGATTTTCTTTGTAAATTCCGTATACTTCGTCGATCGAATCGTCGCAAAAACTTCGGTATTCAATCATTTTTTTATGCCCTTTTTACGCTGTTTTATATTTTCGGCAAAAGCACTCCGAACCGCATGGAACGAAGTGCTTTTGCAGTATACTATTTAACTATGTTAAAAAATCTGAGGATGCAGAGGATAATTCCCACCGTAGAGTAAATACCCATAAGAGAACCGATTACAGCAAAGATAGGACCGATAACGGCGATACCGGAAAGAAGCGACATCAAAAAGCCCACAACTACGCAGATAATGATGAAAATAATAAGCTGAATGAGGAATGAGCCGATGCTGCCGGGTTTGATATTGAACGGGGTAGGCCAGATTTTTCTTAAAAAATTCATTTGTTTATCTCCTTTATAAAGTTTTATTGCCGAAAATGCGCTTTTCCGCATTTCTCTGCCGTAATTATATCAGAAAAAAACCGATTTGTAAAGATATTTTTTTTGTGATCAAAATATTTTTTCGGACCGTATTCGCTCTCGGTATTTTCCCATCAATCACCCGCGTCGAAAACAACGTCGAATTTCCGCCGATTACGGCGCGGCTCGGTTTTCAAAGTGATTTTGCGGCCGCCGTATTATTTCTCCCGGTTGATCCTGAACGCTACGGAGCGTTTCAGATATTCAAGATAGTCTGTGTCAAGGCACATAGCTTTACCCGGCGTGTCGGAAAGCTTGGCGACGGGTCTGCCGTTGACATACTGAAGCTTTATAACTATATTCAGCGCATTTTCGCACGTATCGTTTGAAACGAAAGTGCCTATGCCGAAAGAGACCTTCGCTTTATCTCGGAAGTATTCGTAAAGTTTCTGCGCGCGGTCAAAATCAAGACTGTCGCTGAAAAGAAGCAGCTTTGTTTTCGGATCGACTCCGAATTTCCTGTAGTGAGCTATTATTTTCTCTCCCCATTCATACGGGTCTCCGCTGTCGTGACGAACGCCCGTATAGTTGTTTACCATTGAGCGGTTGAAGTCGAGCAAAAACAGATCGGTAGTAACCGTATCGGTAAGCGCCGTTCCGTTGTCTCCGTCATACTCCGAGTACCAGTCGCGCATGGCGTAGTGGTTTGTATATGCAAGGGGTATAGAATCGATTCCCTGATACATCTGAACAAACTCGTGCGCATACGTTCCTATCGGGGTGAGGTCGTATTTCATTGCGAGATAGACATTCGATGTGCCTACGCAGTTTTTCGTTTCGGTTGCAAACCTGCGTACGACAACGTCTTCCCATTCGCGGGACAGCCTGCGGCGACAGCCGAATTCGGCGAACTGAAACGTATATGTGCCGTCGTTCATCGCTCTGATTTTGGCGTCGAGCCGCTCTTCTGCAGACTTTATCAGCGTATCGTAATCAAACGCCATTCTGAAATAAACCTCGTTTATGATCTCCAGAAGATATATTTCAAACTGCATCGCAGAAAAAAGCGGACCGTCAACAACTACGGAAAGCTCACCTTCGTCGCTCAGTCCTATAGTAACGTAATCGCGTATGGGGTGCCACAGACGGAGGAATTCCACGTAGTCGTTTTTAATAAAACGGATGGAACGCAGATAGTCAAGCTCTTTCTTTTTGAATCTGAGCGTGCAGAGGTGATCGACCTGCTCCTTTATCTCCTCAACCATTTCCGGCGTAAATACAACGCCTTCGTTGCGGCATTTGAAGTAATACTGTCCGCAAAGATCGGTATGTTTATGAAAAATTACCTGATCCATATTAAACTTGTAAAGGTCTGTGTCGAGAAGCGACACTACGATTGGTTCGAATTTCATTTTCAGTTCCTTTCATTCGTGCTTATCCGTATTCTTAGATAAATAATACCACAAAACCAAAAATATGCCAAGTGATTTTACAATTATTTTACATGTTAAGGTATTCTTCGAGGCGGGAATTCGGTATGTCATAATACCCGCTCCGACGGCTTGGCGTCAAAGCGGGTTTAAGGCGTATTTCATTTTTGAAAACAGAAGCGCTTTTCGGTATTTTTATACGTCAAACTCTTCTTTCAGCTCAAAAAGTCCCCTTATTTCCGCATGGCCGTCTTCAAGAAAAAAAAGACCCATCTCCCAGCCGTTTTTGTCGTATAAATCCATGATCTGAGGCATTGCTGCGCGGACTTTCGCGAGCAGTTTTTCATCTTTTACGACCTTTGCTTTTCCGTCGTACCGCAGAAATTCTCCGCCGTTTACGGCAAGGACTTCAACTTTCGGATTTGCCGTAAGCTGTTTGAACACGTTTTTGAAAGTTCCGCATCCGAAATACAGAGTGTCTCCGTCAAGAAGATGAAAACCGAAAGGTCTGCCTTTGGGCTGATCTCCGTCTGTCGTCAGAAAATAAAATGTCTGCGCTTTATCCAGAAATTCGCTTACTTTTGCTGCGTTTGACATAATTTTACTCCTTTATTTATGTGAATTGTATTTTGTGTAATTTTACGGTTTACTGAAAATACGACAGCATTTTTATTCTGCCGCATTTCCCGCATTCCGTCTACAGAAAACATATAATATACGTCCTCAATTTTTTTGATCGGGTCATTCCGCAGGATTTCCGAGCATATCAAACCAGCCCTCTCCGGTGAAGATCAGCTTCTTTTTCAGGTCGGTATCAAATACTTCCTGCCCTATATTCGCTGCATATCCGCGTCTTTCGGCAGAGGTGCATACTTTTTTGTGCGTGTTGTTAACGGTCTCGAAATTGATTCCGCTCCCTTTTTCCCAGAAAGGCTGAGCGGGATCGTTTTCGGTGAAGTAGCCCTGATTTGCCACATAGTCAATATGACCGCAATAATCGCCCGGTCTTTCCTCAAACGAAAGCCTCTTTCCCAGCGCGAGCCAGTGGGGGACGGCTTCAAAGCTTGTATTGTAGGCGTTTACGCACTGTTTGTATTTATTCAGGGCAAATTTCCAGAGAAAAGCGTTTGCTTCGTCTATGAATTTCAAAATCGTGATAGGGTGCGCGTAAACTCCGCGAGGCTGTTCGTAATTGTTTACCGTAAGTCCGTATCTTCCGAAAAGCGCGGCGCATTTATTCAGAAGCAGATGTTCCGCTCCGACGGCAAATCCCTGTCCGAACCCCTCCGCCTGGCAAAACTCCCATTTATATTCAAACATATTGTTCGATCCGTATGTACCCATAAAGGCGATAAATCCTTCGACGGGAAGAGGGCTTTTTACGGATGAATAATTTCCGCGCGTTTCACAGAGACATTTGCATCGGCGCATGCCAAGCGAACCCATAAATCTGCCGTCGAAACAGATTATATTTTTCCGGTCGTCGTAAACGGTAACGTAAATATCTCTGAATATATGGTGATTTCCGTTGTGCCCCTCCGTTGCGAAAAGAGAGCAGCTCTCGTTTTCTCCAACTGAATCGTACGCTTCCTTTGTGATCTGAATCACCGTGGACTCCGTTCTTTCGGACCCTGCGAACAGAATGCCTATATGCGCAAAACGGTTTGATACCGCTTTGGACATAACGGCAGCGCGTCCGTTTGAGTTCCTTCTCGGAAAAGCGTCTATGCGGTAGTTACCCGGCGCAAGAAAAATCTTTCCGCCGCGTATTTCACCGTTTATGGGCTGATATATCCTGTCGAGCGCTTCCTGAAACACGTCCTGGTCGTTTTTGCCCGTGCATACAAAATCGGCGTTCTCCTTATCCCTGTCGGATGAATCCGCAGCAGCGATATACAATGTATCAGTCATGTTTATCTCCTTTTTTTATCAACCTTTTCGGAAAGTTTAACATATTCTGCCTGCTATGTCAAGCTGTTTCGAAAAAAAGTCGAATAATCATCTTAAAGAACATAAAAATGCTCCCGACCGCCAATATTGCGGTATGGAAGCATTATTGTATTCAATTGTGAATCATCTGCGATAAGGAACCGAGTAGCCCGTGTCTTCTTCTCCGATCAGCTCTCCTTCGGCGTTGAAGGTATAACAGAATACGCTGCACGAACCTCCTATTGTAAACGAGCTTGTTGCAGGCGAAAAGAAAGCTGAGGTAATGCTTTCAACGTTCCATTCAAGCTCTCCCGCGCCGTTCACTGAAATCTTGCCTCCAAGCGACCCCTTGACCGAGTAAAATGTCTTCGGAATACCGCTGTCGGCATCGCAGATAAGCAAAACGGCAGTATAGTTGTCTCTTAAGATCGGGGTCAGTTCCTCGCTTGAAATATCCCATTTATCCTCAGTTATGTAATCGAGCACGTTTGCGATTTCATGCCTTCCCCCCTCGTCAGTCTGCATTGGGACGGAATATGCTGAAAGGTATACTTTGCCTCCGAATTCCGCAAGATCCGCAATATAGTAATCACAGTCGTCCGCTTCGAATGAGAAACCGTCCGTTATCTGTCCTTTGCGGTCCATTTTGTATAAAAGCGCAACGTCTCGGGACGTCATATTGCCGAGCTGGACTATATATCCTTCGCCCAACCTCGCGACATTCCATATACCGAGATTGCCGACTTCCGTTTTATGAAAACTGAGCTCGTTTCCGTTTTCGTCGCGGCAGCTCAAACACAGATACTTCAAATCGCCTCTGCTTATTACCGCCCATGTACCGTCCCCGTTGTTTAATACCGAAGCGACATACTCATTTTTAAAGCCGTGTTCGAGGCATCGCTGCCAAAGCACGTTTCCTTCGCCGTCGATAAAGGCGACCCATGCGGTTACCGTATCCAAAGAGGAGAGGATTGCGTTGTTGCCCCAGACTGCAATGCCGTCATTTGTAATAAGATAATCCTCTATGTAAAAATCCGTAAATTCCGCCGTCCAGAGCAATTCCCCGTCACGAAAGTATTCAAAGACCGCCTTTTCAAACACTTCAAATCCTCGGTTTTCATCATAAACATACTTTGTCTCGCTACGGCAGTCGATCCCGTTTGCAGATACCCGGTTTGTAAAGAAATTTTTGTTCCAAACTTCCGAGAGCTCTTCGGGTGTCGGCTCTTTTTGCTGAATTTCCAGCCCGGTAACGGACTGACTGATTATTTCCGCCGTTTTACTGTAAGTAAATTTTTTTTCCGTAATATCTCGGTATACGTTTTTAACTTCCGTGCGGCTCAGTCCCTCCGTGGAAAGTCCGTTTTCTTCAAAAAATGCGACTGCATTATTGTATTCTTCGGCTTCCGAAACTATTGCGAATGCCGCGGACCCGAAAAATAAGATCAAAGCCAGAGACGCCGCGGCAAGCCCCCATCTGAACCGATTTTTGCGGCTCTGTGTCTGTTTTGATAAATCTGCCGCTTTTTTCTCGTTAAAAGAGCGGTTTTTTTTAAGTATTTTTTCAAGCATGCGTTCGTTTGCCTGCTCGCTCGGCTCGAGTTTGTCCCATGAAATTGAAAGTTTATTGTTCTTCATCGAAATTTTCACCTAACCTTTCTTTTAGGACGGCGCGGACTTCGTGCAGATAATTGCGTACCGTTGACTGCGGCTTTTTAAGAATATCGGCGATTTCAACGCTGCTGTATCCTTCATAGTAGTAAAGATATACAACGGTTTTGTATTTTTCGGGAAGTGAAGTGACAGCGGATAAAACGTCGTCTGTTCCGATCTCTTCCGAGTCGGGGGTATCGTAATGCTCTTCTATGCTTTCACGCCTCCGCCACCAATGCCGCAGAACGTTTTTGCAGACGTTAGAGGCGGTTTTTATAAGCCACGCTTTTTCGTGTTCTTCGCTTTCAAAAGCGGGACCGCTTCTGATCAGTCGGAAAAACGTGTCCTGAACCGCGTCTTCGGTATCGGCGCGATTTTTCATGTATGCAAAGCATACGCGGTAAACGGTTTTGACGTGGCGCATGTAAATATCCGCGATCTCTTTATCCGTACGCAACAAAGGATCAGACATCATGCCTCGCCCTCCTTTCACTTATAATACAATCGGGAACGCCGAAACGTCGGGGGGAAAATTATTTTTTTAAATATCCGATCTTCATCACTGGAAAAGGCGGTGATGAGGACCGAGCATAATTTTGAACTAAACGCCCGATTTCCCTTCGGCGTTTATCCTTTCAAATCAATATTTACCTTCAGGACAACGGAGAAGCTATGCTGTTATCATTTTTCTTTTGTTTTATCGTCCTGATTAGGAAAACGGTATAAACGACTGATAGCGCCGCGGCGGCAGCCGCTCCCGAAATATAAGAAACGGTTTTGTCGAGACGGAAGCCTTCGTTTGCAATCAGTATATACGTCGTGCTTACCGCAGTCATAAACACCGCCGGAATCGCCGTGATCAGAGAGCCGAAACGGTATCTGCCCTTTTTAAGAAGATACGCCGTTGCAACCCACAGCGCGATCATCGCCAGCGTCTGATTGCTCCATGAAAAATACCGCCATATTACCTGAAAACCGTTGTCGTTTACTATCGCAAACCACGTAAGCATCCCTCCGGCAATCAGCAGGGGGACCGTTATGAGAAGTCTGTTTGCGAGCTTTTTCTGATCAAGACCGAAAGATTCTGCAAGAATAAGTCTTGCGCTGCGAAAAGCCGTGTCTCCCGACGTTATCGGACAGATCACAACTCCCGCAACGGCAAGTATTCCTCCGAATACGCCGAGCACTCCCGTTGAAATCTCATACACAACGTTTGAAGCGCCGTTTGTGAGCGCTTCGCTCAGAAACTGCGTTGTGCCGTAATATGAAACGCCGGCCGCAGCCCAAACGAGAGCTATTATTGATTCGCTTATCATCGCGCCGTAAAATATTTTTCTGCCTTCCTTTTCGGAGGTTATGCATTTTGCTATCATGGGGGCCTGGGTTGCGTGAAAGCCCGAGATCGCGCCGCACGCAACCGTAATGAACATATAAGGCCAGACCGGCGTTCCGTCCGGATGAAGATTTGAAAGCGATATTTCCGGAATCGTGTATTCGCCGCCCGAAAACAGTATTCCTCCCATTACCGCCGCAGCCATAATAATCAGCAATACGCCGAATACGGGGTAAAGCCTGCCTATCAGCTTATCGATCGGCAAAAGCGTTGCAAGCAGGTAATATATCAGGATCACGATCGCCCAGAAAGTTCCGTTCATCCACTCGGGGGTAAGTCTGTCGAGAAGACCCGCAGGACTTGTTACAAAGACCGTGCCGCACAAAACGAGCAATACAACGGAAAAAACCCGCATTACTGCTTTTACGGCTTTACCGAGATATATCCCCGAAAGCTCGGCGATCGATACGCCTTCATGACGCGAGCTGATCATACCGCTCATATAGTCGTGGACTGCGCCGCCGAGAACGGAGCCGAATACTATCCACAGAAAAACCACCGGGCCGAACACCGCGCCCATCAGCGCTCCGAAGATAGGCCCTGTTCCCGCAATATTCAGAAGCTGGACCAGAAACGCCTTTCGGGCCTTCATCGGAACGTAATCCACGCCGTCGTTTTTCGAATATGCGGATGTCGTCCTTGAGTCCGGCGAAAAAACCTTTTCCGTTATTTTTCCGTAAACGAAATAACCTGTAATCAGCACTGCGAAAGAAGCAAAAAGAGAAATCATGCCTCTCCGTTCCTTTTTTGTGAAATCTTACTCGCTTCATTATATCATACATTTTTTTGTTTTGCAATAATATCGGCGCAGAGCAGTTTAAAAAAGTATAACGAAAGAAAAATACATATCTTCGCCGTAAAAAAACAATCCACCGCTTAAGACGGGTACTCGTAAAGAAGTTTTTATGATTTTATCATACCTGTTGGAACAAGTAATATTATAGGTAAGAAAATACTGTTTAGTTAATTATAGGAGCATTGCATACCATAAGCAATGCTCTTTTTCATTATAAAAGCTACTTGTAATGATACACTACTTTCTCTCCTGAAAAAAAGAAGACCAATTCACAATTCGAGTATTGACATTTCGTGAAAAGTGATGTATAATATGTGTATCACATTGTGGGAGGTATAAATATGAATAGAATAGTTGATTATAATTCCTGTTTCAAGTCTATTTACTATACACTTTATTCAAATGATAGTGCCAGCAGAGCTGAAACGATAGTTTCAGATATAAGCAAACTTCTTCTTTACAAATTATTAGTTGAAAAGCGCAAGAAAGCTATAAAGAGCGGAATAACAGGAATACAAATTATAAAGGAACTAAATGACGAACTTCCAAATCAGAGTACAAAATATACTGATTTCAACCTTTCAGACGAAAGTATAAATTCAATCATAGATTCATTGAATGGAATAACAATATCCAATGCTCCATCTCATATTGTTGGTGATGCATTTCAAACTATTATTGGTTCGCGAATAAGAGGAGATAAAGGACAATTCTTTACACCAAAGGAATTGGTTGAATGTATGGTTTCAATGCTTGATTTAAAAGAAGGCTCTACAATAATAGATCCAGCTTGTGGTACAGGCGGATTCTTACAAGAGTCTTTTTCAAGAATGAAAGAACAATTTGGCGTAAAAGATATTAATTGTAATTTAATTGGAATTGATAAAGACAGGGATATGGCGGATATCGCTTTTGCAACCTCTGCAATCGCCTTAAAAGGTAAAACAAGGATATTTAATTCAAATTCTTTGGAGATAGTAGATTCTCAAAATGAGCTTAATTACCTTATTGGAACTGCTGACTATGTATTTACGAATCCACCATTTGGTGCCAAAATCGGAATTACAAGCGAAGCAATCTTAAGTCAATATGATTTTGGACACAATTGGGCTTTTATTGAAGATGAACAAAAATGGATAAAGCTTGAATCATTGGTAAAAAATCAAGCACCGCAGATTCTTTTTATCGAATTATGTGTAAAACTTTTAAAACCGCATGGTATTCTCTCAATTGTTTTACCAGAAGGTATTTTCGGAAACGGAACTTTTGGATATATATGGGATTATCTAAAGCATAACGGTAGAATAATAGCAATGATAGATTGTCCTAGAAATACATTCCAGCCTTCTACTGATACGAAAACTAATGTGCTTGTATTTGAAAAAGGTGCTGATTATACTCCAAATATTATGGTTGCAATTGCAAAAGAATGTGGACACGATAAAAGAGGAAGGGTAATCACATCAAGTGGGCAACCTTGGCAAAATGATTTTTCTGTTATTTCAGATGCTTATAGATGCGGTGATGATAAAATATGGCATCCAGCTACTCTTACTGGTTCATATTATGTTCCGAGATATCTAGCAAGTAAAGCAGAGTATTCCTATAAGAATGGATTTATTACTATTGGTGAATTGATAAATCAAGGCTTCCTAAAGAAGAAAAAGGGTAAGGAAATCGGAAGTGAATCCTATGGGACTGGAGATATTCCATACATTAGGACATCGGATATTAACAATTTTGAAATATCATCTGATCCAACGAATTCGGTAAGTGAAGAGATCTACGAACAGTATGCAAAACAGCAAGGATTGTCAGTCGGAGATATATTATTCATTGCAGACGGAAGATATCGTATTGGAAAGACAGCAATAATAACTCCTCACAATATTAAGTGTTTAATCCAAAGTCATATTGTTATTCTATCGTTAAAGGATACAGCTCCGTTTACACCATATGAATTGCTTTATTGCTTAAACACCGATATTGTTCAAGAACAGATTAGAAGTTATGTCTTTATTCAATCTACCTTGGGAACGCTCGGAAATAGAATATTAGAAATTGAAATTCCCCTTCCTGAAAAAAACGACGAATGGACCAAAAAAATACACGCATTTCAAAAAAACATAGAAATGCGTGCACAGTGCTTAGATATTTTGAAGCAATACGAGCATAGTCAATCATTATAAGAATCAATCAATCTTTGCAATTATTTCTTTAATCCAGCTATAAAACTCGTCTAATGTTTTGTTGCCTTGAGCAATATTGCATTCACGGTGACCGAATCCAACATTATCACTGTTATGCATTCGAGGATTTTTATGACAGGTTTCAATTGCAGCTTTTCCTCTCTCAGCAATTGAAAAAAGTTGATAATCAATCGGTTGTCTACAAATAACACAAACAGTTGAATTAGGAATCATTTTCCCAAACAGTTCTTCCAAGTATTCTTTTATGTTGCTTGGAGGAACTGGTGCATTTTCCATTTGATACACAAGCCATGTCAACTTAGCGGCAACTAGAATACAAGAATCATAATCAGCCGCCTTTTCTCTTAGTTTGGCAATAACACCTGTTTTAAGCTGTGACATATCGATGCCATATTTAAGAAGTTCGCTATCATTTAGAAGCATAACCCATCTGTTGATTCTATTTGGTCCAGCGTCTTCGCTTTTCCATGCTGCACCAGTAGTCATGGTTGCATCTCGCTTTATTTTATCGGCGACACGTTTGTCCACCTTCAAAAGATGCTCTAAAAATGGATATTCACAACACTTACCTGTATGTCCAGCAGGAAGATGGCATTTTGCAGCAGCAACCTCAGCATATTTTGATCTCGACTTAATCGTGTTCAGACAGAATTTCATCCACGTTGTCCTCCTTTTCATAATATAACAGCATATAAGGCTCAACATTAAGTGCTTTAGCAATACATACAATATTATTTAAGCTTACATTTCTATCGCCACGTTCAATAGCACCAATGTAGGTTCTGTGCAAATCTGAAATGTCTGCTAACTGCTCTTGAGTTAATCCCATTCTATGACGATAAGCTCTTATATTAGCTCCTAAAAGTTTTAGATAATTCATAGGCGGCTCCTTGTGATACTTATATTCATCATTATAACACACCACTCTTAATTTGTACACAGAATATAAGTAGCATTTAGGAGAATTGGTACATTACATATGAAAAGCACTACTTCAACATATTGCTGAAATAGTGCTTTTTATACTATTTGGGGGATAACGGTAGTTATATAGTAAAAAAGACAGATACCTCACATATAAAGGTATCTGTCTTCCTTTGTGTTATAGCCCGCTGTATAGGTCTTTACATAATAGCTGATGAAAACTTCTATATAAGTACCGGCCTTAGGGTGGATTGTTTTATGTTTTCACTGATCTTTCAGCGATCGTTTATCTTTTTGCGGTTTTTCTTTTAATAAACGCCGCGGCAATACCGAGCGACGCCGTAAAGAGAGCCGCAAGGGTGACAAAACCGTATGTATCGCTTTCGTCGTCGCCCGTTTCGGGGTTTTCAACCTGCTGCTGATTCAGAATTACGGTAATTGTTGCCGCAGCTTTGCCGTCGTCAAAGTTTACGGTCACAATATGCGCTCCTGCAATGAGCTTCTGAAGCGCGGACGCCTTTATTGTTACTGCCGTGCTTCCCGCTTTTGCCGTAAAGTCTGCCGACGTGAGCGTTACGCCGTCGATCTCAACAGATCTGAAATGCTCGAAGCATTTTTCGTCTTCTGCGCTGCGCTTTACAACGATTTCACAGTCTTTCTGACTGTCTCTTACCCATTCGCCGTTTGTGACTGAAACGACCGTATAATCGATCGGCTCGTTTTTGATCCATTTTCCTTGTTCAGTCGATCCTCAAGCTCTCGCGCTTCGATTCAAACACCATAAGCTTCATTAAGGAAAATGTCCGCATACGCGATATAACCGATGCGGCTCTCGAAAATGTCACTGCGCTTTGCGACCTTCGGGGCGTTTCGGTAAAGATTACGGGAGGGGAGGAGGTATATTTTAAATGCGACCGCAGATGGCAGACAGAAGCTGTGACGAACATGCTGAAAAACTGCGTAGAGCATTCTCCGAAAGGCGGGGAAGTGAACGTCGTATGTGCACAGAACGGCATATATACCGAAATTGAGATGTCTGATGCGGGCGACGGTATTTCAAAAAAAGACCTGCCTCATATATTCGAGCGCTTCTATAAAGGTGAAAACGCGTCCCATGAAAGCGTCGGCATAGGGCTTGCGCTCTCAAAATCGATTATAGAGGAGGACAACGGGACAGTCACGGTAGATTCTTCGGAAAGAGGTACCGTTTTCAGAATAAAATACATGGCGTTTTAAATTACGCGACAAACAGAAAACACCGTAAAGTCCCCGTATTTTAATGTCGATCTGCCGCGCGGACGGAAAAAACGATAAACGATGAAATACCACACGGACCGGTATATATGGATCGGAATCAGGGTGGTATTTTAAAAAAAATTACGCATATAAACCGTTTATACGGTAAAACCGGATATTACAATACCGACTTGGCAAAGTCTCCCGCGCGTTTGAAATCCTCGTCGGAAGGAAGCCCTTTATTTATGAATATCCATGATGCGGCGCAGTGAAACTCTTTATCGCTGAGGTTTATGCCCAACTCATCCGTAACTTTTTTTACTGCTCCAAGGGTAGACGAACCGGAAGCGGAAGTGTTCATATTTATCACTTCGCCGATATTGTCTTTGTTTCTTGAAAGAAATTCTTTTACCTCTTTGTCAATATTCGCAGCGTACATCGCATTGATAAGAAACAGTTTGTCTGTCTTTTCGGGAAGATCTGCTGAAACGTTGATCGCCTCAACGCCGATTGCTTCTGATACTGCGTCGGCAAGTTTTTTTGTGTTGCCTTTTTTCGATTTTGTAAAATAGCGAATTGCTGTTTTCATGTTAAAATTCCTCCGTAATTAAGCATTTTTATTTGTTTGACTGATAAGATTTTCAACAAGCCGGCGCTTTTCGTAAAGAACGCATCCGCCCTCGTGATCGTCGTTTAAAAGACCGCCTTCTCTCAGCGCAGTAAACAGAGGCGAGCGCATCGCTTCGCGAAGAGAAGTGGTTCTTACGTTCACATCCGAATATGGCGAAAACGGACACGGCTCTGCTCCTCCGTGGGAATTGATATGGAAAAAGCCCCGTCCCGCCGCCACACAGCCGCCAGTACTCTTTTCGTCTCCGGGAAAAGAGATATAAACCATTTCCGGCCGTTCTCCGCGCAATCTTGCAATCGCTTCGCGCAGGTATTCGCGTTCGCTTTCGCCCGGCGCAAGCTCTTTGCTTTCTTCCGTCACAGGCACAAACTCAACGAAGATCACGGCTTTGCATCCGCGGCCCGAGAGACCCTGCAAAAATGCGTCGGAAGTTACCTCGCGTATATTTTCTGTCGTTACAGTAACGGACGATCCGAAAACGATCCCTCTTTGGTAAAGCGCGTCCATATTGGAGATCAAAAGATCGTAAATGCCGTTGCCTCGCCTTGTATCGGTCGTTTCACGCTCGCCTTCGATGCTTATAATGGGAAGAAGGTTCCTGTTTTTGTCAAACAGATCGAGATACTGTGCTCCCAGAAATGTCCCGTTTGTAAATATCGGAAAGAGAATATTCGGTTTTTTTGCCGCAGATTCGATAACATCGCGCCTAAGCATCGGTTCTCCTCCTGCAAGAAGAATAAAGCTGATCCCGAGTTCGTCCGCCTCATCGAAAATACGCAGCCATTCTTCGCCCGAGAGCTGCGACACGGGTTTTGAGTCTACGGTAGCGTTATTGCACCTTGAATAGCAGCCGGCGCAGTGAAGATTGCATTTGCTTGTGATGCTGGCAATCAGAAACGGCGGGATATGCTCTCCCGATTTCTCCGCCTTTTTTCTCTTTTTTGAAGCGGATCGGCTCGCAGCGGCAAATTTCAGCATAAATGCGGTTTCCCGCGGATTCTTTGCAGTCGCTTTCAAAGCGTCCGAAACTATGTGCTCGATCCCTTTTGACATATATTCCTGGATATTGAATTCTTCAGATTTTTCGCTCATTTTCGATTATTTCCTTAAAATCATTTCAAATTATACGACGCAATGTATCGTGTATCGTCACCGACGGAAAATCCCGGATCGGATATATCAAATACTACGTCAAGTCCGCATTCCTTTGCCGTAAGCTCAAAGTGGCAAAGCGCTATGCCCATGTCGATTTTCTGCATGTCCCAATCGCCCGTATCGTATCCCTTGCTGCGTTTTTCGTAGAAATTTATACGGTTTCCGTCAACAACAACTCTCCACGGCTGCTTATTGACTGCGGAAGGAGCAGTTCGGACCGCTTCGAGCGCCTCTTTCAGCCTTCCGGCTTTTTCTTCCGACAGCGGCGAGTCAAAGCTCCCGTCAAAAAACAGCTCGTCGAAATCAAAGCGGCTGTCCGCTTTTACGCCCTTTCGCATCATCGTTTCACGGAGAGACATCTTTTTTGCGGGATACCCGAGAGGGCTTACGCACGGCATTACCTCGTCTTCGGCGATCTCCATTGCGCGCTCAAACGCAGCTCTGTTCATCGTTCCTGCGATCCAGGTCGTCCCGATCCCGAGAGACTCCGCAAACAGAACGATTTTTTCAAAAGCGTAACCGAAAGCTTCTTCGGCGTGAGAAACACGGCGCATCTTACCTGCGATAAATGTGTCCGTGCCAACGATTACGGGGCTTGAAAGTCCGTATCTGACCGCGTCAAGAAGTTTCCATGTGATTTCGAGTCCGTACGGGTTTTCGACCTTTACGGCATATTCAAGTATTTTCCGAGCGTCTTCCTCGCGCAGTTTTTCTCCGTCAAAGGTGCGGACGCTCCGCCTTTTACGGATAGTATCAAGTAAAGTCACGGCCTTTTCTCCTTATTTATCGGATTTTTTTTGCTCTTTCTTCACCGAGCATTTTATACAGAATCTTATACAGATCCGTCGCTTCATTCTCAGTCAGATGAAATTCACGGGCTATACATTCCGGTATACCGATCGCATCGTCTTTAAGCCTCTCGCCCGCTTCTGTCAGCGTGATTGCTAGATTACGCTCATCTGACGGATCTTTTTCTTTTTTGATATATCCTTTGACCTCAAGTTTTTTTAAAAGCGGCGTAACCGTGTTTGATTTGAGACACAGAGCTTCGCAGAGAAGTTTCTCGTTTACATGTTTTTTCTCCCACATCACCATCATTACTATATACTGAGTATATGTCAGATCAAGTCTGTCAAGCAGAGGAGCGTATTTTCTCGTTATCATATTGGATACCGCGTAAAGCGGGAAACAAAGCTGATTTTCAAGTCGCAGAGCCGCATATTTGTCGTTCATCGGTCTTTTACCTCAAAAATATATCGCACGCGATATTTTTTTGTATTATATCACATGCGATTTAATTTATCAAGTGGAAATAAACGTATTTTTATGAACATTTTTCATCTCTTTTGCGGCCGATATCCTTCATCTGCCGCTCCCGAGATGAAATTTGCTTTCCGTCCCTTCTTTAAGCCTTTTTATATTCTCCCTGTGCCGTATTACCATAAAAACAACGCAGGCTGCATATATCGCAGCTGCAGGGATATTGCATTTAAAAACAAACAACACCGCCGCGCCGACCGTCAGGGCGCACATGGTGGCAAGAGACATATACTTTACGGTCAGAAGCAGCGCCGTCATTAAGGCAAAAGCTATTATCCCCGCTCGCCAGTCCAGTACGAACAATTCCGACAGCAACACAAGAAAGCCCTTGCCTCCCTTAAATCCGTATTGGATCGGGAAGGAATGGCCGAGCATGACAAAAAGCCCGGTATACGCCGCGCCGAGCTGAAAGTCAAAGCCGAGATACTCAAACCATATACCGAACGCAAGGCACAGTATAGCGCCTTTTAGAAGATCGAAGGCGAACACGAACCATGCGTATTTGTTCCCGTATATCCGCTTGAAATTGGTAAATCCCGGGTTGCCGCTTCCGCGATTTCGGATATCCTCATGATAGATCGCTTTTGAGAGCGTTACGGCAAGGTTTATTCCGCCGACGAACCAGCCGAGTATCGCAGCGATAAACCAAACGGCAATCTGCATAGGCAATTTCTCCTTATTCGATGATCAGAATATAACTGTATATCTCCTGTCCTCCGTCGATAACGAACACCTCGCATCCGGGGTTGGCTTTGCGGATATGAGACGCGATCTCCCGCGCCTCCGATTCTTCGGAATCGGCGCCCCTGACAATAATGCAGATCTCATGATCGGTAAAATCCAGCCGATCTGCGAGCATACAGGCGGTATCCATGCGATCGTTGTCGGCCGAAACGATCTCCTTTCCCACAAACCCGATATATTGCCCTTTTCGAAGGAAAAATCCGTCCGTTTCCGTACTGCGTGTACACCGTGATACCTCGGCAGTCACAACGCCTTTCATAGCGTCGGTCATTTCGCGCTCGATCTCGTCTGCGTTGCCTGACTCGGTATCGAGCATGGTCAGCACCGCGTAGCAATCTCCGATCGAACGGCTTTCTATCACGCGGATATCGGAGCCGGAATACATCTTTGCCGCCTGCTTTGCGGTCAGAATCACATTGCCGTTGTTGGGCAAAACGAATACGGTATCCGCATGCACACGTTCAAATGCTTCGATAAAATCATTTGCGGACGGATTCATGCTTTGTCCGCCCTCTACGATACAGTCCGCGCCCATTTCTCCGAACGTCTGTTTGATCCCTTCGCCAGAAGCTACCGCAACGATCGCAAACGTTTTCCGCTCCGTATTCTGAAGCGCTTTACTGTCGGAGGGGAGATTGTTATGCTGCAGCGACATATTTTCGATCTTGACCGTAAGATATTCGCCGTACCGTTGGCAGAATTCCAGCACCTTGTAAGGCGTTTTCGTATGTACGTGAATCTTGACGATGCTCCCGCTCCTGAAGCAGACGACGGAGTCTCCTGCCGACTGTAAATAATCCTTTATTACGTCGATATCAAACTGTTCAAGATCTGTTTTTGCCCTCTGCAGCCGCAAAAGCAGTTCCGTACAGTATCCGTATGTCAGTACGCTGTCTTCGTTGAACCGATCGAGATCGAGACCTGTTGCGGACGCAGGCGCAATATGCGTTTCATATTCCGGCAAAACGTCGTCATTCAGAGCCGCCGCCGCGCCCTCGATGATATAGACAAGTCCGGCGCCGCCGGAATCGACTACGCTCGCTTTCTTCAGTATGGGCAGCATGTTCGGCGTTTCGCGCAAAGTTTCGTTCGCCTGATACAGGAAGTCAGACAGATATTCGCTCACGCCTTCGTGATGACGGTTCGCGGCGTATTCCGACGCTTCCCTTGCAACCGTAAGGATAGTCCCTTCCACCGGATCCATTACGGAAGCATACGCATGTTTTACTCCGCGGCGAAAGGCCGATGCGGTATCGTTTGCGTCTGCCTCGATCTTCCCCTCGAGCTCTTCGGCGAGTCCGTCAAAAAACTGCGACAGGATAACGCCTGAATTGCCTCTTGCGGAAAGCAGCATCCCGTCGGCAGCGCGTCGGGAAAAAGAGCCGATCCCTTCGTCTTTCAGAGGATCGGCGATCATAGCGCCCTGCATGGTAAGGAGCATATTGCTGCCAGTGTCTCCGTCGGGGATAGGAAAAACGTTCAGATCATTGACCTCGTTTGCGTGAGCGCTCAGATTATTTGCGCCTGCGCGAATCAGTTTGGCAAAAAGAAAACTGTCAATATATTGACTTTCCATCTCTTATTTTTCTCCGATCCTGAAGGTCTGTTCGTCGCCGAACGCAAATACGGCGACTGCGTCCGGACCGATGGATGCGCCGATAATCGGTCCGATATATCCCGTATAGATATCTTTGCACGGGATCCTGCGGTGTATCATTTCCTTTAATTCGTCTATTTCTTCCCGATTACAGTCGGCATGCGCCAGATAAACCGTCTGTTTTTCCGCCTCTGTGATATGCTCTTGCAAAAGTGCGACGATTTCTGAAAGCGACGATAATCGCCCCTTGATTTTTTTGTATGCGGCCTGCTCGCCGTCTGCGTCTGCAACTATGATCGGTTTTACGCCCAGCAGATTGCCGAAGAAGGCGGAGGATGCTTTTATACGTCCCGCGCGTTTCAGATGATCCAGCGTGTTGACCGTGCAGAATTCATGCACATTGTTGAGCTTTGTGGAGATATAATCCGCCGTCTCATCCGCCGTGGTGCAGTTCTCGGCGAATTTCGCCGCTTCAATAGCGAGCATCCCTATCCCCATACTTGCCCGCAGAGAGTTTATACAGCGGATCGTTGAACCCGGATATTCTTCCGTCAGCTTTTTTGCCAGCATCGACGCGGTGTTGACTGAGCCGGACTGTTTCAGCGAACATCCAATGTATACGATATCGCAGTCTTCGTCAAGATATTTGCGAAAAATGCGGTTGAATTCCTCAACGGGGACCTGCGTCGTTGTTATACGCCCGCCTTCGCGCATGATATTATAGAAATTATGTACGTCCTGCTCGTTCCATGCAAGATCTGCGGGGGCTGTCCTGCCTTCATAGACTGTATTCATCTGAGCGTAATCTATATGATAGCGCTCCATCAGTTCCGGCGTAAGATCGGAGCAGGAATCGGTAATGATCTGTAGCTTTCTCATGGTGTAACTCCTGTTTTTATTATTTGGATTCAAAAAGAGAATGTATCGTATTTTTCCCAGAACTCTTTCAGTAAGTTCTCGTATTTCTCCCGCTCAACGAAATAGCTCAATCCGTGATCGGCTCCGGGAACGATCAGAAGTTCTTTGGGCGCATGACAGATTTTGTAATTTTCATAGGTCATGGTCACGGGGACGAACGTGTCGTCTGCCCCGTGGACAAACAATACCGGCCGCGTATTATATTTCAGCGCATCAAACGTGGAATAATCGTCCGAACGGTATTGGATCCTTTGTTTGCAAAGGTCATCGATGACCCTCTGGCGAACTTTATAGGAAAGGTGCATATTATCCTCGCAAACGTGCTGCCAGATCGCCTTTGCGGAGGTAAAGCCGCAATCGGCCACAATTCCGTGGACATTTTCGGGAAGATCCAGTCCGGACGCCATCAAAACCGTTGTTGCGCCCATTGATACGCCTACAAGATATACGGGCAAAGCTCCTCCCGTCCGGCCGTTTACCCAATCAATCCAGTCAAGGCAGTCGTAACGTTCCACCATTCCGAATCCCATATATCCGCCGCCGCTTTCACCCTGTCCGCGCTGCTCCGCAAACAGTACGCTGCATTTATTGTCAAACAGAAAATCCGCGATTGCGCCGAAGTCCCACGCCCATGTCGAACGCCAGCCGTGCATCGCTATCAGAACTCGTTCGGCGTCATCGCGGCCGAACCAATGTCCTATCAGCTTCGTTCCGTCGCGGCTTTCCATCTCCACACGCTCGTGATCTTTTTTTTCCAGCTCTTCAGCCAGACGCAGAGCGACAGCGTATGCTTCTGTTTCCTTGAAAGTCCCCGTAATGCGGCGTTTTGCTTTCTGCATAACCTTCGGTTCCTCACGGTCAAGCGCCTCTTCCAGCAAAGTTTTTGTTATTATATATGAAACGCCTGCCGTTACCGCTGCGGCAGCTGCTGTAAAGCCTACTCCGGCAGCGATTATTTTTGCTCTGTCTGTCATAGCTGTATTCCTTTCATCCGTATACTTTCGTGTTTTCCGTAAATTTTGTTCAACGTCTCGCTGTATTTCAGTTCAGCAATTCCGCTTCAGCGCTTTTCAGGTGTGTAAAGGGCGAATGCCTGCCACGATCAAGCAGAACGTACAGCGAAACTAGCAAAGCTCCTGCGGTTTCCACCATCATATCCTGTATGGTATCGTGAAGCCCTATGTCAATATATCCGGCTTCTGGCAATGTGACTCCGTTGACCGAAACTTCATTTATATCCGATATGTGGCCGCTGACGCCCGGTTCGTCGCTCAACAAGTATGAGTGCATATCCTTTACAACGGTGTCGTGCTGCATATCCGTGCCGAGCAGAGTGTCGCAGCTGTATTCCGTAAATTCCCAGAAAACGGACAGCGTGACCGAAAAACAAAGCGCAAAAATCACGGCGGCGAAAAGCCGGTTTTTATCTCCCGTGAGCATACGGAAAAGAAATAATCCGAAAAGGGCAAATACTATTCCGCCGCAGATGTGAAGCAGCTTGTCCCACCAGTTTGTGATATAATAGAGTTTATAACATTCTCCCAGCATAGGAGAAAGAGCGTAAAGCTCTCCGAAGATAAACATCGGCATGTTCATTTTGCATGAAAACAGCAGTTCGGCGATGATCGGAAGCCACACCATCCCAAAAGAACCTACGCACATTGCAAGGTGGGTATATTCCTTTTTTGTGATAAGTATAATCAATGTCAGCAAAACAAAAAACTCTCCGACGAGCACAGAGACAAGCCTGCAGGTTTTTTCGTTTTTAGTAAGTGAACCTGTGTAAACCGCACTTCTGCATTCGTACCGAATACCGGCACAGTATTCCATTGCTCTCAACACCTTTCGATTTTTTTTAATTTTACAACCGGGAAATAAACTGAAAATAAACACGAAAAAAAATACAGACCGCAGTCCAAAGCAATCTGTAATTTCTGTTATCGGTAGTTTTATATAAACAAAACGCAATTCTTTGATTATCGGTATTATTACCGGCGCTGAAGCGATAATGGCGAAAAAACAGTCTTTCGGGCCTTTTTACCGTCACGCTCGTTATAAGCCGCGGTTTTCGGCATAAAATACACGGCATCTGTAAAAGATTATGCCGTGCTGTTCGGAATTTTCATTTTTACCTATTAAAAAACTTGATTTTTTCGGATAATGTGGTATAATCATATCAATAATGGGAGTTATTTGAAGCCGAAAAGGGAAGGGGAGGACGGTATGGTAAAATATCCGAAAACACATAACGGCATAGTTCACAGAAACAGCGGGAGTTTTTTCCGCTACGATGGATGGCCCTCTGTCTGCAGAGATGATGAAGGAACTCTTTATACCGTTTATTCCGGATTCAGAGCAGACCACATATGCCCTTTCGGAAAGACATGTCTGTGTCGGAGCTATGATAACGGAAATACATGGAGCTCTCCGATCGTGATCAACGATACCTGGATGGACGACCGCGATGCGGGCATACTGTCTCTCGGCGGACGCAGACTTCTCGTTACGTGGTTTTGCCACAGCAGGGAAAAATATCTGAGCTGGAAAGCCGATCTTGTCAGAAGGTGGGCGGGCTCGGAAAGCGTCCTTGAACAGTACGGAACGCTTCGGCCCGACGAGTGCGAAGGCGGCTCTTTCATCCGCTTGTCCTCGGACGGAGGAGAAACGTGGGGCGAGACCGTCAGAGTACCCGTTTCGTCCCCGCACGGTCCCGTAATGAGGCGTGACGGCTCGCTTTTGTATCTCGGCAAGGAGATGTACGTTCACGATGCTCCCGCGGCAGGCGAGAAAGCAGAAGATGACGTAATTATTGCCATGAAAAGCGGAGATTGCGGCAAAACGTGGCAAGAACTCGGCCGTGTTCCTCTTCCGGACGCCGAGGGCATCGTATGGGATCATCTTCATGAACCGCATGTTCTCGAGCTGCCCGACGGAAAGCTGATAGGAATGATACGCGGTCATCATCCTTATCCGTCAATGATATATCAGACCGGGTCCGAAGACGGAGGAAAAACGTGGTCCGTTCCTGAAGTGTTTCCGTATCACGGACTTCCTCCTCACATCATGAGACATTCCTCGGGAGCCGTAATAGTTACCTTCGGCCATCGGGAAGTGCCCTTCGGCGAGCAGGCGGCCGTAAGCTTCGACGACGGAAAAACATGGAAAGACCTTTATATCCTTCGGGACGATGCCGCAGACGCGGATCTCGGCTATCCCGCTACGGTGGAACTTGACGACGGCAGTCTTCTTACCGTATATTATCAGAGGGTGAAGGGCGACAGCTTTCCGTGTGTCCAGTATACGAAATGGTCGCTGTGATTGCGTCCCGAAGAAAAAAACGCGTAAAGCAGTCTTTTTAGCGCATAGCTTTTTCAATGATTGCCGAAAGATCCGCTATTTCTCAATATTGCGCCGAGACCGATTTGCAGCGATCGGTATCGCCATTACTTTAAAAAAACTTTTTTTCATCATATTCGGTTATTGATTTTGACAAATTATTATGCTAAAATTTACGCAGAAAAATATTTTATTGCAAGGGAGTAAACAATATGAGCCTTCTTTCCACACTTCTCGGCGGTCTTTCCGATGACAACGCAGTAAATGCCGCCTCCCAAAAGACCGGCATATCCAAGGATGTTATCGGCGGACTTATCTCCGCAGCTGTTCCGCTTCTTATAAAGAAGCTTACGAGCAACGCGCAGTCTCAGCAGGGTGCGTCTTCGCTTCTCGGAGCGCTTTCCCAGCATACCGATACGACAAATATTGCCGAACAGATAGCTAATGCCGATACGCAGGACGGCGCCGCCATCATCGGCCATATCCTCGGTTCTGAGCAGGGCGCAGATATCGCGCAGCTCGCGCAGCAGTCCGGCATCAGCGAAAATCAGGTAAATTCCGTCCTTTCATCAATCGCCCCCGCTCTTATGAGTTCGCTTTCGGCAGCCAATACGGCAAACGTTCAGCAGGTTGCTCAGCAGGCTACGCAGCAGTCATCCGGCGGACTCGGTTCGATACTCGGAGGTCTGTTCGGCGGCTCGTCTTCATCTTCCGGCGCCGGAAGTCTTCTCGGTTCGCTCTTCGGAGGCGGAAAACAGGATGACGGCGACGACGGCAGCGAGCTTCTCGGCCTTCTGATGAACTCCATGAAGTAATCAAGCAAAGAACAAAAACGCCGGACATTTAACCTGTCACCATATTCGAATACCGTAAAAACCCCACCCTGACCGATACGCTGTATCAAAATCAGAGTGGGGCTTCACTGTATACCGAGGCTTCCCACCGCCGGTGACGGCAGTGTGGGTGCATAAAGATCTGCCTTATATCTGCTCAGCTTTTCCGTTCAATTAATCTGGGAGGTGTATTTTGTTCTTTCGCTCTCTAACCGCCGGTGATAGCAGTGTGGGAGCACGCTCACTGTGCGATCATCTGAAGAAGTATGCTTTACTCCACATCCATACCCGTAAATGCAAAAGACCACGAAACCGCGGCGTTTATTCTGAGCGCAATGTATGAGCCTTTTGATGAATATAAAACAAAAGACGATATCATCGAATATATGGCTACACAAACATTTTTTGATATCAGAGACGCGCGAGTATACGCAAACATACTCCAGAATACCGAATACGGTTTCTTCCTTGAGGGCGCACGCTCCGTAATTGAAGAAACTGTCGCGTCAAATTCCACGGTTGCCACACTCAGAGATCAGCATGAAGATCAGTATGAAGAAATCGCCGATAAATATATTTCGCATCACTATTCCGCAAAGATCGCTCTTTACGGCGACGATACAAACGAATAATTACAACCGAAATAATCAAGCCTCCGAAAAATCCGGAGGCTTTTTATGTTATAAAAATCTTTTATGTTATCTGAGAGCAGACGACGTATCGGTTTTGAATGTTTTTATTACGGGAACAACGGATATGAGAATTGCAAGTATAATAATAATTGCGAGGGAAAGAGCGACGCTTGACGGAGTGATCGAGGCAAAATATCCTATATCGGATGATGAAAACGATTCTGTTGTGTTGAGTATCGCAAGAACGGCAAGTCCGAAAATATAGCCTATACATGATACCGCAACAAACCGTCCCGTCAGCTCAAAAGTTATATGAGATGCCGAAAAGCCTATAAGCTTTTTTATCGCTATCTGCTTTTCGCGTTTGCCTACAAAGAAAAATGCCGTAAGCATCGTCAAAAACAGTATCGATACGCCGGAAAACAGATATACCATCTCTGTTACAGGGTCTATTACTCTTATCAAGGGTTCATATTCCTCGATTTTGCACGAAACGTCATAATCGTTTTCCTGCACCTCGTTCATCATTTCAACAAAGCTGAAAAACGCATTGTCTATATCTGAAGTTGAGATACCGTCAATCATAAAGCTGCCTGCATAATCGCTTGCGGTAGCATAATATCCGCCCCAGTTCAGAAATACGCATATATCAAGGTCCGACGCTCTTTTTTCACCGCAAATGCCTATAACTCTGTATGAGTAACCGTTGTAATTGTAATATTTCACTCCGTTTTCTTCGGTACAGTTCCTGTCAGCCGCAATTTTACCCACAACGCAAAGCTTTTCGGAGGAAAGGAGCTGTTCATCACTGAAAAATGACCCTTCGGTTATCGGCGGAACGGGATAATCGCCCTTACCGTAAAAGAGTCGCACAGAGTCAAGACTGTAATCTTTTATCATAATGGTGCCGGACGGGCGGGAAAGCGAGAAATTTCCGTCTATCTTTTCGGGATCAAGAACAAATGTATCGGATTTTGACGATATGTTCATTACACGACAGTCTGTTCCGTAATAATTGTTGAAGCTGCGGCTGTTTGAATTGTTCAGAACGAACTGATTTACTAGAATGAGCGCAAAAACCGTTATTATGGCAAACGCAAAAAAGATAGAAAGATTATCATAGGTGAATATCTTTTTTAAAGCTGTTTTTAACGACTCTTTTGTCATTTTTTTCTTCTATTCCTTTCCTTTCAGTATCTCTGCGATACTGTATTTTTTTATGCACCAGGCGGTGACGGCTACGGTTACGACTATAAACAAAACCGTGAAAACAGCTATCATTATATACATTGACGGACTATTCATATACGGTATGTTTCTGTTTATAAATCTCAATACCGGTATATCGACAAAGCTGAGAATAAACGGAATATGAGCTATCGCAAAAGCGATTAATATCTGCATAAGCATTTCTATTGCGGAAAAGACGTATATATCCTTATTCGTTGCTCCTACCGTCATATGAACTGTATATGAGCGTATATTCCTTTTAAATTTGTTAACCGTTGACACAACTATTCCGGAAACGGAGAAGATAAGAAGAAAAACCGCGATGACTACAAAGCTGTCGTTTCTTGCGGCAACGACCTGATCGAGAATTGCCTGGGTATTGTTTACCGAATCTATAAGATCATAATATTTATCTATAAAAAGTCCGTTAAGTTTCTGATTTATTATATCTGCATATTCGTCTGTTTTACCTTTTCTGATCAGAATTTTCCATTGCGTAATACGATCTGCGAGCGGATAGTTGCCTTTCTCTGCGATCGAAGGAAAATTAATGCTTATCGGGGCAATACAGGGAATAAATATCTGATCATTTGTTTTGCGTATGGATCCCGAAGCATTTGCAAACGTTACGTCTTTTTCTATAAATCCTACTATTCTGTATGAAGCGTATTCCTGATCGCGAGGACCGGGAGTGTAATTTTCAATCTCTTCATTCAGATATTCATCGATATACGGATCGTCTTCCATACCGAGAATATCACCTACATCGTAGTATTCCATATAGGAATACCCCGCAATAACGTTTATTATGAGCTTTCTGCTCTTTGCGTTACGTATTTCATCAAAATCTTCCTGCGTTATTCCTCTGCCCTTGCATATAGGAAGATATTCATGCTCAAAAAAGGACTCGTCAGCCTGAATAAAGGACTGATCAAACAGTTTAGGTAATCCCGGTATCGGAGAACCTCTGAAAATGCAAAACTCAATGAAAAAATCATCATTCTGCATATTGTAAAGATCACAGATAAGGCGGTCGGTTTCTATTTGAATACGAGACCATTCTTCGGGATCATTCTCGGCAAGATAATTCATTTCATGAATCAATGCAGCCGGCCCTTTTCCAGCAATTATGTCTTCAAGCGGCGCATCAATATGCATCTGATGATACGTCAGATACGTTTCGTTGTTTTTCAGGGACAGAGAGAGGTTTTCGGTATCGAAAACATTAGAAAATACGCCGATAAAAAAGAAAAATGCGGAGAGAAAAAGGATAGTGATAATTGTTATATACAGTCGTTTTGAAAGATTGTTGAAGGGTTCGAAAAGATATAGGTATAATTTATTCATATCGATTTTTTTATTCCTTCCCTTTCAGTATTTCAGCAAGGCTGTATTTTTTTATGCACCAGGCGGTGACGGCTACGGTTACGGCGATAAAAAGAACCGTGAAAATCATTATCATTATATACATTGACGGACTATTCATATACGGTATGTTTCTGTTTATAAATCTTAATACCGGTATATCAACAAAGCTTAAAATAAACGGAATATGCGCTATCGCAAGCGCTATTATTATCTGCATAAGCATTTCTATTGCGGAAAAGGCATATATATCTTTATTCGTCGCCCCAACAGTCATATGAACGGTATATGAGCGTATATTCCTTTTAAATTTGTTAACCGTTGATACAACTATTCCGGAAACGGAGAAGATAAGAAGAATAATCGCTATTATAATAAAGCTGTCGTTTCGTGCGGAGAGTATTTCGTCGAGTATCGCCCTCGTATTGTTGGATGAATCAACAAAATCATAATATTTATCTATAAAAAGCCCGTTAAGCTTCTGATTTATTATATCAGCGTATTCGTCTGTTTTACCATTACGAATTAAAAATTTCCATGTAGGAATTTCCGTTGAGACTCCCCATGCACCCTGTTCGGTAATTTCGGGAAAATTGATTCCGATCTGAGGCAGTGTAGGAACAAAAATCTGGTCGTCAGTGCTGTGTATGCCACCCGAAGGATTCGATGTGGTAACTCCTTTTTCAAGAAAGCCTACTATTCTGTATTTGGCGAAATCCTGATCAAAAAGACCGAGAGTGTATTCCGACGAGCCGTCATAGTCCGAAAAATATGACTGTGTTCCGTCGTCTTCCATGCTGAGAATATCGCCTATTTCATAATATTCCATATATGAATATCCGGCTATTACATTTATTATCAGATCGGGGCTTTTGGCGTTTCGTATTTCTTCAAAGTCTTCGTGTGTTATCCCTCTGCCTTTGCAAATCGGTAAATATTCATGCAAAAAAAACGATTCATCTGCCTGAATAAAGCTTTGATCGAACAGTTCAGGCAACCCGGGAATCTGGAATGTTCTGTACATAAATCTTTCCATGATAAAATCATCGTTTTGCATATTGTAAAGATCGCAGATAAAGCGGTCGGTTTCTTTTTCAATTCTTCTACGTTCTTCCGGTTCGTTTTGTATAAGATGATTCATCACCTGGTAAAACCTTTCCGCATTCGGATTGAATCTTGTTTCAAAAGGTTCAACGAGATACATCTGATGATAAGTCAAATAGATCTCGTTGTTTCTCAGAGACAGCGAAAGATTTTCCGTATTAAAAACATTGGAGAATACGCCGATAAAAAAGAAAAATGCGGAGAGGAAAAGAATAGTGATAATTGTTATGTATAAGCGTTTTGAAAGATTGTTGAAGGGCTCGAAAAGGTATAGGTATAATTTGTTCATTTCTTTATCCTTCTATTTTCAGGATATGCCGGATCCTTGCATATCCTGATAATCAGTTGATTTGTTGCATGGTCTATCCAAGCTCGGAATAGTTGCGGTGAGAATCTGCGTGATTGCCGATGTATACTTTTACTGAAGCATTTGAGTGCATACCGTGCCAGTTTCCGTATCCACATTTAGTCTCCCATATAGATGAGGCTTCTGCTACCGCCCTATGTCTTTGCGGTTCGCCAGCACTTGTGGCGCACTGAGAGGTAATATATGTGTCATTCTCAGTATAATAATATGAGTCTTGAATAATGAGTATATTATCAGCCAAAAGCGGAGTTACGGTAATTACAGCAAAAGCCATTATCAGTAATGCGGAGATCAATATTTTCTTGATCTTCATCTGAGTATCCTTCTTCCTTCGAAATTCGGAAACGCCGTCAAAGTCTTCACGGATTATTTGCCGGCTCGATTTCCGTTTCGTTTTGCGCGCAAAAAAACGGAACCGTTATAATCCGAAAACGGGGTTGACTTTTGTTCCTGAATATAGTATAATACAAAAAAAGAGCAAATTGCAACTACAACTTTACGCAAAAGTGTATTACTGCTACACTTTTCTGAAAAGTTGTAGCGGTATATTTATTTTTAGCGGAGGATATGATGG
>JAFRTE010000005.1 GCA_017427285.1 Clostridia bacterium
CGAATTTGGGGGATCGGATTGTCAATGACTGATCCGGACCGCCACGATATGAGCAAATGGAAAGGACAGAATTTGCTCGGATATGCCCTGATGCTGGTGCGTGAAAGGCTGTAAACGACACTTTCTTGGGAACAGCGTAAGTTCTCGGATTTGGTACTTATTGAACGTGGTGGATCACCGAGACCGATAGATGATTACATCACCGACTCACACGACGGGCTGAATTGGGTGAAGATTGGAGATGCTCCGGAGCAAGGTAGATACATCACAAAAACTTCTGAAAAGATTAAACCTGAAGGTCTTTCAAAAACGAGACAAGTGCAGCCGGGGGATTTGATCTTATCCAACTCAATGAGCTTCGGGAAGCCTTATATTATGGGGATAAACGGCTGTATTCATGACGGTTGGCTCCTCATTAGAGATACCCAAAGAAGGTTCGATTTGAAGTTCCTGTGTCACATGCTCGGAACGGATCGAATGCTTGATCAATACAGGATGTTTGCTGCCGGTAGTACGGTCAATAACCTCAACAAAGAGCTCGTAGGAAACACAACCATTTCTCTTCCTTCCATTGAGGAGCAGCGGGTTATTGGAGAATATTTGGAAACCATCGACAACCTTATCACCCTTCATCAGCGTGAGGTTTTACGGTAATAATACTACTTTATATAAAAATGGAGGATAATCGCATGACTTTTACTAAAGAATCCGATTTTGAAAAAGCTCTTATAAAACTGCTTTCCGATTCCTGCGGATGGGAACCGGAGATATTGCGGTATAAATCAGAAAAGGAGCTACTACAAAACTGGGCGAATATCCTTTATGAAAATAACAGAAGCATCGACCGTCTGAACGATTATCCACTGACCGAAGGAGAAATGCAGCAGATCATCGAACAGATCAAAACGCTGCGTACCCCGCTGAAGCTGAACGGCTTTATCAACGGCAAAAGCGTCTCCATAAAAAGGGACAACCCGGATGATAAAGAGCATTTCGGAAAAGAAGTATCGCTGAAAATCTATGACCGTCAGGAGATCGCCGCCGGCCAAAGCCGCTACCAAATCGCGCAGCAGCCGATCTTCACGGCCAAGACCAGCATTCTGCCGGATCGTCGCGGTGACTTTATGCTTTTGATCAACGGAATGCCCCTGATCCATGTGGAACTGAAAAAGAGCGGCGTCCCCGTATCTCAGGCGTACAACCAGATAGAAAAATACGCCGCGGAGGGCGTATTCACCGGGCTTTTTGCGCTGGTGCAGGTCTTTGTCGCTATGAATCCGGAGGAAGCTGTTTATTTTGCGAATCCGGGTCCGGAAGGAAAATTCAACACGAATTATTATTTCCACTGGGCAGATTTCAATAACGAACCGATCAACGAGTGGAAGGCGTTTGCATCTTCGCTTCTTTCCATTCCGATGGCTCACCAACTGATCGGTTTTTACACCGTTGCGGATGACCGTGATGGAATATTAAAAGTTATGCGGTCTTACCAGTATTACGCCGCCAATAAAATCTCTGATACGGTTGCAAAAAACAAGTGGGAGCTCGGCAATCAGCTCGGCGGTCACATCTGGCACACTACCGGATCCGGTAAGACGCTGACGTCTTTTAAATCCGCTCAGTTGATCGCTAATTCCAAAGACGCCGACAAAGTGATTTTTTTGATCGACCGAATCGAACTCGGCACACAGAGCGCAGAAGAGTATCGCGGGTTCGCCGACGAAACGGACGCGATACAGGAAACGGAAGATACGGAAGTTTTGATCGGCAAGCTGAAATCCACCGATCCGGCAAATACGCTGATCGTTACCTCGATCCAGAAGATGAGCAATATCAAAGACGACGCGGAAGGAAGATTGAAAAAAGCCGATCTTGACCTTATCGTCGGCAAGAGGATCGTATTCATTGTTGATGAGTGTCACCGTTCTTCGTTCGGCGATATGATGCATACGATCAAGCAAACGTTCCCGAAGGCGTTGTTTTTCGGTTTTACCGGCACGCCGATCCAGATCGAAAACGAGAAAAAGGGCTGCACAACGACGGACGTTTTCGGTAATGAACTGCATAGATACAGCATTGCCGACGGCATCCGCGATAAAAACGTGCTCGGGTTCGATCCTGCCATGGTATTGACTTTCAGAGAAAAGGATATGCGTCGTGCGATTGCGCTTGAAAAAGCGAAAGCAAACTCCGAAAGCGACGTGTTCGGCGATGCAAAAAAGGAAGAAATCTACTATAAATATCTGAAAAGTGTTCCTATGGCCGGACATTATACCTCCGACGGCTCTTATGTTAAAGGCATTGAAGACTTCTTGCTTGAAAATGGGCAGTATCGCACGCCGGAGCATCAGAAAAAGGTTGTTGAAGACATTCTTGACAACTGGATCCCGATCAGCCATAATTATAAATTTCACGGGCTGTTAGCAACGTCGAGTATTCCCGAAGCGATGCAGTATTACAGACTGTTCAAAGAAACGGCCCCGGATCTTAAGGTCACCGCTCTGTTTGATCCGAGTATCGACAATAACGGTACCGGTATCGCGAAAGAAAACGCGCTGATCGAGGTAATCGAAGATTACAATCGCCTTTACGGTCAGACTTTTACGATTCCTTCTTATGCAAGGATGAAAAAGGACATCCAGCACCGTCTTGCCCATAAAAAACCGTATGAGCGCATAGAAAACGAGCCGAAAGAGCAGATCGATCTTCTGATCGTCGTCGATCAGATGCTGACCGGTTACGATTCCAAATGGCTGAACGTGCTTTATCTTGATAAGATGATGCGTTATGAAAACATTATTCAGGCGTTTTCCAGAACAAACCGCCTTTTTGGTCCTGATAAGCCATTCGGAACGATAAAATATTACCGCGCACCGTATTCAATGGAACGCAACGTTCAGGCTGCGGTAAAGCTTTATTCCGGCGATAAGCCCCTCGGGATGTTTGCGATCAAGCTGGATAAGAATCTTGACAATATGAACGCCGTTTTCGTGCAGATTAAGAATCTGTTTGAACAGGCGGACATATTCGATTTCGAGAAACTTCCGGACGATATACAGGAACGGAAGCTCTTTGCGCGTTTGTTCCGGGATTTCAACGATTATCTTGAAGCGGCGAAAGTTCAGGGATTTACTTGGAAAAAGCTTGAATACTCGTTTGAAAATGAGGAAACCGGAGAAAAGCAAACGATCGCTCTTCTGCTGGATGAAAAAACATACAAGATCCTCGCCCTTCGTTATAAGGAGCTTTTTATAGAAGTACCCGTTGAGCCGGGCGAAGATACGCCTTATGACCTGAGCGGTTATCTTACTACGATCGATACGGAAGCCATTGACGCCGATTATATGAATTCCCGCTTCGAGAAATTCAAAAAAGCGTTATCCGACGGCGAACCGGAAGATATCAACAGTGCGCGTGAAGAGCTCCACAAAACCTTTGCAACACTGACGCAGGAGCAGCAGAAATTCGCAAACATCTTCCTTCACGACCTCGAAACCGGCGACGTAACAATTGTGGCAGGCAAAACGCTTCGCGACTACATCAATGAATATATGCAAAAAGCCAAGGACGACCAGATCCACAGGATATCTGTCGCACTTGGCGTTGATGAAGATCTGCTCCGCAGGATCATGGAGCAGAACGTCGATGAAAAAACGATAAACGAGTACGGACGACTTGACAACCTGAAAGCCACGGTTGACAAAAATAAAGCCAAGGCGTATTTCGAAGCCATAGAAGGAACCTCTATTCCCATGTTTAAGGTCAACAGCAAGGTCGACGATCTTCTGAGAAGGTTTATTCTCAGCGGCGGATTTGACATTTAAAAAATCATAACTGATTTGATCTAAACAAAAGAAAGGAAGACACATTATGGTTAACGAAAATCAAATTTCCAAACCCGAACGGAATTTTTTATGTGATTTTTCTCTTGAAACACAAATAATCGATACAAATCTGCCCAATTTAATTGTCGAGAAATTGAGAGACATATCAATTAATCCTCAACCTGACAAGGAATATGTAATTGATGTATCGTTTGGAGTAGGAATCTACAAAGCTAAAGAATTCTATTTGTTTCCTGTAGAGCGAAAACAATGGGAAATAGACAATCTTCAAAAACAAAAACCGGAAAAGGTTGCTTATACTATAATAGATGACGTTCTTTCACAGCAACTTCATAATATATGTGAGTCTTTGAAGGAATTCAATATCCCGTACCACCATGCCTATATTGCAGGTGAAGATTATGACAGTATAAATAAGGTTGTTTTTTGTATATATGAAACAAATGCTACTGAAAAAACAAAAACAGAAAAAAAGGGAACTGGGATAACGATAGCTTACAGTATAATTCCGCATAGACCGTCAATTATAAAGAAAATGGCAGAATTCATGTGTAAGTTTACCATTGAACAAATCGAAAAAGACCGCAAAAAGGAATTAGAGCTTTCTAATCATACTCCCAACCTAATGAAAGCAATAGATGTTTTTACCATACTTGCAAAATCTATTAAGGAAGAAAAAAATGAAATTGATCCAGAAATCTTAACTATGCAATTGATTTCTCAAGCAAAAATCAAAAATGACTGGCCTTTAGAAATTATCGGCACCGGTAATACTATTCCCATTGAAGATAGGTTGGATCCAGAAAGCAATATTGATATTCCTGATTATTTGGTGTTTGTAAAACGAAAGAATATTTGGTCTTTGAATCAGGTAAATAATATATCGGTGGCAAAAACAATAATACTCTCACAAGGATATAATCAAAAAACTGTTGAGCTTGTTATTGTTCTTCACAATATGACACCAGTCCATTTTAATCTATACAGAGAGAACAACGGAGAAATTATTCCTGTCGAAAAAGGTGATGCCCATATGGCAAAAAAACTTCTTCTTAATTGGGTTGATTCTCAAGCATGATTTGTTGCAAGGAAAATGCTCCCAATCTTTGTTACAAAGTCGAGAGCATGTTTTTTAATCCTTTTATCAGCAAATCACGATACGACGAATGAAGGTTTCGCGTTTACTTTTTATTGATGATGCGGAGATAGATGTTCAAATCCCTGCCGTCAGGGGAATGTTGTTCCTTTGTTATAACCGCGTTGAAGCTTTCTGACAGAAACGACCAGACCAATGCCGCCTTTTCTCGATCCACCTCAATATGGTAATACGTATTTCTTTCGCTCATGTAAAAATCAGCTCCCGATTCACGATTTCCGTCGCCCTGTTACAGATGTTGTTTTTCCTTTGTATCCACGCAATTTGATCTTCTGCCTTCAGCGCTTCCGTCAAACCCTCCTGTGCCGCTATTATGTTTACTGTCCGAAAGAAGAAATCTTCTGCCTGTGCGTTGATATCCGCAAGGTAAGCGTTCAGCTTGCCGGACATATACAGGTCGAGATATAAGGATATCCTATGCAGCCGGATGAACCGCAAGTGCCGCTGTCCCCACACGCCTATGAATTGTTCCTCTTCCGGATCGTTATCAACCGTTTCCGGCGTCAACACGCCGTCCCGCATCACGCGTCCGGTGGGGTAATAATAATCTCCCTGCAGTTCATATTCCCAGCCGGTGCGTTCGTCAATGATCAACTTCTCCATTTTACTTGTCCTCCGCTTTTTTGATGATTTTCAGCAGTAATACGTCCACATCTTCTGTGGGGTAATCTGCTGCAAGCAGCATGTTCCGCCATTCGTTGATTCCGTTGATCAGTAGGTTACACTCAAAGTCCGTAAACTTCATTTTAACCTTTTTCTCTCGCATAAAAGTGACCTCCGTTTCTTTTGGTATCTACATCATAACAAAGAAACGAAGGTCTGTCGAATGTGCGGATTACAGTTTTTCGCTCAGATCGCGGTAAGGAGTAGCCGTATTCACGAAGGTGTCGTATGTAAACGCCGCGCCGAGACGGAAACCAAGAATGAAGCTGTCCCGTTCTGATATCGTATCCAGCTCGCCCTGTGCGTCAAGGATTTTATCAAGCACGCCGCGCTGTTCATCGGGCAAAGCGTTTTCTATTTCCGGCAAGTGATCTGTGATAAAGATTCTCAGCTTATCCGCGCGGCTGCCCGGTTTGACCGCCCGCGCCTGCGGATCGATGTTTCCGAAAAAGAGAGATTCAATAAATGAAGTGTTAATTGCCATATGATTCCTCCGAATTAAGTAAAATGAATACTACAGCGGGCTTTCAATCGGAATCATAATTGTTTTTTTGATGTTGATTTCA
The DNA here is from genome assembly GCA_017427285.1 of Clostridia bacterium. Lineage (GTDB taxonomy): Bacteria > Bacillota > Clostridia > Oscillospirales > UBA644 > HGM12619. Next base: position 6,231 of record JAFRTE010000005.1, read on the forward strand.
GTGACTGATTATGTTATGATGATAGCAAATCGGAACAAAAGCTGTTTACGATACAAGGGGATTCAAGATTCCGGCAAAGGGCTGTTTTTATACCAAAACTTATACCAAAATCGTTTTTTATTTCGGGATGTTTCGTGATACTGTGTCCGTATTTTGTTTTTTAACGTACTATATAATACTACATATTGTGTATCGGACTGCATATCACAGCATGAAAAATCCCGGATACCCTTCAAGTCCTTCTGCCCCTGCCA
>JAFRTE010000045.1 GCA_017427285.1 Clostridia bacterium
CTTCTAAAATGATATCCGAAATACTGTATGAGTTTATTTTCAATAATATAAATAATTAGACCGCAAATGATATAATTAACAGCAATAACGAAAAGTATAATAAAACCGGATAAAAGACTCTTTCACACAAATCCGCCTTAGGTGAACCAGGGCGGATTTTGATGTTTTTATGTTTGTTTTTCGGTTGCGAGGCGGGTTATTTCAATTACGCTCTACGCCCTGTATTCGTTCGTATGGCCGGCGGAAAGTGGCCCGACTGTCCGGAGAGCGCGGAATACTGCGTGATGAAACGGGGGAGACTGATTTGCACAAATAACTCACGGATCTCGTCAGTATCTTTTTTATATACAACCTCCCGAATATAAGAAATATTACAGACATATTGTATATTAAACGAACAGATAAAGCAAGTTTTCCCGACCGAAACGAGGAAAGGAAAAACGATAATTTTCGGACGGAAAGTATAGAAAAAATCAGCTTGCCGATTTTTTTAGTAAGCTGATTTTTTTATTATAATCAATTAAAAAATCATAGTCGTAAATGCGGGGGGATTTGCTTAGATCATTTTCGGAGAAGCGGGGCCACTGTCAGAACGGGATATATGATTTGGAATTTTCGCTGTATTCCACAATGTAACCTCCGCCGAAAGAGGGCTGCCATTCGTAGCGGTTCTTTTTTTCTTCGCTGAAAAGAAAGTCCATAATTGCGGCGATAACGCCGCCGTGAGTAACGATAAGAGCGTCCCTGTCCGAAGCGATTACCCTGCGAAGTCCTTTAAGAACGCGGTCACGCATAACCGTACCGCTTTCTCCTCCGGGCGCGATATTCTCTTCGTTATTTCCGCTTATCCAGGCGATATACTGCGGGTCGTTTTTCATTTCTTCGTATGATCTCATTTCGAATATTCCGAAATCCATTTCGCAAAACGCCGTATCTGCGGCATGAGGGGTTTTGCCGTAAATGATCTCGAGCGTTTCCTCACAGCGTTTTTTTCCGCTCGTAACGACAGCCATACCGTTTATATCGGGATAAACGGTTTGCTGCTTTTTAGCGATAAGCTCCTCTTTGCCTGCGCATGATAAGCCTATATCTGTTTTGCCGCAATAAAGGCGCTTTTCATTGGCTTCGGTTTTTCCGTGACGTATCAAAACAAGTTTCATTTCAGTTTCTGCTCCAATCCGCAGAATATTCTTTCAACTGAATCCGCCTCGGAGGACAGATATGCACAGAGACGTCCCGTCATATCGCGCCATGCCCGCATGTCCGCGCCGAGAGGCACGACTCCGCAAAAAATATCTTCGCAAATTATAACTCCGTTTTTCCATTTTTTTCTGTTATTTCTGAAAATTTCCGTTGCATCAAGAGAGTTTTTTACACAGTAAAGGGTAAATTCCTGAACGGCGTATATACATTTCCGTTCGAATGAAACGGCTGCGTTTTCGGAACATGTAAAAATATCGGAATCATCGAGCTTATGTTTTTTTACTGCGTATTCAAGCTTCCCCTGAAACGCTCCGCCTATAATAAAATCCATTTTATCTCTCCTTATATCAAAGCGTAAACGGCTATACCGCAAAGTTCGCCGAATATCAGCGAATACCCCGAAATATCCCCCGACATCCCGCCAAGAGAGCGAAACGCCTTGAAGAGATAAAGAAGATACCCGAGCGTGACGGCAAGCGAAACAAAGCCGTATTTACCGAGAAATACGAATCCCGCCGCGACGGTAAGAACAAAAAGGACGCATATAAATATGATATGCCCTTTTTTTACGCCTTTTCTGTACGCTCCTGAATACTCGCTGACCGAAAGAGGTCTTAAAACCGTTACGAAAAACGCCGCCATACAGCGAGAAACGGTCGGGATAAGTATAAGCGCATAATGATCCGCTTCTTTTACGGAAGCGAAAAGAGAAAACTGCGCAAGTATGATTAAAACGGCTGAAATCACAGCGAACGATCCGACGTGGGGATCTTTGAGTATCTTTCTCTTTTCTTCGATATCGCGCCAGGATTTTATCGCGTCTATCACGTCGAGATAACCGTCCATATGCATTCCTCCCGTGACAAACAAGGGGAAAGCCGTAAGAATAATTGCCCCGATAAGACACGGGATATTAAAAAAAGATATTGCAAAAGATGTCAACGCCCAGAGAAGACCTATCCATGCTCCGACAAAGGGAAGAAACAGGGTCATAAGCGGCCTTGACTCGTCGTCCCAGTTATGAAACGGACTCGGGATCGCGCAAAACATCGTAAAGCACATCAAAAACGCGTTGAAATACTTTTTCATAAAACGATACCTCCCTTGTGGAATATAACGTTGCCGGCACAAAGCTCTATTACGGTATTGCATACTTCGGCGAGCTTTTTATCGATTGCGGCAAGAGACTTGCGGTAATTTTGCGTAAAGCTGTCGTAACGTATGGCGTCGGAATAAATATAATCCGTAACAAAAACCGCGTTTTCGGCTTTTTCGGTTATTTTCAAAAGTCCTTCAATACATCTTTTTACGGCGTTTTCGTCAGCTTCGCCTGAATGTGAAGACGGAAACATTTCATTAAGAAGCAGAGCTGTTACGCTATCCACAAGAAACGTTCCATTCGTCCCGTAAAGACACGAGGATATATCTCTGCCGATCTCAAGAGTTGTAAAGCCCATATTCGCCCTGTCTTTGATATGTAAATCTATGCGTTTCCTGTCTTCCTCGTCGTAGGGGATCATAGTCGCGACATAATACCGCTTTCCGCCGGCGGAAAGCTTAACGGCGATATCCTGCGCAAAAGAAGTTTTGCCGTTTTTGCACCCGCCCGAAATAAGAACATTCATTTTATCAACCTTTCACGGAAAAGGCGTCCGTTTTCCGAATTGAATCGAGATATGAATCGTTTATCGCCGCCTCTTCAAACGTTGCCATATTATTTATTACCGCGCATGCGGCGTCGACCGTCATCATCGCTATGGGACATCCGCTGCCCTCACCAAGACGCATGCCAAGATTAAAAAGCGGGGATATCCCGAGCTCGTCCATTGCTGTTTTATATCCTATCTCGAAGGATGAGTGTGAAGGTATCAGATAATCTTTTACCGCGGGGCACAGTCTGTATGCGCACAAAGCGGCTACCGCGGAAATAAACCCGTCTATCACTGCAGGAACTCTCATTTTTGCCGCGCCTATGAAAGCGCCCGTCATCGCTGCTATATCAAAACCGCCTACCTTTGAAATTACGTCGATCACGTCTTTTCCGTTCGGCTTATTTACCGTGATTGCGGCGGTTATCACCGACAGTTTTTTTGAATATGCGTCGTCGGTTATCCCCGCTCCTCTGCCCGTTATATCTTTTATACGTTTTCCCGACAAAACAGCGAGGACTGCGGAAGAAGTTGTGGTATTTCCTATGCCCATTTCGCCTATACCGATGATCTGAGCTCCGTTTTTTACGGAGTCTTCGGCGATGTCCGCCCCGACAAGAATTGCTTTTATCGCCTGTTCGCGGGTCATGGCGGCAGTTTTTGCAATGTTTTGAGTGCCGTATGCGATTTTTTTTGGTATGATCGCGGGCTCGTTTATATCCGCGTTTATACCCACGTCGCAAACGCGCAAAACACAGTTGAATTCATTTGCGAGGACGGCAACGCCCGTTTTTCCCTTTGTCATATTGACCGCCTGGGAAGCGGTAACTGACTGCGGTGCGCTTGCCACACCCTCTTCGATTACGCCGTTATCGGAACAGAACACAAGGATATATCTGCTTTTAAATTCGTTTTTTACCTTACCCGTTATTCCCGCAAGCTGTATCGACAGCTCCTCGAGCTTTCCGAGACTGCCCGGCGGCTTTGCAAGTCTGCTCTGTCTTTCCGCCGCGTTTTTCATTGCTGCCGTATCCGCATTTTTTACGGAACGGACAAGGTCGTTTAATCCGGTTTCAGAATACTCGGTTTTCTTCATCAGAATTCTATTCCTTTTCTCGCTTTGACGCCTTTATCGTAAGGGTGTTTTTCTTTTTTCATTTCGGTTGCGTAATCCGCGATATTAATAAGTTCGTCAGACGGACTCCGTCCAGTTAAAACGATCTCGCGGTTTTTTCCTTCCGAAAGGAGAAATTCCGTAAGGATTTCGTGAGGAATGAAACCGTAATTATACGCCGAGACCGATTCGTCAAGAACTATCAAATCAAAATCGGCGGCTTTCTTAATTATTTCCGTCAGGAATGCGTGATAGCGGGTTTTTGTTTCGGCTTTTTGATCGTCCGTCATATTTTTGTATCTCCCGAAGCTGATTTCGGGGAAAAGACACTCAATATTGTTTACAGAAGACAAAATGCCGATCTCCGACGATCTTCCGTTTTTGAAAAACTGTGTGAACAGAACTTTCATTCCGCTGCCGGCTGCGCGGACTGCGAGACCGCATGCTGCGGTCGTTTTGCCTTTTCCGTCTCCGTAATAAAGATGTATCATATGCCCTCCTCGAGAATTTTATATATAAGCTCCATATCCATTGCTTCACGTACGGTATCGGCAAGCAGATCGTACTGTGATTCACGGTATGCGCTTATATCGAATACTTCGTTTTCGTTAAATTCCATTCCGCGGGACTTATAAAGAGCTCGAACTATCGTTTCGGCAATACCGTTTTCATCGAAAATGCCGTGGATATAGCTGCCGTATATGCTGTTTTTCTGAATTACCGCCGAAGTATCGGTGCTTTGACCCATATGTATTTCGTAGCCGCGGTAACGCAAGCCGTTAAGCGGTTCGAATATGCCCTTTATTCCGTCAAAAACGCCGTCGGTCTGAGTTCTTGTTTTCTGCTTTTCAAATACTGTTTCCGTATCGAGAAGGGACATTCCGTTTATTTCGCCGCCGCCTTCGGTATCGAATGGATCGGATATTTTTTTTCCGAGCATCTGCAGTCCGCCGCATATACCGAAAACGGGAGTATTTCTCGACGCTTTTTTGAGTATTTCGGCTTCAAGTCCGTTTTGCCGCATCCATTTGAGATCGGACATCGTGGATTTTGTACCCGGGATTATTATCAGGTCGGGAGAGCCGAGTTCGAAAAGATTTTTTACATATCTCAGCGAAACGCCCGAGAAGCGGGAAAACGGGGAAAAATCAGTAAAATTCGATATTCTCGGAAGCAAAATGACCGCGATGTCGATTTCTTTTCTCATGCCTGCGGAAAGCTTTTCGCTCAAGCTGTCCTCATCGTCGATATCGACGTGAACGTAAGGCACAACGCCCGCGCACGGAACCTTTACAAGATTATAAAGCATATCGAGACCCGGCTCGAGAATCGTTTTGTCGCCCCTGAATTTATTGATCACAGTTGCTTTTACGATATCCCTTTCATCGGCGTCGAGAAGGGAAACAGTGCCGAAAAGCTGTGCGAAAACACCTCCCCTGTCGATATCTCCGACAAGCAAAACGGGAGCTTTCGCCATTTTTGCCATTCCCATATTGACGATATCGTCGCTTTTCAGGTTGATCTCGGCGGGACTTCCCGCGCCTTCGATAACTATTATATCGTTTTTTTCTTCGAGTATTCCGTAAGCGTGCATTATATCGGGAATAAGCTGTTTTTTATATTTGAAATAGTCGGAAGCTTTCATATTGCCGCGGACTTCGCCGTTGACTATAACCTGAGAGCCGACATCGGTTGTTGGTTTAAGAAGAATAGGATTCATCAGCACGGACGGTTTTATACCCGCCGCTTCCGCCTGAACGACCTGGGCGCGACCCATTTCAAGTCCTTCTTCGGTAATAAATGAATTCAGCGCCATATTCTGAGACTTAAACGGCGCGACGGAGTAGCCGTCCTGTTTAAAAATACGGCAAAGCGCCGCGCAGATAAGACTTTTACCTGCGTTGGACATTGTGCCCTGTATCATTATCGGTCTTGCCTTTTTCATCTGATCACCTCTTTCAAAGCGGATATAAGGATATCGTTTTCTTCTTTTTTCTTTATTGCAATTCTGAAATAACCTTTTTTCAGCCCGATATAGTCAGAGCAGTCTCTGATGAGTATTCCCCTTTTGATCAACAGAGATTTAAGGTCTTTTTTCGAATAAAGAAGAAGGAAGTTTGCTTCCGACGGGAACACTCTAATCCCTTCAGAAGCAAGAATTCCGGCGACGCGTTCTCTTTCTTCCCTTATTGACGACGCGGTGTCTTCGAGCCATTTTTTGCAACCGAGAGCCGCGCATCCTGCGTGCTGAGCAATGGCCGAAACATTCCAGCACTGCGTTTTTTCGGACATTTTGTCAAGAAACTGTTCGTCAGAACTCATAGCGTAACCGAGGCGTATACCCGCCATGGAGTAGTTTTTTGTAAACGCTTTCAGCACGGTAAGATCAGGATATTCTGCGAGAAGGTCGGGAACGCTGTATTTTTTCGGATCGTCCGAAAGGTCGAGAAAGCAGAAATCGGCAAAGATCCTCACTCCGAAAGAGCATATCTTTCGGATCACATTTAAATCGACGGTTTTGCCCGTAGGATTGTTGGGCGAGCAGATAAATACGGCGGAATACGACCGTAAATCGCAAGGCAGCATATCTTCCGTAAGAGTAAATCCGTTTTTTTCGGAAAGAATAAGATGTTTTATATCTGTTTTTGCCGCACGCAGAGCCGTTTCATATTCGGAAAACGTCGGAGAGACGATCAAAGCGGGTTTTTCTTTATTGAGCGAATAGGCAAACGAATAAATTAGCTCGGCGGCTCCGTTTCCGCAGATTATATTTTCGAAAGGAACATTTTCCGCTTCGGAAATCGCCGATCTCAGCTTTGAACAGCGGGCGTCGGGATAAACGCCGCAAAAAGCAACGGATTCGGTTATTGCATTTTTGACCTCATCGGGCATTCCGGACGGGTTGAGGTTTGACGAAAAATCGTAATTTACGCGGTTTGAATAAATATCTCCGCCGTGTGGATTTTTTTGATTTATAAGCATAATAAAATCACCGCAGTTCTGATAAGAAGTCCGATCAAAAGCATAAGAAAAGACGCGGCATACATAAGCTTGCCCGCTTTTTTTATATCGTCGGGCTCCGTTTCACGGACTGGGTCTCCTATATATTCCTTTTTATGTATTACGCCGCCGTAAACGGCGTCGCCGGCAAGACGGATATTAAGAGCGCCTGCGCATACGGATTCTGTCTGCGCGGAGTTGGGGCTTGCGTGCTTCATTCTGTCGCGACTGAATATTCTGAAAGCGTTTTTCATATCAAGTTTGCAAAAAGGACAGGATAAAATCATAAGAAGCGCGGAGATCCTTGCGGGAACGAAATTGACAAAATCGTCTGTTTTTGCCGCTGCTCTGCCGAAATAGAGGTATTTATCGTTTTTATACCCTATCATGGAATCCATAGTGTTTACGGATTTATAGAAAAAGCCACCGACAGCGCCGAAAAGAAATATCCAGATAAGAGGCGCGATTACGCCGTCTGACGTATTTTCGGCGACAGTTTCAACCGCTGCTCTGCAAATGCCCTTTTCATCAAGCACGTCGGTGTCTCTGCCTACTATATTCGACACCGCTTTTCTCGCGGCTTCCGTATCGTTTTTTACAAGCTCGCGGTGGACCTTCATGCTCTCTCTGACTAGCTGTCTTGCAGCGAGAAGCTGCCAGCACATAATACTGTTTATTATAAAATACAAAATCGGGTGAATAAGCCATGACAAAGCGAGAACGAGCGCAGGAACCGACGTTGAGATAAAGGTTACGAGGATAACGGTTATAATCCCCCTTGCGAAATCCTTTTTTTCATCTCCGCAACGGAATTTTTTTTCAAAAAAGGATATCCATTTACCTATAAACACAACGGGGTGAGGGACACTGTAAGGATCGCCGACAAAAAAGTCGATCACAAATCCCGTCAAAACAGCTGCGGTCTGAAAAATGAGAAGTTCAATCACCGATTTTGCCTCCCTGCATAACGAAAACGCATACGGGATTATGAGCCCTCATCATATTGTATCTTCCGATTTTCTGACTGCGTGAGATATTGACTTCAATACACCTGAATATTCGGAAAGAACACTTTTTTGCGCAGTTATACGCTTCGTTTTGCGATTCGAGCGTTACTGTATTCACGACTATTTTTGCATCGCTGTTTTTTTGAAGTATTGCCGCAACGGTATCTTCCAGTCTGCCTCCGCTTCCTCCGATAAAAACGTGAGTAGGATCGGGAAGGGAGGAAAGGACCTCGGGAGCTTCGCCCCGGACGATCTTTATATTATCCGCACGGAATTTTATTTTGTTTTTTTCGATAAGCTCTGCGGCGTCGCTCTCTTTTTCAATCGCAAACACCTTACCGTCGTATGCGCAAAGAGCGCATTCAGCTGAAACGGAACCCGTTCCTGCGCCTATATCCCATACAACGGAATCGGAAGAAAGACCGAGCTGTGACAAGGAAACTGCGCGGACTTCGGATTTCGTCATCGGAACGTCTCCGCGAATAAATTCGTCGTCATCGATACCGATACGGATCCGGTTTTCGGCTAATTCGTTTTCGATATATACGACCGAAAGAGCGTCGAATGTACTGTTTTTTAGCTCTTCTGCGGTCCCCCGCGTTACGGTTTCGTCTGCGTACGTGAGTTTTTCACCCACCGCGACCCGAACGTCGGAAAGCCCGTAAAAGCAAAGTTTATTCAGAATAACGTCAACAGTGTATTCGCCGCCCGCAAGAACAAAAGTTTTTTTGTTAGTCTCAACGGTATGAACGATATTGTGATATCTTCCGTGCATGGAAACAAGGGCGGCTCCGTCCCAGCTGACGCCTAGCTTTGCGGCAAAAGCCGAAACGGAAGAAATACCCGGAAATACTCTGACATCTTCGTTTGCAAAGCATTCAAGCATTTTTTTTGCGCCGCTGAAAAAGCCCGTATCGCCGCGCATAACGACGGCAATATTGCGCAGAGACGGATTACCGTCAAGTATTTTCGCCGTTTTTTCCGGCAAAAACTCATAAAAAACAGGTTTTCTTAAAAGAAGCGAAGAAACGACCGACTCCGCGCCGATCAGAGCGTCGCATTCGTTTAAAGCGTTTTTCGCCTCAGCCGTAAGCAAACATTCGTTTCCGGGGCCGATCCCGATGATGCTGATTTTTCTTTTTTTGACAGCGTATCTTTTTTCAAGCTCTTTTATCGCTTCGTCAAGCGTAAATCCGCGCACCTGAGGCGGTTCTCCGATTATTATCGGAACTGCACCGAAATCTAGTGCGGCTTTTATTTTTTCTTCGTATCCACCGCTTGTTCCGGAAGCTTTTGTAACGAGATATTCCGCGTTTATCGTTTTCAGCTGCGCAAGATTTATTTCGTATGTAAACGGGCCCTGCGCAGCTATGATATGAGAAGTTAAAACGCCCGCCTTTTCACACAAATCTATTGACGAGTGTGAAGGGAGGACCCTTGCCCAGACTCTCTGCATATCAAGTCCGGAATACTTCGACAGTTCTTTTGAACCCGTTGTAAGAAATATGTTTCCGTCACGTTCCGACAAATAATCTCTTGCCTCTTCAGCGGAGCTGACGTATACGGCTTTCGTTTCGTGCGCTTCCGTGCGACGTGAAATACGCATTACGTCAACTCCGCAGCTGTCTGCGGCGGCAATAATATTATCCGTGGCGGCAACCGCATACGGATGAGTGGCGTCGATGATAAGATCAAAGGAGTTTTCCTTAAAAAAGTCCGTCATTCCGGCTTTGTCCATACGTCCGGTATGAACGTTTATTCCCTTTATTCCGTCAAGCATTATTTCGCCGTATTCGGTTGCGACGCATACGGTAAGATCCGCGGCACCGCAAAGTATCTCGGTGATACGTCTGCCTTCGGTAGTGCCTGCAAAAACGCAGATTTTATCTTTCATAGCTGTATCCTCTGGGCGTTACGATCCTGCTGTTGACAATTTTGGTTGACGAATTACCGATAAACACGGTCGAAAACATATCCGCCTGAGTATTTGCAAGTTCGGCAAGAGTAGTTATTTCAAAGCTCTCCCCTTCCCTGCCTATATTGCGGCAGATCCCGCAAACGGTTGTTTGCGAGCGGTATCTCATTACCGTCTCGCAGGCCTTTGCGAGATAATCGGAGCGTTTTTTGCTTGACGGATTGTATATTACCATACACATATCCGCGCTTGCAACGCTTTCGATCCTCTTCATAATTACGTCAAACGGAGTAAGAAGGTCCGAAAGACTAAGTACAGCAAAATCGCATGTGATCGGTGAACCGAGTAAAGCGGCGCCGGACGACGCGGCTGTCACTCCCGCGATTATTTCGGCTTCTACTCCGTATTCTACGGCAAGTTCAAGGATAGGTGACGCCATACCGTATATACCCGCGTCGCCCGAACATATCATTGCGACAGTATTGCCCTCGGCAGCTTTTTCAAGCGCCAGTCTGCATCTTTCGGTTTCTTTCATCATGGGTGTGGATAAAAACTGCTTATCGGGAAAAAACGGGCGGATCAGATCGACGTATACGGTATAACCTACTATTATATCGGCGTTTTCGAGGACCTTTACCGCGCCGACGGTCATGCCGTCATAATTGCCGGCTCCGATGCCTACAACATATACTTTTTTCAAAACACTGCCTCCCATTTACTGACGGAAACAGCGACCGTAACGCTGTTTTCAACCGTCTTTTTAATTATTATTTCATCGCCCGTAAGCGCGGCGGCGCGTTCGCAGACGTTGCCCGTCCCCACGGTTTTTCTTACAAATTCAGACTCTTCGAATATACCCTTTGCCGAGTTAAGTTCATCGGCTGTAAAAAAAGATACCGGAACATTCATTTCTTTTGCAAATTCAAGAAGTCCTTCTTCGTTTTTCTTAACGTCGATCGAAGCTATACGGCTTACTGACTTTACATCTATACCGTGTTTATCGAAAACGCTTTTTACGGCGCAAGCGATTTCTTCTTTTGAAACCCCTTTTCTGCATCCGATACCTACCGAGAGGACCCGGGGTATCAGACGCAGGGTTTTTATATACGGTCCCGATTTTTTTATGCCGATATAAATACCGATTTCTCCTGCGTCGCCGCGATAAAGTCCTTCGGGAAGAGGATCGGGAAGAGGATATTCGGACGAGACGGGAATATCGTTTTCAAGTATTGCCGCGGAAACGTCCTTTGCGGTTTTAAGAGACGAGATTGCGCATCCGTGAGTAAACGCCCACGTGTCGCACGAAAATTTACCCGCACCGTCGGTCGCGGTCGTGATAACGGGAACGGCAGACAGCATCTCGGCTGTTTTTTTTGCGATTTCGTTTGCGCCGCCGATATGTCCCGACAGTATGGGAATAACGAATTTTCCTCTGTCGTCGATAACGATCACCGCAGGATCTGCTGTTTTGCTTCTGACATACGGGGCGATCGTCCTTACGGCGATCCCGCACGCGCCGACGAATATAAGCGCGTCGCTTTCACGGAAAAACGGCTCGAAATCCGCCGATACGCTTTTGTGGGGACAAAATCCGTATTTCGAGGCGAATTTTTCGACGGAATGAACATTTTTAGGGTCGATACGCAGCTTGTCGCAAAGTTTTTTTGCGATTAGTGAACCCGAATCGGAATAACAGAAAATATTGACGATCACTTTTTTGCCTCGCGAAATTCGGTTGAAAATTCAGGGCTGTAAAGATGGGAACGGGAAAAATCGCTCGTTAAAAAGCTGCCGACGGTTATGAGCGCGGTTTTTGTGATACAGTTTTCTTCGGCTGTTTTTTTAAGAGAATCCACCGTGCAGTAAACGACCTTTTCGTCCGCCCAGGTCGCCTTGTATATTATCGCGGCGGGCGTATCGGGAGAATACCCCCCTTCGATCAGATCTCTGCTGACCTTGTCGAGAAGCCCCGTGCTTAAAAACAGGACCATTGTTGCGCCGTGTTTTGCAAGTGAAACGAGATTTTCGGATTCGGGAACGGATGTTTTACCCGACGCTCGGGTAATGATAACAGTTTGGGAAACATCGGGAAGCGTATATTCTGTTTTCAGCGACGATGCGGCGCCGGAGAATGCGCTTACGCCGGGCGTAATATCGTATTCTATTCCGAGCTTGTCAAACTCACGTATCTGTTCGCCTATTGCGCCGTATAAAGAAGGGTCTCCTGTATGGAGACGGACAGTTGTTTTTCCCGCTTTTTCGGCTGCTGAAACAACGGAAACGATTTCTTCGAGAGTCATTTTTGAGCTGTCGTGAACGGCGCAGTCGCTCTTTGCATAAGCGAGCAGCTCGGGATTTACGAGAGAGCCCGCATAGATAATTACGTCCGCCTCTTCGAGATGTTTTTTTCCGCGAAGTGTTATCAGATCCGGCGCTCCGCAGCCCGCCCCTACTATATGTACCATTATGAGTATTCCTTTCGGATAATTTCGAGAATATCTTCCGCGCCGCCGGTCCGGCCGAGAGTCTGATGAACTTTTGAAAACATTATGACCGAAGTTTGCATACTCCCGAGCTGACGGTGAGAAATGTTATCTGCTATTTTATTCATTATGCTTTTCATTACATTTTCGTAAATTCCGGCGTATTCAACGACGGAGATCATTTCGTCCGTCATAACGCTGCTCATTATTTTTTGTATTACATCGTTAGATGCTCCGTTTATCCCTGCGTGAGATGCGAATATTTCGGCGCGGCAGTCGCCCCATCTTGAATGGGTGTTAAAAAGTCCGCCCGCAAGCTTTACGAGCTTGCCGACATGTCCTACAAGAAGCGCATGAGTAAAACCGGCTTCGGAAGCGAGAGACAGCGCGTCGCCGATAAAATTGGACGTTGTGACGGCGATATCGGGATTTATGTGAAGACTGTCTCGGATATAATCTATTCCGTAATTTCCGGGCGTAAGCAGTACAGAAGTTTTTTTGTCTGCCCGACGGACGGAAAGCTCAGTTCGGATCGTTTCCACGACTGCGTCGTCGCTCATCGGTTCTACTATTCCGGTAGTACCGAGAACGGATATGCCACCGACGATACCGAGTCTCGGATTAAACGTTTTTTCTGCCAGTTTTACGCCTTCGGGGATTGAAACGGTTACTTTCAGACCGCCCTTGTAGCCGTTATCCTCACAAACGTTCAAGAGCTCTTCGGTGATCATCCTGCGAGGCGTTGAATTGATCGCGTGGCTTCCGACCGGCTGATCGAGCCCGGGTTTTGTAACTATTCCCACGCCCTCTCCGCCGCAAATAATGATTTTACCCTGAATATCCGTTTTTTCGACTTCAGCGTATACTTTTATGCCGTTCGTAACGTCCGGGTCATCTCCGCTGTCCTTGACTATGGCGCATGACACGCTGTTTTTGCCGAAAACGGTATCGTGGACCGTAAGATAAAGACCGGTGCCGTTAGGCGTGAGCAAATATATTCTGTCGATATTTCTCTTTTCAAGCAGCATGATCGCGGCGGCTTTTGCCGCGGCAGCCGCGCATGAGCCGGTCGTATATCCTCTGCGGAGACGCTTGCCGTCTTTTGTGATAAAACTGTCCATCATCTTGTAAGCTGATACATCAAAGCGTTTACTATCGCGGCGGCAACGTTTGATCCGCCCTTACGGCCTTTTGCCACTATATAGGGAACTTCCGTTTCCATAATGCATTCTTTTGACTCGATAATATTCACAAAGCCGACAGGAACGCCGATAATGAGTCTGGGGCTGATTTTGCCGTCGTCTATCAGTTCTTTAAGCTTAAGAAGCGCCGTAGGCGCGTTTCCTATAGCGAAAATCACGTTGTTTCCGAGCGAAGCGGCTTTTTCCATAGACGCAGACGCGCGAGTGCCGCCTTTTTCCTTTGCAGCTGCGGCAACGTCGGGATCGCTCATAAAGCACTGTACTGAACATCCGAGCTTTTCGGCTGCGGGTTTGTTTATGCCCGCTCTTGCCATCTGAGTATCGGTTACGATAACGCATCCGTCTTTTAAGGCATCAAGAGCTTTTTTAACGGCATTTTCGGAAAATTTGAGATTGACGGCATAGTCAAAATCGGCGGTGCAATGGATAACACGCTTTACGACCGCCTTGTTTTCCTCGGGGATCTCCGCAGTAAGCTCGCTTTCGATTATTTCCATGCTTCGCTTTTCAATGTCGTTGGGATCGTTTATGATCATTTTTCTTTCTCCTTATATTCCAAACATTTAAGATAGAAATTCTCAGCTGCGTTTATATCCGACATTAGATAAAGGTGCGGATACCCTGCATAGAGCGTTTCTCCGGAAAAAACGCATTTCCAGGTCTTTTTGTTCGGCTTTACCGCCGTGAACGAATCGCCGCAGGAAGTGCTGTCCCAGTAATGAAACTCATGTCCGCGAAGTAAAACGCCTTTTTTGCCGAAAAGGCAGTCGTTATTTGCGGTGAGCGTTATATAACCGAATCTGACGAGTTTTTCGGTTTTGTAGCAGTCGCTGTCTATTACACCGCACATTTTTCTGCCGTCTATCGACTTGCTTAGATACTGAAAGCCGCCGCACTCGGCTATTGTGGGCATACCCGACAGCACGCTTTTATACACGCTGTTTTTTGTTGCCGTATTCGCTTCGAGTCTGTCGGAATAAAGCTCGGGGTAACCTCCGCCGAGAAGAAGACCGTGTGACTCAAGAGGGACCGGCTCGTTTTTAAGCGGTGAAAAATACTGTATTTCGGCTCCCATTTTTTTCAGAAGCGAGACCGTATCGCCGTAATAGAAGCAAAACGCAGAATCGTAAGCGACCGCAATATTTACTTTTTTATGGGACGGAATCGACGGATAGGTACAATTTATATCCGCAGCCCCCTCAGCAACGGAAAGAATGGCGTTTATATCCAGCGTATCGCTGCAGATATCGGCAATTTTTTCGAGCCGTGTTTTTATATCGTCTATTTCGTCTGCAGTTATAAGTCCCAGATGTCTTGACGGAAAAAGACAGTCACCCGGAAGCTCGGGAATATACCCGAGAGGGATTACTGCGCCGTTGAAGCGCTTTTCCATGACCGAACATACGTATTTATAGTTCATCGGTGTTATCCGGTTGAATATCACGCCTTTTATCATGCTTTCCGGCATATAATTAAGAAAGCCCTCTGTTGCGGCAACGAGAGATGATGACGCGCCTTTTGCGTTTACAACGAGAATAACGGGCGTTTTTGTCGCTTTTGCGACCGTATAGGTGCTGTTTTCCGAGCCGCTTTCTCCCGTTCCGTCGTAATAGCCCATGACGCCTTCGACGACTGCTGTTTTTCCGCCGCTGCCGGAAACGATAAGATAACGGAGAAGATCGTCGTTACAGAAAAACGGATCGAGATTTGAGCTTTCAGTTCCGAGAACGGAACGGTGAAACATCGGGTCGATATAGTCCGGACCGCATTTGAACGAACGGACGGCCTTATTCCTGCGCATGAGAAGCGCGAGCAGCGCGCAAACGGCGGTCGTTTTTCCGCTTCCGCTTGAAGTACCGGCTAAAAGTATTCGGGGCTGTTTCATAATATCGTCTCCGCAATCTCGTCGGGTGATTTTATTACCGTTTTGCCGTTTTTTACGGCATATTCGAGGAGCTCGGCGTTCGCTTTGTTATACTCGCCTAAAACGCATCCGCAGTCTGCGATATAGCTTACGGAATCTATCAGAGCTTTTGCTTTTTTAACCTGTTCGGGAGTTATGGGCATAAAAGGTTCGGAAAAGACCACTTCTGAGGCAAGAGGCAGCGCTGCGACGCAGTCGATATCGTTTTTAGGCAGGATACCTGCTGCAAAAGCTATCCCCTTTTTCTGAAGAGCTCTGTAAAACGGAATTCCCGTTCCGTTGCCGCCGAGAACGAAGCACTTTATTTGTCCCTCGGGTTTTTTCAGCTCTATGCTGCCGAGAAGAGCGTTGAAGCTGCCCTTTTTTATATCGTAAAGAGAGGAAATATTACTGTCTGAGAATATTTCCGCAGGCGTTCCGTATGAATAGATACGGTCGCCCTTCACGCAGACTATTTTATCCGAAATTCTTTCGGCGAGGTCTATTTCGTGAAGACTCATTATTACGGCGATATCCTCTTTTTTTGCCATAACGGAAAGGATATCGAGAAGCTCGATTTTATTGCGTATATCGAGATACGACGTAGGCTCGTCGAGAATTATTATTTCCGGCTCCTGGCAGAGAGCTCTGGCGAGAAGGACACGCTGACGCTGTCCGTCGCTTATTGCGGTAACATCCTTATCCGCAATATCAGCGGCGTTTACACGTTCAAGCGACTTTTCGACGATTTCTCTGTCTTTCGGAGTAAGAAGTCCGAATCCGCCGGTATACGGATATCTTCCCGCGGAAACAAGCTCGCGGCAGGTCATCAGTTCCGGCTTTATGCGTTCCGTGAGCATTACGGACATTTTCAGAGCGGTTTCTTTTCCGTTCATAAGACGCATATTTCTGCCGTCGATATATACCGTGCCAGCAATAAGCGAGAGATGACGGGAAATGCTTTTGAGGATCGTGGATTTTCCTGCGCCGTTCGGTCCTATAAGCGTTATGATCTCGCCCTTTTTAACGGATATATTGATATCTTTTATCAAAGGGATACCGTTATAGCCGACGGTGGCGGAGGTCATTTCAAGTTTGAAAAGGTTGTTACTGTCCCGTTCCATTTTTCCTCCTTGAAATCATCAGCCATATAACTATAGGAGCTCCGATTATGCTTGTAACAGTGCTTATGGACAGTTCTGTAGGCGAAAAAAGCATTCTTGCGGCAAGATCGCAGACAACGCAGAAAAAAGCGCCGCATACAAACGTAACGGGTATCATCATTATCGGCTTTGAGGATCTGAGAAGCATACGGGCTATATGCGGGACCGCGATGCCTACAAAAGATATTGGTCCGGCAAACGAAACGACGCATGCGGAAAGGATACCCGTTGAAACAACGAGAAAAATGCGGAAAATCTTTACGTTAAGTCCGAGACTGCGGGCATATTCTTCGCCTAGAGAATATGCAAACATCGGCTTTGAAAAGCAGAAAATCGCAATAACTGTTGGAATTATAATAAAAGCGGATATCCTTACGTCCTGCCACGACGCTGCGGAAAAGCTGCCGAGAGACCAGTGGGTGAGATTTACTATGTCGGACTCGTTTGCGAAATTGATAAGAAGGTCAGTTACCGCAGAGCAGATATAGCTTATCATGATACCGATCACGAGAAGCATTGACATATTTTTGACTCTGCCCGTAAAAAGAAGGACGAGAAGCATCGAAAGAAGCGAGCCTACAAAAGACGCGATAACGGTTACAGAAAGCGGCATGCGGCTGAAAAATCCGTTCATTGCTATGGTCACTACTGCAAGGAACATTTTTGCGCCCGAAGAAATACCGAGCACGAACGGGCCGGCAATAGGATTGCGAAAGAAAGTCTGGATAAGAAAACCCGAAAGGGAAAGCGCGCCGCCCAGCAAAGAGGCAAGCATAAGTCTCGGAAGTCTGATTTTCCAGACAACGTTGTATGCCACGGTATTCGTTTTGTCGCCGTTGAATATGATCCCGAATATTTCGGAGGCGGATATATCCACGCTTCCGCTCATAATATTCCATAAAACGGCGCAGATATACAGAATTATAAATGACACGAATACCATGCAAAAGCGCATGGTATTCGTATTATTGCTTTTACTGAGCGCCCCCATCATTTGAGACGGAACAGGTAGGTCAGCTCGTCAACGGATGAATCTGCGTCCATCATAAGTCTGATATCGTTTATCATGCTGCCTATCGTGTTCTGAATCTGGAAATAGTCGGGAGTTGTGCACCAGACGTTTCCTTCCTTTACCGCCTTCATATCCGCGAGGATCTCGGCTCTTTCAGTGAAGGCCTCAAGCGTTTCGGGCTTTCCGCCCATCGACCAGATATATACGATATAATCCGCGTCTTTTGCTTTATCGAAGAATGCTTCCATTTCCATTTTTGCGGTACCGGTCTCGCCTACGCCGACATCGGAAAGGATATATTCGCCGCCTGCAAGGTTTATCATCTTCGCCATATAGTCGTCGGCATTTCTCGCATAAAGCACACCTTTTGAGGTAATATAGAACATAACTACCGTTTTATCGGTTTTTTCGAGTTTTGAAAGCTCGTCAATGTATTTGTCCTGCGCGTTGAAAACGGCTTCTGCGTTTTCTTCTTTATTGAAGATCGCGCCGTAAAGCTTTGCCCATTCAACTCTTGCGAGAGGATGGTCTTCCTGTGCGGACTGATCGAGAACGACGTCAACGCCGATATTGTTGAGCTGTTCTTTTACGTCATCGGTAAGCATTGTCGAGAAGAACGCAAAGGTCGTTCCCGCAGCGGTAATCATTTCGTAATCGGGAGCTTTGTAATCGCCGATATACGTGATTTTGCCGTCGAGGATAGCCTGCTTGACATCGTTGATATACCATGAGTCGGCGTCGTATGTTGTTAAACTTATCGTATCAAGCGCGCCTATGGCGTTTATAAGAGATGTAACTGGTGTGGACGATACGAGGATATTGCTTACGGGCTGCTGAAGGACTATTGCGTTTTCGGGTTTTTCCGCGGGAACGCTCTTTCCTTCGGGGACGACAAGGATAGTCGTGTCGTCAATAAGCTTTATTACTTTGTATCCGCCTTTGTAGTAATCAACGGAGAAGCATTTTGCATATTTGAGCTCCATTGAGTGATCGAATACAAGTGTACCGTCAACGCCTTCGTCCGCTTTGTTTTCGCCCGAATCGCACGAGACAAAAACAGAGAGCAGCATAATAACAGCTATAAGCATTGATAATGTTTTTAGAATTGCAGATTTTTTCATTTTCTTTTCCTTTGCTTTGTTATTTTAATTTAAAAAAATAAGGTACTTCGTCAAGATCTCCGCCGTCATCGGTAAAAATGATATGAAGACTGTTTATCATTTCGCCGAGAGACGTAGATTCCTGATACATATTTTTCTGCGTGCACCAGACGTTACCGTTTTTTACGGCGTCAAAATCAGCGAGAAGTTCGCATTTATCCGTGATTTCGGCAATACTGGCAATTTCGTCGCCGATTGTCGAGTTGTAAATAATAATATCCGCGCTGTGCGCCGCAGCGAAAAATGCCTCGGGGTCGATAGTGACCGTCGAAGTTTTTGTTGTATTGTCTCCGATTTCGGAGAAGATATACTTTCCTCCGGCAAGAGAAATCATTTTGCTGACGTAGTCTTCGCTTTTTCTGACGACTATCCTGCCCGTTGAACTGATATAGAAAAAAGCGACGGTTTTGCCGGTGTTTCCCTCTTCTAAAACGGACTCGAGATATTTTTTCTGTTCGTCAAAAACCGCTTTTGCGGTCTCTTCCTCATCGAATATCGCGCCGTAAAGCTTTATCCATTCGGCGCGACCGAGCGGATGGCTTTCATTGCTTGACTGATCGGTCAAAACTACTACTCCGAGATTTTCAAGCTGTTCTTTTATATCGGAGGCATGCCCGATCATCATCGATTCTATTGCGAGAGGACATTTTTCCGACGTAATAAGCTCATAATCGGGCTGACTGTATTTGCCGGCAAACAGTATTTCGCCGTCATTCATCGCCTTTTTTGCTGATTCGATATACCAGCCGTCCTGCTGAGTGCCGGAAAGACGTATAACGTCAAGTCTCCCCAGAGCGTCAAAAAGACTCATCACGCTCGTTGCCGCAAGATAAACGTTCTTTACGGGACAGTTGAGGATTTTTATATCTCCGTCAAGCGAAGAAGGTGTTTTTGCGCCTTCGGGAACGGTTAGTATTCTGTCGCCGTTTCCGAAAGTAAGCAGTTTATAGCCGCCTTCGTAATATTTAACGGAAAACTGTGTTGCGTAGTCCGGGTTGGTCTCATAAAGAAACGATAACCGCCCTACCCCGCCGGAATCCGGATTATCCGATAAACAGGATGTAAAAACTACGGTAAGCGCAACGGCAATCGCGAATAAAGCGAAACGCCTGATCAAAAATCTGAGGTCCATTTTATTTGAGCGTATCACCGTTGAAATAAAGCGTGTAATCGATCAGATGAGGTTCGCTCATTGCGGTCGTAAGGGCGCTTATTGAAATTTCCTTATCAACGGTAACGGGAATAAGAAAAGCGGAGTTGCCCTCAACGTCAAGTCTGTCATACTGAATTCCGTTAAGCAAAATATATTCATAATTCGGACTGCTCCAGACAATTTCTGCCGTGCAAACTCCGTTTTCGACATAGAGTTTGGCGGGAGATGAAACGGACGCTTTGCCCGAACCGCCGCTGAGCGTAACATCGACCGTATACTCGCCGTCTTTTATTATTCTGACGGGATTTTTAACGATCACCTTGTGGTCGTACCATTTGCCCTTCGTTCCTATCAGCGCGCAGTCAAATTCCCTGTCAAGATATGGGACGGGGATATCAAAGCCGTAGACCTCTTCCTGCATGCCGTCTTCATACGTTACTGTATCAATCGTAGGCATGATCAGAGCGGCGCCGCTTTTTTTCGCGTCTTCGGCTTTTCCGTAAAACAGATTGACCGTATTTTTTGAAGGAAGAGAAATATGGATAGACATTTTGCCGTTTTCAACAGTAAGTATGCCTTTGCCACGGTTTGCCTCGTTGACGTGGAACATCGAGCCGTCCGAGCTGAAGTCTGTCGAATAGACACCATCTTTAAGCGGGGGATCAACGGACGATATTTCCGCTGAGTCATGACTGCATGACGAAAAAATCAAGCATACTGCTGCAATGAGCAAAAACAGATATTTTTTCAATCCGAACGCCTTTCTCAACCGACAGAATCGATCGCGGCCTGAGTATGCGCAATATACTGATCCTGAACTTCGGTCAGTCTGCCGAGGCCTGCAATCTGAGTATCGACGTTTTCAAAATAACCGGAAGCGTTGAACATGCTGAGCCATGAATCTTCGTCTTCGCCCGCCATATCGTTGTTTGCGTGGTCGCCTGCAACTACCATAAGAGGACGGAGGACAACGTTTTTGTATCCGGCTTCGTGTATACGATCAATGATCTCTTCGCATGCTGTTTCTTCGGGTTCGCCTTCAACGGTGCCGATAAACACGTTTTTATAGCCGAGTTCGTCCATCTGCGCCTGCATCTGGGAGTAAGAGATCTTTGCAGTATGAGAAGTGCCGTGACCCATAAATACAAATGCGGTCGACGCCTCGTCCGCGGCTTCAAGAGAAGTAAATCCTCCGTCTTTTCTTGCCGCTTCGACAATGGCGTTAGCAACATTCTGCTTATCTTCGTTGATTTCGGAAGCATTTGAGCCAACGGTACCGAGAAGAGGTTCGGCAACGACTATAGTTGCGATCTTATCTTTATATGCTTCAAGCGCTTCGGTAAGTTCGTCGTATTCAGCGCCGTGCATAAGGTGAGTGGGCTGAACGACAAGAGTTTCAACTCCGTTTGCAACTGCTCTGTCAAGAGCCTGAGCAACGTTGTCTATTTTTTCGCCGTCACGTGCCTGAACATGGTTTATGATGATCTGAGCGGTAAACGCGCGTCTTACGGACCAGTCGGGGAATGCTTTTGCAACAGCGTCCTCAATTCCTTTTATATCAGTTGAGCGGCTGTCGTTAAAAGACGTTCCGAAGCTGACAACAAGGATCTCTTTTGTTCCGATCCCGTCGGAATTGCGGGGATCGTCTTTGGAAGCGTCGCCTGTGTCCCTTCCGAAATAATCGGGATCGGCGTCTTCGCCGCTTACAAGCTCTTTCTGCTCGTCTGTGAGCGCATCCCATGCGGCTTTTGCAGCGGCGCACTGTTCGTCTGTTTTGTCTGTTCTTTCCTGAACGTAGATAGCGTCGATCATTTCCGCGACCTCGTCGGCAAGCTGCTGATCGGATTTTGCTCCGCTGCCGTCACACGCTGCAAGAGCAGCCACCATAAGTAACGCAAGAACGGTACAAATAATTTTTTTCATGGATAACTCCTCCGAAAATATTATATTTTTTGATTCCGAAATAAAAAGGATAAAACCGAAACGCCCATTAAAACTTCTCGGCGAGTTATTTTATCATTTACGTTTTTTCAAGTCAATCAAAAAAATTGTAATTTTATAAATATATTGACATAATGAGACAAATATTTGCAAAATTTTTATAAATTCACGGTCGGATCCTAAAAGCAGCCTATTATATATGTTTATGTAAACAACTATATGAAATTAATGGCTGAGGCAAATATGGACTGGTGTGGTATTGCATAAGAGGGTAAAACGAGGTATCATATACATTAGAAGATAAAAGAAGGATATCACTAGAATAGTAAACATATGTCAAACCATCGGAGCGGATGGTGTTTCTGTATCTTTTCTACAATATATCGCTATACGGAAACCCAGACTCAGTTAGTATTAAAACGCACCAAACATAATCAATTTGACTTTTTACAGGATGATTCTGATTTTTTGTCATTAACAAAGAAATATATAACAGTATAAGTAAATGAAGCGGGGATCGCTCCCCGCCTCGTGCTGTTCTCTTGCAACAAATTCATTGTTTTGCGTTTTCTGCTTTCCGTAGCAAAAATGAAAATCTTTCATCCTTCTTTAAGCCGTCACATCTGCCGTCATTCAATTTTGAATTAAGATCCTTATCCCTGTCCGGAACGTTTCCGGGCAGGGACTGTTTTTCAGACGCAAAAGCCGGGGTTTTGGCGTACAGGATCGCCTGTGTGCCCTTCAAATCGATTGGGAGGCATAGTTTTTCCCATCCGAACCGGAATGGCCTGTAAAACGCGTTTAAAGGGATCAGAAGGCATCGTCAAATTCGATTATATATATTTAAAATTCTGATCTTCCCCAATAATAGTAAGATAATAATCTGAATAGTTTTACTGATTCTGCTCTTCCCCTACTATCTCGCCGTCGTGGAGACGGATGGTGCGCTGACAGTAGGAGGCGACGTTGGCATCGTGGGTAACGACTACTACGGTCGTTCCTTCTTTGTTTATCTCTTTGAACAGATTCATTATGCTTTTGCCTGTTTCTTCGTCAAGCGCGCCGGTTGGTTCGTCCGCAAGAAGAATAGAAGGTTTATGCGCTATCGCTCTTGCTATCGCCACTCTCTGCGCCTGTCCGCCGGATAACTGCGACGGGTATTTTCTCAGCTTCTCCCCTATCTCAAGTCTTTCGGCTATC
>JAFRTE010000046.1 GCA_017427285.1 Clostridia bacterium
CATAAGGGCGTTCATGTCATTCATAGATCGACCTCGGGAATTGCAGTTACATCGACAGTTTCGACTTCACCTACAAATTGCTTCAAGAAGTCGATTGCCAGTTTTCGGTCTAACAAATCGTGGATTTTTTGATTCTCATAACTGCGCAAACAGTTATAACAAGAAGGATCACAATTACATGCTTGTAATGATCTCAATGCGGACATAAAAATGCTATGAAGCATTTTTCCGTCTTGTGTAACCAGCCTTCTTGAATGGCCTGCGCCTCCCGGAACGGAGTCATAGACGATAATAGATAAATCTAAAACACGCCCTACTATATGAGCTGACAAACAAGCTTTTATATCTCTTCGTTCAATATTCAGATCATTTGCCATTGCATTCAGGATTGCGTACATTACGGAAACCATAGTATTGTAATTGGAAGTGTCGCACTTAAATGAAATCTTTGCCACATCGGTTTTAAATTCATGATGCAGCGATCTCCGGACAAGTTCTTTACAATTACAATCATATTTGCCGAACAAGCTCTCATGCGCTTCTATTGTATTGACTTTCAGAGCACCAGTTCTCATTTGTTTTTTTGCTTCTTTTTCTTTATCGCCTATGTTTTCATCTTCTGCAACCGCATAACCACAAAGTGGACACACATAAAAATATTTGTTTGATTTCACCATCAACGAATCGTTTGTAGTTGACTCGACCTGGACCTCAATGGAATTAAACAAGTATTTATGCTTGTCTATCGTTTTGGCGGCAGTATTCCCAATATAATAGTCTTCCGAGCGATAATTCTTTTCTTGACGAGTCATAGGAACATCTTTGTCTTGACGTTCAACAACAAAGCCGGAACGTGGTTCTATGCTCTCGTAAAAATCTATCTTCGTTAGTTTTTTGCCGCAGGAGGAACATCTAATGCCGTCGCTTGTTATCGGAGTGATGCTGTAATTGACGGTTTTACATTCCGGATTATTAAAAACGCCAATATATCCGGTGTACCAGTCTTGTTTATCCTTTCCTATTGCAGATTTCTTGATATAGCGACTTGTATACAGTCTTCCATCCGCAACAACCTCGGATGAAGGTGCATACTCAGCTATTGCAATTTGCAAGTCTCTGCTTAATCTCAACTTTGATACGTTATTAGCAGTAGAGTTTTGTTGCAATTCGACCGTGTTAACGGGGAAGCCGTATCTCGGTAGAATATTGCCTCTCGCCAAGAAATCAATCAGTTTATTGCTTTTGTAATGTTGGAGTTTTTGAGCGCATCTATTTGCTTTATTAAGATCATTCTCCTTCTTAAACTGTTTGATCAGCTTTTCAAAATTGGCAATGTTGTTCTCATATTCATTTATGAGTTGCGTAAAGACGCCTTCGTTCCCGCTGAATTCTTCAATCCAAGAAAAGTCATCAATACCTATACGGCGATGAAGGTTATCAATATCAGGAATTGACCGCCTCAGCATCTCTTTCAATCGATCAGGCTGTGTGTTAATCCATTCAATGAATTCAAGATATCCCTTTTGATTGATAAACTTATCCGCATCGTTATGATTGTATTGCTCCTCGTGGGTTGCAAAGAACATACTCAGAGCAATGGCGTAAATGTGGCGACGGACGATTTTTTCATTGTCAACCTTAAACAAAGGAGGCAATATCGTTCCGCTTATCATCAATCCCGTACTCATTCAAGACGTTCGATACAATGTTTTCTTCATCTGCTAATTTCTTATAGAGATCATTCGGATACTCTTTGATAACGTCATTAGGGGTATACGACTCGCGTTCTGCCCTAATAATATACTGCTTTTCGAAGTCAACTCCACACAGATTCCGAGCGAAAGTGACGATATCATCATCCACGCTGCTGTCGCTGCCTAAGGTAGCACTTGTCAGAATAAATCGCGTTTCCTTTGTTGCGGCGATTCTTGCCCTTAATCTGCGAAGCAGGATTGACGTTTCAATTCCAGTCGCGCCGGTATATATGTGTGCCTCATCCAACACGACAAAGCGGAAATCGGCATTTGAGAAAAGGACGTCGTCTTTTGGACGAAGAAGCAAATGCTCAAGCATAGCATAGTTAGTGAAAAGGATGTTCGGCGGATTCTTTTTCATGTCTTCACGGGACAGAATCTCATTTGGCAGTCTGTGCCGCAGTTCCGGCACTTTTTCTTTTGAAAACATCGCTTCATAAACGGCGATAGCGCTATCCTCATCATTTTCCGTGCCACCGTTATATGCGCCGAAGGTTATATCAGGGTAGCACATCAGTATTTCCCTGATATTCTTCATTTGGTCATTAGCCAAGGCATTCATTGGATAGATGAAAAGCGCTCGAACGCCCTTACTAAGTGTACCTTCTTCTTTTTCGCGCAGCAACTCATTAAGAACCGGAATGAGAAAACAGTTTGTTTTACCACTGCCCGTACCTGTAGAAACAACCGCATTATGGCCGCCGACAATTGCCCTTATCGCTCTTTCTTGGTGAAGGTATAGCATTTATCAGATTCTTAATCCGATGCGGGCAAACATCTCGAGAGATTGAATGATCCCTTTCTCGTTTGCCTCGTAATATAGCATTAACTGGTTCTCTTAAGTAATAACATTTATGGGTTTCGGTGTCAACAACATCAGAACAACGTATTTCAAAGGATCTAATGTTATGTTTATCATACTGAACTATTGACAAGAACATTTCTATTATTTTTGTAACGTAACTGCGGGCTAATTCCGGATCCATTTCAGTTATGATTAATTTCCCGATATAAGGTTGTTGATTGTTAAACATTTCAAATATGTTATCGGCTATTTCTAAGTTGAAACAATTAACAAGATCGTCCTTAATCCGCCCGGATATGGGGAAAAATACGGCATACTCTTTTTCTTTAAAAGTAAAAACCTGAATAAAAGAATCAAAAGCGGCAATAGCGTCAGATACTATTTGTTCTGAAAAATACTGCTCTATCACAGTACTATATAGAAATTCAATGGAATACCCACGGTTGATTAACTCTGATAACAAGGCTTGAGTTAATGAATATATTTTTTCCGAACGCAAGTCGTCGCACTCTTCATTTACAAGAACAGATAATTCTTCCAATAACGCCTTATAATACTTATCCCCGTTGTTCAAATCCTCAATTAAAAAGCTCAGAGTTTTACGAAACTTTGTTCTTGTTGTTTCGGCAGCTCTATCTTTACAAATATCTTTAAACACATTAACATAGATTCCATGTTCATTCTTTTGATCAAAGATGCTATCGACTTTTTCCCCATACAATTGTTTGATAACGGGGTCCCTTTGATAGGCTATCATAAACTCGTCAATAAGAGGAAAAAGATTACCGGGATCTAATTTTTCTTGTTCAATTTCAAAAACTGTATCGATAATATCATAACATAAATATTTAAAGTTTAATGTTGGGACTTTAAACGAGTCATGGCTATGATGAAAAAGCATTTCTTCTGCCGTTTCGGCAAAAAACAGCAATCCTTTTTTAGTAATACTATTATCCCAATTGGTCAGTGTATATTGTTTCATTATTATTCCTCTTTCAAGGCTAAATCAAGCCCTATTACAAATCATCGAAGTTTTTCAACAAAATTCCATTCTTTCTTTATTTTAGTCATTTAAGATATAATCAAATCTTCACGGAATAAAACTTCTGATACTTGCTTTTCGGTTTTTCTGGTATCGTCATAGCGATCTTTCCGACATCAACCAGCGGCCTCAAGTATTTCGTAACGACGTAGTAAGGCGTTTGGATATTAAGCATTGCAGCGATCTCTTCCTTGCTTTTCGGCTCTGTACAGAAAGCAAGTATCCGTTCTTCGACGGTGACGGTCAGATCGTTCTGAATGACCGACGCT
Source organism: Clostridia bacterium (assembly GCA_017427285.1). Taxonomy (GTDB): domain Bacteria; phylum Bacillota; class Clostridia; order Oscillospirales; family UBA644; genus HGM12619. Next base: position 3,871 of record JAFRTE010000046.1, read on the forward strand.
TTTTTCTTAGAATAAAGCGTTGCCCGGAAATTGCCCCTGTTATTTTCAAACAGCGGTTCTGGCAGTCTGGCTTTTTTCATCGCCTCACGTATCGTCGGGATGCCGGAAAAACGGTTTTCGGTATCGATCATGACTTCGAGATTGCTTGCGATAAACGGATTTCTTGTATCTCCCGGAACTTTTCCGAGATCGTTTATCGTCAGACGTCCGTAAAGCCCGCCCGGATTTTCTACCACAAGTCTGTCGCGGAAAAGGATTACTCTGATCGGCGAATCCTCGGTGTGCACACTGTAATCGCGGTGAATCAGAGCGTTAAGAATCAATTCGCGGACGGCGACAAGCGGATATTCCGGCTTATCGGTCCTGCGGCCGTTTTCATCCACTACAACGGCGGTTTTGATGTTTCGCCTTACAAAGTTCATTGCGCCTTCCAGCATCTCCGGTATCGTTCCGTCAAAGCGTTTGTTGTCGATAAAGCGTTCTCCGGACGCTCCGAGATCGCCGATCTCATATCCGTCTACGACCATGGCGGTGATGCCGAGCTGAGGGAAAAACGCTTGGGGATAATCGCCGACAAGCATCAGCCCGGCGACGGTAGGCTTGCCGTTATCCGCAAGCCCTTGAAGTTTCATGATCCTAAGATCATCCTGACTTGCTAGCTGCGGCTTTTCCGTTTTTAATTTTGCAAAATACAAGCTCAGTTTTTCCCGGCTGAGATCATCCGTTTCCGCACGGTCCACGATCCGCAGCTCGTCGCGGATCTTCTTTTTATAGACTTCGTAACTGTAGATCTCATATTCGGTCATCGGCATATCCGCGTCGCCTACGCGAACATAAGAGCCGCGGATCCTGCCGGCCGGCTTATAGAAGCAAGGTTTGTTTTCGGGCTCGCACTCCGGTATTTCGGCGCTTACGACCACTTTTCCTTCGTATTCGGCAACCGTAAAAAACGGGCGAACGACCGGTTCCATCTGCTCAGCGGCGTTTTTGACCTGGACCTGCAGATCCTGCGCGTCATATACGCCCGTGACCTTATAGCCCGCCTTTTCGTCAACGCCGAAAATGATCGTGCCGCCGTCGTTCTGGTTGGAAAAGCTCGACAGAGTATCGTACAACTTTTTTGACGTGCCGCCCAACGCCTTGTTGACTTCCACATACTGTTTTTCGCATTTCTGACGCTTCAGAGCGTCTATCAGTTCTATCAGATCTTTCTCTGTCATTGCCGTGCTCCTTTCGTTATCGCAATCTTATTATAGCGTTTTTCAAAACGGTTGTCAAGCATTTCTCAAAACAAAATCGCGTTTTTCAAAACGAATTTTGATATTTTAACAATTGTGTTTTGAAAAAAATGCGGCTTTTGTCAAATTGCGGAAGCGTTTCAGTGCCGCTTTTCGACAAAAGCTGTTGTATTGATTGTCTTATGATCCCCGGAGGAAAAATGCGCGCAGGTGCCGTAAACACTTGATTTTGATTGGGGTCTTGTCAAATCCGTTATCTCCACTCGGACCATATCAATTTAGCACTTTAAAGTGATAAATTTTAAGCGATTATAGATGCGTAATATAATCATTCCAATAGAAACGCCTTCTTTTTAGCCTTTCAGAGGATCAGCTATCAAAGGGAAAAAACAATAAGTATTCCTTAAGGAGTCTTTTTTAAGTACTCAACTGTGGCAGACTGCGGCTGTAAAACGTTATGGTATGGCATACATAATATTTTTGCGCTTTTGAGCAATAATCTTACGCGGAAAAAAGTATCACTTCAGTGATATAAATACAGCATAACCGCTTGACAAATTATCACTAAGGTGATATAATAGTGACGATTTCGGATGGAGGAATTGAAACATGGATAAGAAAATTACGATATATCACGGCTCGAAGCAGATTGTAAAGGTGCCGGTTTTCGGCGAGGGGAAAAAGAACAACGATTTCGGCTTGGGCTTCTATTGCACTGAGAGTAACGACCTTGCGAAAGAGTGGGCGGTTTCATCGCTGCGCGACGGGTTTTCCAACAGATACACGCTTGATACGGAATATCTGAACATCTTAAACCTCAATAGTCCGGATTATACGATACTGAATTGGATCGCCGTTCTTGTAGAGCATCGCATTTTCTCGATCAAGACACCGGTGGCAAGAAGGGCAAAACAATACTTGATCGATCACTTCAGTATTAACGTAAACGCATTCGATCTGATCGTCGGATACAGAGCAGATGACTCCTATTTCGATTATGCGGAGGCATTCGTCAACAACGGGATCACGGTCGAGCAGTTGGCACGGGCGATGAGGCTTGGAAAACTTGGAGAGCAGATCGTTATCAAATCGCAGTTCGCGTTTTCAAAGATCAAATATGAAGGATTCGAGAACGCCGATAAAAATACCTATTACGTTCTTCGAAAAGCAAGAGATGACGACGCAAACAAAACGTATCTGGAAATACTGGAGGAGGAAGCGGACGGTCTGTATATCCAGGATATCATGAGGGGAGGTATCAAGAACGATGACACACGCATACCGAGAAATCTATCTGAGTAACGCGCAGTCGGTGCTGGGCGACGCATTTGACTTTGCGATAAACACTTGTCAAATACCCGGCAATGATTTTGTCAAGCTCTTTGTTGCAAGCTCGATAAGCAAACGAATGGAAAACGGCGAACCGTCCCTGCTATCCGGAAAAAGCGGAATTGAGATCGCGATCGAAGTCGTTCTTGAAACCACCGGAAAACATCTTGAAACAGAACCGCAGGAACATATCGAACGCTCCGTGGAATACTGGATCGGGTGGGCTGTGGCGTATTATCAATGGTATTCGGCAAGACAGTACAGCGACATTTTCAAAGTGCTGACCTTCGATGATCTCCAGAAGATGTATTATACTCTCCACGAAGCTGACATCACAAAGTTTGTCGATATAGCGGAAGAGCGGATCAAAGAACACTTCAAAGATACCAACCTGAAACGGATCCGCACGGCATACGGCTGCACACAGGCGGAACTTGCTAAACAGTCTGGCGTAAGTCTTCGCTCAATCCAGATGTACGAGCAACGTCGAAAGGATATCAATAAAGCAAGCGCGGAAACACTGTACAGCATTGCAAAAGTGCTGGGATGCACAATTGAGGATTTGATTGAAAAATAAAAAGAATGTACGGTGATAGTGAAAAATAGATAACAAGGAAGAGCCATTAATGAACAATAAAGAACGAAAAGCGTTTTGGGAAGCGCTATGTAACATTCGAGATAATGCGCCTGAACATGTTCAAGATCTAATTGCTACAATGAAAATGCCGGAAGCTTTATGCAGATTCCGCTCTGTAAACGAACGATCTTTAGCACAACTGCAAGAGAACAAACTGTATTATTCCTCTGCCGACTATTATGATGATCCGTTTGATACTTTTATACATGTTGACATGGCACGGATAAAAGAATGGCATGCAGCGATTAGCGATCAAATCAATTCGGACAACCCGGTTTTTCTTGGTTGGCTTAAGAAATTGGAACCAATTACGGGAGTCAGTGGAGAACAATTCCTCAACAATTTGAAGGAACATCCATTGGATTTGTCGGTTTTTCCAGATCGGATAAAGCAGGTCAGAACGGTTATACAAAGGAATTTGTTTTCAATCTGCTTTTGTGAGAATGCACTGAACGAAACTTTGTGGCTCAAATATGCAGAGAGCTATAGCGGTTTTGCTATGGTCTATGATATAAAGAATGAAAACACCTTTTTATGCGGTAAAGAGGACACCTGCAAAAACTGTCGTTCATCGATTGAACATCCGTCAATATATCCTGTTTATTACACTGATGCACCCTATGATGCAACGCAATTTGCTTTTGCGTGTCTATTGTGGGGAACCCAAGTCCCGCCGCAGTTTTTAGAGTTCAGTTATAAAGTCGTCATGTGGGAAGCTGAAAGAGTTTCACTTATCAAGAAAAAGTGCCATGAATACGACGGTGAATGGCGCATGATCCGTCCGACTATGGCGCCGGATCGGACATGCATAAGAATGAGACCGCAAAAAGTTATATTGGGTCTCAGAATGCCTGAATATGAACGGTTGCTGGTTGTCTCGGCAGCAAAGATTGCTGGAATTAACAAAATTGAAGAACTGTACATTGATGATTCTGATCAATTGGCGACCAGACCGTTTGCGTGATTTGCCCTCGAAGTTCATTCCAGTGAGATGTATTTGAAACTTCACAATGACCATACGATAAATATGCTTGGGATATGCAGCAAGCAGTACGAGGCATCACTGTATTGTTTGGATAATCTACTCTATGAAAAAGTCAAGTACGATTCGGCAAATCATACTTGACTTTTTTTGTGATGCGATTTTAGCTTTCGTCCATCGTTAGCTCTGCAAATGGCGCGTCTGTTCCAACGAAGATTTCGTGTGCGAAGCGAGCGTCGAGGCGGAAGCCAGTGACGAAACTGTCGAGGCTGTTGGCGTCGAGAAGGTTGGCGGAGACTGAGAGGTATTGCTCAAAGATTGCCCGTTGTTCCTCGGTGAACGAATTATTCAGATTGGACTCAAGGTCGCTCTGCTTCTGCGCGAGCTTTTGCACTAGGCTGCCCGGGCGAACGGCGCGCTGGCAGGGTGAGATGTTTCCATAGTATAGGTCTTCCAATATGTTCGGCATGGGTGTTCCTCCTGTTAAATTCGGTATGATCCGTGGAGGAAGAATGCGCGCAGGGTGCCGATAATACTTGATTTTGTTGTGGTTTAGTCAAATCCGTTATCTCCACTCGGACCAACAAAAAGCAGTGATTCTATCACTGCTTTTTTGCGATTTGTATCAAAGATGTCGCTTCGCTGATGATATGACGGTCTCAGTCCGGTATACATATATCCTTCCGAGTTGCTGCCGCTTACGTATATTTTCACGCTGCCGAGATTGTTTTCGATCTCTCTTGTACCGCTGAAATCCGCGCAGATGTAAAGATTTAATTTAGCGGATAAAGCAGCCCGTCCCGTAAGATATTATCGGTCGGGATAATATTTTTCTTGACAATCATCTTTGCATATGATATAATCATAAAAACAAAGAAAAATGACAGACAAGGGAGGAAAAAATGTGAAAAACATTCTGAAACTGTCCGTACTGCTGCTCGTTTTTGTGCTGATATGCTCATCGTGCAGTCAGGAGGCGCCGGAGATAATACCGGAATATGAGATAAGTCTGAACGGAATGAATCTTGACGGACTTACCGTAAACTGGGGCTTTTCGATGGATCGTTACCACGATAACGTAGACAATGTTTTCGGGTTTATTCCCGGGACCGCTTTTGCTGACCAGGTGGCTGATCGGAAAAAACAGGTGGAAAACGACCTTAACTGTAAGATCAACGTTGACAATAATTCCAACTCATACATTATCAACGACAGACTTAATGCATCGATCGTTTCCGGATCGCGGCTTTACGATATCACTACGTCGGACTCCAGCTTACTCAGAGGCATGGTGAGAGCGGGCGGATATCTTACTGGTCTTTCCTCTCTTCTCGACGTTCAAAATACCGATAAATGGGGCCCTCCCAATATGCTTTATATGCTGCTTTGGAAGGACGATTTATACGGAGTCGTTCCCTTCGCATGGCCCGAACTGCTTTATTCGACGACCGGTCATGTGATCGCCGTTAACGAAACGCTTGTTTCGCAGCTTGCGCAGACCGATCCGCGCGAATTTGTTGAAAACGGCAGCTGGACGTGGGATAAATTTGAAGAAGTCCTTCACGCATACACTTATCAGGATTCAGGCAGAACTATCTACGGCATGCTTACGCACCATGCGTATTTCGCAATGAATATGTTCCTTTCAAACGGCGTGGCGTTCTCGTCTTTTGAAGACGGAAACGTGGTCTGCGGTATTTATACCGAGCCGGGCAGAGTTGCGCTTGAACGCGCAAAGTCTATACACAACGATACCTGTAAGGACTGTTTTTACCCCGAAGACACGACAAGCAACGAATATTTCCAGAACGGCGATTCGGTTATGGTCGTAGTTTCTCACGGCGGACTGATAAGCACCTCGGAATCGCTTATGTATAAAATGGATAATATCGGTATCCTGCCGTTCCCGATCGGCCCGAACGCAACGCCGGGCGTATACCGTTCATATTACGAGCAGATCGCATTTTCAACGGTAATACCGGTAAATACCTCCGACGCGCAGGCGGCGGCTATCGTGCTTTCCGCAATGTTCGAACCTTTCCCTGGGCTCGAAACGAAAGCCGACATCGCCGAATACCTTGCAACACAGACATTCTTTGATATCCGCGACGCCGAGGTGTTTATAAACACGATCACAAATACGGAATACGGCTTTTTCTGGGAGGGCGGAAGAGGCGCGATAGAAACTTCCATCAATGCCAACACTCCCGTTTCACAGATTCTTGAAGCTCAGCAAAATACTTACGACCAGCTCGTTGAAGACTATCTTGTCAATCACTATGCCGGCAGAGTAGCCGTCTACGGAGAATAATAAATAACTATATCGCCCCGACGCATTGTGCTCGGGGCGGTTTTATGCCGTCGGCATGTTGACACTGAGCGGTTTTTCGCATATTTTCTTACCGATATTGACAAATAACCGTTGTTTTGTTATAATTTAATCAAAATACAAATTGAAGCGGGGGATATTGCAATGAAACTGTTTGTAAGAGTATCTGTTATTATTCTTGCGGCATTTTTGGTTTTGTGTTCGTGCGGTCGGGAGGGTGATGAAATTATCCCGGAATTCGACGCCGCAGCAGGGGATCCACTCAATTATAACGGAATGGAAATAACCTTTCTCAGCGATACGCCGCTTTATTTCCGTTATGAAGATTACACCCCGTCTTACGACGCGATCACGAAGAGGATAAAAGAGGTCGAAAAGAAATATAACTGCAAAATAACGTATAATTCAACCGGTTCGCTCGAACTTCTCGTCACGTCCGCCGCCGCAAGCGGAGATAAGCTATGCGACGCCATTTTTATGGACGGTAAGCCGTTTCGAAATCTTTCAGTCGCCGGATATCTTCTCGATTTTGCCGCGTATTCCGATATTATAGATATAAACGACTCTTTCAGATGGGGTACGAAAAACGTGCTTGAGATCTGTTCGGCAAACGGCCGTCTTTACGGCGTAACTCCAGCCGCATGGGTTGATAAGCTCGCGCCTTACTATTTTCTTGTTGTTACAAATAACGATATCGTTATGAGAAACGGATTTTCCCATCCGCACGAATATTATGAAAACGGATCGTGGAACAGAGACGTTTTTGCCGAAATGGTAAGCACTTGCGCCGATCTTGAAAAAAATATCTACGGCATAGATACGTCAAACGCGTTTATCGGCCGTATGGCGGTTTATTCGGACGGTATCGGGCTTGTTGACGATTCTTCCGAAACGCCGCGTTCAACATGGCACAGCTCAATTGTTCAGGACGATTTGCAGTGGGCTGCCGATTTCATAGCGGCAAACGGCGATTATATTACTCAAAACGGCGAAAGCTACGATAAATTCATTGAAGGCAGCGCCGCGATGGCTCTTCCCGCAATTCACCATTTTTGCAGAAAAATCATTTATACAACAGCCATGGAAAGCTATTCTTTAATGCCGTTTCCGTGCAGCGACGCCGTTGAAGCGGGCACCTGCGGCGGCTTTTTCTCAACGGGTCTCGATACGATCTCTCTACCCGCGTTTACAACAAACGAAAGAGAGACCGCAACCGTAATAAACGATATCTTCGCTCCGATGGACGGCATAGATACCGCAGACGCTCTTGATTCATACTATATTTCCAATGTTTTCTTCAGCTCCACCGACCTGGAAATATATCAGAAATGCATGTCGAACACAAGATACAATTATTGGGTCGAAGGAGCTTTCACGCCCCTTGAAAATATAATAAACAACGTAATAAGCGGCAAATATACTCCGTCCCAGGCAATAGACGCATATATAGAGACCGCGGACGAATACATAATAAACGTTATCGTCCCGAACGAGGAGGGGCTTAAAGAGTACTTCGCAAACTGAAAACCGAAGACAAAAACCCGTGATTTCCACGGGTTTTTGATGCTTTTATTATCGTTTATTTGAATTCCTCCAGCACCTGGCTGAGCAGCAGGGGATCGTCCGTCATAATGCAGTCAACGCCCATTTTTATTAGTGTTCGCATATCGTCCGCGTCGTTTATCGTCCAGTACTGAACGGCGATGTTTCTTCGGTGAGCGCGGTCAACAATGCTTTTGCTTACAAGCGGGAGCTCAATGCCCACGTCATACGACATGGGTATCTGCAGACACGCAAAATCGCCGACGGGCTGATCCTGAAGATTAACGAGCAGACTCAACATAACGAGCTTGATATCCTGTTCGTGTCGCCGGACGTTCACAGCAAGGGCGTCGGCACCGCCGCATGGCGGGAGGTAGAGCGCCTTTACCCCGATACCGTAGTTTGGGAGACCTGCACGCCGTATTTCGAGAAGCGGAATATCCACTTCTACGTCAACAAACTCGGCTTTCACATTGTCGAATTCTTCTGCGAATACCACCGCGATCCGCTCGAAAACGAGCGCTACGGCCCGCAGGATGACGAATATCCCGAAGACGACGAAGGTCCCGACGAGATGTTCAGATTTGTAAAATATATGAAATAAGTCCCTATGTACCGGAGCAGGTTTTCCTGCTCATTTTTGATTATTCTCATTCTTCAGTTTCTTCTCCGTCGTCACCATAGCGGACCTTGAGCGGCTCGCAGGAGATTTATTCCGCCTAAACGCCCTGACGGGTGTCCTCCGAAAAGCGTATCAGCGATTCTTGAGTTTCCTCTGAATAAAACTGTCACTGCAGAAATGCTTTTATATTTCGGTATTTTTTCGCGCTTACTATTGACAAACCGTTATGGATTATGTATAATATGGAAAATTTATTCAAAAAGGAGCGAAACATGAAATATTTCAAGCTGACGGCTGTAACCCTGTTATTTGCGGTTCTTTTAATATCGTGCGGAGTTTCCTCCGAGATCGTTCCGGAATACGATGTAACGTCCGACACTACGGATTTTTACGGGACAACATTCAACTGGGGTTTCTCTATGCACCGCTATGCAAGCAGCACCGATAATGTTTTCGGATATAAGCCGGATACCAATTTTGCAGATATGGCTCTTGAAAGGCTGAAAGATGTCGAGAAAAGATTCAACTGCACTATTAATATCGACAATAATTCAAGTTCATATGTAATCGGCGACAGGCTCAATGTTTCGCTGAAAACAGGCGTTCACCTGTATGATATCGCAACCTGTGACACAGGTATTCTGTCATCAATTGTCAGAGCAGGCGGCTATCTCGCAGGTCTTTCAAATTTGCTTGATGTTAAGAATACCGCAAAATTCGGAAGACCTAACATGCTTCAGATGATGCTCTGGAAAGACGATCTTTATGGCGTTGTTCCCTGCGCATGGCCGCTGCTTGTTTCTTCAAGAATAGGACATGTTCTTGCGATCAATGAAACCCTGGTTGCCAGACTGGGAGAGACCGACCCCAGAGAATATGTTGAAAATTCTACATGGACCTGGGATAAATTTGAAGAGGTCCTCGAGGCTTTCACATATAAAGAAGGTGAAAGAACAGTCTATGGACTGAGCAGCCATGATGCTTATTTCGCCATGAACATGTTCCTTTCCAACGGCGTAACTTTTTCGGAATACGTAGACGGAAAAGTCGTTTTCGGCGCATATACGGACGCGGGAAGAGAAGCACTTGAGCGCGCTGCGTCTATATACAATGTCACCTGCAAGCCCTTTATCTATCCCGACGCCAGCACCACAGACCATTTCAGGGACGGCTCGTCGGTAATGTGCGGCTACTTTTTAGACGGAGTCATAAACACGCTCATGTATGAAATGGAAAACGCAGGCATAATTCCTTTCCCCCAGGGACCGAAGGCGACCCCCGGCGTATATCCCACATATTATGAGGAATTCACTTATGCTACCGTAATACCCGCCAACGCAATCGACACAAGCGCTTCCGCAGCAATCATAGACGCAATGTTTGAGCCGTTTAAAGGATTGGAAACCAGGGACGATATGATTGATTATTTAACATCTCAGGTGTTCTTTGATCCCAGAGACTCGGCGGTATTTCTCGGAGCAGTCGAATATACCGAGTACGGATTTTTCTGGGAAGGCGGACGCAGCGGCATAGAGCAATGCATAAGAACATTAAAACCCGTTTCCGAAGCCCTTGAAGGACTTGAAAATGTTTACGATAAACTTGTTGAGGAATATCTGGTTCCTCATTACAACGGAAGGATTGCTGTTTACGGTGAATAACGGCATTTGCCTAAACAAAAACAGACTGAAGTATGCATTTGTATCGGAAAATGATTTAAGGAGTATTGCCGTTTATAACAATTATGGAAATTTTAGCGTGGGTATTCGGAATAGCCAGCATAATAGCTAATTTTATACTTTATCAGCAGAAAGAACGAAAAAGACTTCTTATCTCAAAGATGATAGTTGACACACTGTCGATAGTGCATTACAGCTGCCTCGGCGCCTGGAGCGGGGCAGCGATATGCCTTGTTGCTGTTTTCAGAACTTTCGTATTTATGCATGAGGACAAAAAATGGGCAGGCGGAAAGAAGTGGCTGCTTGTTTTTCTTGCAATGAATATCATACTCGCTTTCTTTACATGGAAAAACATTTTCAGTATTTTTCCGCTCATCGCTACTGCCGGCGCGATTTTCAGCTTCTGGCAAAATAACACGAAGCTTACAAAAATACTTGTCTATCCGATATCGGGATGCATGATAACATATGACATCCCCAGCGGGTCTTATACCGGACTTGTTAACGAGACGTTCGCCATCGTCTCTGCAACCATCAGCCTTATTTCGATGCATAAGAGCAGAAAGAACAGCGAGATCTCCGCGGAAAGCGGAAACGAGCAAACGGATGAAACAGAAACGTTAAATGAAAAACAGGTAACAGAGGACTCCGCCGGGAGTTTATGAAAGAATCATGGAAAAGAACAGCAGAGTATTGTGATGAAAAGTCCTCACAACCTGTTGCCTTCATATTTCGCAATCAGCGTAATGCGTGATTCATATTGATTTTAAGAGGAGTAATAGTATGGAAAACAGCAGAGAGCTGCTCAGGTTCTTTGACGAGAATCAGTCGTTTATGGATGAGCAGATAAAAACAGGTATCGAAGCGAACCGCAAGAGCGGCGCGGTGTTTATTTTCCGTGACGAACAGGGAAACCCTCTGACCGACGTGCACGCCGAGATTCATCAGCAAAAACACGATTTCAGGTTCGGGGCGAATATATTCATGCTTGATGAGCTTGAGACTGATGAAAAGAACGGGCAGTATAAGAATGCTTTTGCAGAGCTGTTCAATCAGGCAACCCTTCCGTTCTTCTGGTCGGATCTTGAACCCGTTCAGGGACAGCCCAGGTATGCAAAAAACTCCCCGAGGATATACCGCAGGCCGTCTACTGATCTGTGCGTAGAGTTTTGCGAGAAAAACGGTATCGAACCGAAAATGCACTGTCTGAACTACGGAATGTGGACGCCTCTCTGGGTCCCTCAGGATGTTCAGGGCACGAAAAGATGCCTTGAAAAGCATATGGCCGAACTCGGCGAAAGGTATGCGGACAGAATACCCGCGATTGAAGTAACAAACGAGACTCTTCATGTTGAAAACTGGGATCAGACCACCGGTCTGAACACACTCTTCTTCCGTGAACCCGATTATGTGGAGTGGAGCTTTGAACACGCGAGAAAATATTTTCCCTGCAACGAGCTTATTATCAACGAAGCGCCTCTTATGTGGGCTGACGGTTTCAAATACAACCGCAGCGCTTACTATATGCTTATAGAACGCGCTCTGTCCAAAGGCGCGCCGATCGACACTATAGGTATGCAGTTTCAGGCGGGCGGTAATCCTCCTGCAAAACTGTTTGATCCTGTCAAAATCTATCAGGTGCTTGATCAGTATGCTAAACTCGGTAAAGCGATACAGATTTCCGAGGTAACTATTCCTATGATTACGCATGATGAGGAGGGCGCGGAACTTCAGGCGGAGCTGATCGGGAAGCTTTACAGACTCTGGTTCAGTCATCCGGCTATGAGCTCTATCATATACTGGAATGTCGCCGACGGCTATGCGCACGGTGCAAAACCCGGAGATATGGAGGTCGCGGAAAACAGATACCGCGGCGGACTTCTGAATTTTGACATGTCTCCCAAACCCGCGTATAAAGTACTTAAAAAACTTATACACGAGACATGGAAAACCGATCTTTCGCTGGACAGCGGAAGCGACAGCAGAATATTTATGAGAGGATTTCACGGAGAGTATTCCGTAACGGCATTTTCAGGCGGAAAGACCGCAAAAACCTCGATACATCTGACCAAAGGCGCGGCAAACCGGTTTGAAATAACACTGCGATAATGCTTCTGAATAGTCTGAATATGCAGAATTTCAGGTAAAGCTGCAGTATTGAAATAACAATGCGGATTTCATTCATTTAACGGAAAGCCGGGAATGATAAACATTTTTTCGCCGGGAGTATTACGGTAAAACATAAAGTACGGGAATGAGCGAACTGCTCATTCCCGTGTTTAATTATTGAAAGTCCTGCCTGATTGATATTTGCAAATACGCATGCTTTTCATCTGTTTCATATCCCGGTTATTCGTCAGTCATATTATCTCATTTCGGGCAGCGTCAATCGCCGGCAGCGTTTTCAGCGTTGTCGGGTTTGTATTTTCTTATCGGGATATATTTGCAGACCTGCGAAGTATAGTCCGCATATTTCGGGTATTTGCCCGAGGATATCTTTTCGCCGAGCACGGAGCTTCCCATAAACAGCAAAACAAGCAGCAGCGGTCCCGCAAAGGTTATGTGGAATATTCCGAATTTCGTTACGCCTGCCGCTATCGCAAATATATAAAGACTGAGCCATATTCCCTGCTCGCCCAGATAATTGGGATGTCTCATATACGCCCACGGACCAAACGTATTAAAGCCGAGACTGTACGGATACGGCAGGTCGGAAAGCTTTCCCGCCTCTTTTAACAGCGCATTTTTCTCTTTATGAAATGCCCACTGATATTCGTCCGAAACCGTTTCGAGCAAAAGGAAAGCAACGGCAAGCCCCGCGGCAATAATATCGGTCAAACCGAACGGAACATCCGATTCCGTGCAGGCAAGGCAGGGGAGACATATCGCGAGAACGAGCAGATTCTGATAAACGCTTATAAACAGCAGATCAAAAAGCGTCCATGCAAAACCGTGGCTGAAAATCGGGTTTTTTCTTACTATAGACCAGCGGTAATCTTCGTTGCCTTCCCAGAATTTAAGACGGTATGCGCCTTTTCTCGCAAAATTGACAGTAAGGCGAATGCCCCATGCGGTAACGATCAGAGCGTATACGACCGTTCTGACGCTCATGCCGCCGTGAAAAACGATCACCCACGCATATATTACGGGCAGCAGGCTCCAAAGCTTGTCCATCTGCGAATAATTGTGAGTGATCTCTCCCGCGATAAAACAGTAGGCGATGCTGCACGAGCATATCATCAGCAAAATATTCAGCGTTGCTGTCTGATTTGCGGAAAAATCGCGTCCGCCCGCCGCAATGCTGAAAAATATCAGCGCGATAACAATACATATACATAAAACAGTAACAATCGTTTTTTTCATTGTAAAACCACCGTATCTTATTTTTTTTACATTATACTGTTTTTTTTACGCGTTGTCAAGATAATATTCGGAGTTGTCTTCTCTTTACTCTATTGAAAATATTCAGACAATATGCTATAATGAGCCGTATATTTAAAATGCGCGAAGGAGAATAAAGATGTATCTTACCAATTTATACCCGAAGCCGCTCGGTTTTGAAGAAAATGAATGTGAAAGGTTCGTTTTCGGCGCAAAACTGACCGCAAAAGTCGAAGGACTGTCCCGCGCGGCAGCGGGGCGGGTAAAAAGTCTATGGCAACACTTTTCATGCGGCGCCTGTGAGCTCGAACTGACCGAAGGCGCGGACGGATATTCGTTTTCCGTCGGTGAAGTTGAATGCGATCTTAAAAAAGACGATTACTATGCGCTCTGCGTCGCCTCAAACGGAATTAAAGTAAAAGGACGCGACGAAAAAAGTCTTTTTGACGGGATTACAACGCTGTTGCAGCTTATATGTCCCGATGATCTTTCCGTCGGAAACGAGTCTCTTTATATTTCAGCAGCGGAAATACACGATTCTCCCGCAATTCCATTCAGAGCGGTACATTTATGCGTTTTCCCCGATACTAAGCTTTACAATATTGAAAAAGCGATACATCTTGCCGGTTTTTTGAAATTTACGCACATAATCCTCGAGTTTTGGGGGACTTTCAGGTATGAATGTCTTCCGGAACTGTCCTGGAAAGACAAATCGTTTTCAAAAAAGGACCTCAAATATCTTATAGACCTCATGAGAAGCTACGGCATGCAGCCGATACCAATGTCCAATCAGCTCGGCCACGCCACACAGTCGCGGGCGCGCTACGGCAGACATGTCGTCCTAAATACAAACCCGCGTCTTTCGCGTTTTTTCGAGCCGGACGGGTGGACGTGGTGTCTGTCAAATCCCGATACGGTAAAGCTTCTTCGTGAAATGCGAGGCGAAATGATCGATTTTTGCGGAGAAGGGGAGTTTTTCCATCTCGGTTTTGACGAATCGTATTCGTTTGCAACGTGCGACAGATGCCGAAAAAAGATCCCGCATGAAATTCTGTCGGACTTTTTGAACGGAGTGACCGAAGAGCTGCTTGCGGCAGGCAGACGTCCGATAATCTGGCACGATCAGCTGATTAGACATTCCGATTTTTCAAATTTCAAGGAAGGAAGCTACGTTATCGCAAGCGGAGACAACAAAAACACTGCAGAAGCGATAGATCATCTGAACAGAGATATTATTGTAGCGGACTGGCAGTACGGTTATACCAAAGGTTTTAACCCTACGACAAAATATTTCATCGATAAGGGCTTCGATACGCTCGTCTGTCCATGGTCCAATGCGGAAAACATACTTTCTCTTGCAAACGACGCAAAAAAATACAATGCCTTCGGTATTCTGATCACAACCTGGGATCATCTCCCCGCCTGGCTGAGCGACGCTGCGTTTGCGGCGGGCTGCATATGGGAAAAGAGCGAAGAAAGACCCGCTTACGCAGTCACCGAAGAGGCGGCGATACTGAGAAAACTGTTTGATTCGGCAGGCGATTACTTCTCTTCGGGCTGGAACATGAACGAAGTAATTCAGTAAACGGTTCTCTTTAACCTTTCCCGTAAAGCTGTTTTAAAACCGAAAAATCCGGTTTAACATACCGTTAAGCCGGATTTGTATTTTTTAATTAGTTTTACTCGCCGTCCTCAATCATTATCCATAATGCGGGGCGGACGCAGAAATCGTCTCTGTCTACGGATTCTCCCAATTCCCATATTCCTCCGTATGCATCAATAATCGAAGCGTTAAATTGAAAAAGACCGGGCGTGCGAAGCCACCAGACGCACGAAGGACCTTCTTTTTCATATTCCTTCTCCGTCCATTCTCCGTTTTCGTCAAATTCTCCGTAATACATTTTGTCGTCAACCGTCAGCGCGCCCTGTGAAACGGCGTATGCGGTAGGGTAGCACAGTTTTTTATCAAACGAATAAAAATATTTGTCCGCCTCTTTTTTGCTCAGAAGAAAAACCCTGTCCGTCGTGTCGTTTCCGCAGTAAGTATAATAGTTGCCTTCTTCATGGTATATGGAGTCTTCGTCCGCAGGAACTGTTGAAGTGACTATTATCGTTTGCTCCGTCTCATCAAACGCTTCGTTTATAAAAGTGCCGTTCATCCATTCACGAAGCGAACATGTTTCCCATGTCACATCACTCTCTTCAACGTTGTAAGGCATACAGTCAAGAGCGTATCTGCTTATTAAAAGCGCAGCGCCGTTATTTATTTCAATAACTTTCCATTCAATTTCTTCTTTTCCGTTTTCCAGGTCGTTGTCCTGTTCGTATTTACCGAATTTAATATAATCCCCGACGGCAATTCCCCCGAAAACAGGTTTACTGACATTTGAGGATGTCTGTCCGTCGCACGATGCCACAATAATCATACAAACTGCAAATATAACGGTAAAAATACATCTTTTAATCTTCATAACATTCTCCTTTGTAATTCATTGTGTGTTTCAGGTTTTATTATAATGCTTTCAAGGCAAATTGTCAAGTTTCGAGCGAAAAATCGGTAAAATGTATCTCAAAGTCTTGATTTTTCTTGTAAAAAAGGGTATAATGACATTAATTAAGGCGAATAAACGTTAAGGGGTGCTGATTAATGGATAACGGAAAAATACAGCGGTTTGCCGAGCTTATAAAAAACAGCAACAGCGCCGTTTTTTTCGGCGGGGCGGGCGTTTCCACGGAAAGCGGCATGAAGGATTACAGAAGCAGGGACGGACTTTACAATACCGTAAAAAAATACAAAGTATCGCCCGAAACGATCCTCAGCCACAGCTTTTTTGAGAGCCACCCCGATGTTTTCTACGATTTTTACCATAATTATTTCCTCAATACCTCCGCTCAGCCGAACAGAGCGCATATCGCTTTGGCTCAGCTTGAAAAAAACGGTAAGCTTAAAGCCGTTATCACTCAGAATATCGACGGACTTCATCAGCGTGCGGGAAGTGTTAACGTTATAGAGCTTCACGGCACAACGCTGCGCCATTACTGCCCTTACTGCAAAACCGAAATGTCAAACGAAAAGATCAAAGAGCTGTATGGCGGTGTACCGAAATGCGAAAAGTGCGGACATACCGTAAGACCCGATGTCGTCCTTTACGAAGAACAGTTGAACGAACAGGTTATCGAATCTGCAATCAATGCCATTTCGTCGGCAGATCTTCTCATTATCGGCGGCACGTCTCTTGCAGTTTATCCCGCAGCGGGTTTTCTGCATTATTTCGGCGGCGAAAACATCGTTTTGATCAACCGCGACGAAACTCCGTTTGACAAACTCGCTTCTCTCGTTTTCAGGGACAGCATCGGCGACGTGCTGAGCGAAACAGTAAAGAGGCTGTAAAACCGATAATCAGAGACAATAATGATCAGGACGTTCAACATAAGCCGAATGTCCTGATTTTAATATTTCGAGGGATAGACCTTTCCGTGGGGTGGGAGGAGATTTTTGCGGCAAAAGACGGCGCCTTTGCGGCGCCGTCGGATTGTCTGTTATCAGTTTCCGGATTTCGGAAGCACGCGTGATATCGCTCCCGCAAAACCGCTGATCGGCATTGTCTGAAGTATTATTTTCCCGGGGCCGGTCACAACGGTATTGAAAAAGCTCTCGCCGCCGAAAAGTTTGTTTTTCAGCCCCTGTACGGATTGAATATCCATCGTGCAGGAGGCGTCCATCATGGCGAGATATCCTGTGTCAACGACCATCTGCTGACCGGGAGCAAGGACGTACTCTATTGCCGTACCGTCGATTTCGAGAAACGCAGTTCCGTTTCCGGAAAGCTTCTGCATAACGAAACCTTCGCCGCCGAAAAGCCCCGTTCCGATCTTCCTTTGAAAGTATACGGAAAGTTCAACGCCTGTTTCCGCGGCAAGAAAACCGGATTTCTGAACGATTATCGGATGATCGGGCGTGATCTTAACCGCGCGGATCGATCCGGGAAAGCTCGATGCGAAGGCGATCATACCGTCGCCGCCGCGAGCCGAATAGATATTCTGGAACATGGATTCGCCCGAAAACATACGTCCGAAAGCTTTCCCGATACCTCCTGCGCTGGTCTGCATTTCCATGTTAGGCGTCATCCAGCTCATTGCTCCGCCTTCGGAGATAATGGATTCACCGTTTGCAATGCTGCAAATAACTACCGGCATCGGTTCGCCTGTGATCTGATACTGCATTTGAGTTCCTCCGTTAGCTGTAAAAGTTACAGGATATTATCATTTCTTATTAATGGTGATCAGTTTGTAGCAGATCGCCGCAAGAATACCGCCTGCGAGCGGAGCTACGATGAATACCCAGAGATTTGCAAGAGCGTCGCCGCCTGCAAGAAGAGCGGGACCGAAAGAACGCGCGGGGTTAACGGATGTTCTGGTAAGTCCTATGCCGAGGATATGAACGAGCACAAGCGTAAGGCCTATTACTATGCCTGCAACGCTGCCGTTTTCAACTTTGCTTATAACGCCGAGAATTGCGAGAACGAAAACGAATGTCAGAAGGACTTCGATTATCAGCGACGCTATAACGTTGCCGCCCGCAAGACCGTTCGAACCGAGAGCGCCTGTTTTGTCTTCAAGTCCGGCAAGAGCAAAGATACCTTTGAGGATCGCCGCGCCTGCTGTCGCGCCCGCAAACTGCGCTACGATATAAATAAAGAATTCCGATACCGTCATTTTGCCCGATATCAGCATGGCGATCGATACAGCGGGGTTTATGTGGCAGCCCGAAACGTTTCCTATCGAATACGCCATCGCAACGATTACAAGACCGAACGCAAACGCAGTGAGAATATATCCGCTGCCGTTTACGGCGTCACATCCAACCGTCATTGCGGTTCCGCAGCCGATAAAAACCAAAACGCATGTGCCTATAAATTCCGCTATCGCTTTTTTCAGTTTTTCCATATTAATTCTCCTTTTATTATTTTACTTCGCGGCGTTTTGCCGCTCAGATTGTCTTAATTATACATCATTTTAGCGACAATGTCAAGTTTTTTCGCAATACGATCTGCAATTTGGCTTAATAATTATTTTCACAGTCTTTTTTAGTTTTATATTGCATTTTTACGGGAAATATGATATAATCCTTAATAATGTTAATTATATAAAGACAAAACAGGAGGTTTCAAAATGGAAATCAAAGCGGTTAAATTCAGAAAAGACGGGTTTTATTCTCAACCGTTCGCTTTCGGCGGCGAAGAAGGCGCCGATAAATTTGATAAAAATATCCGTTATCGCGGAAGTTTACAGAATTATCTCATAGATACTGGCAAAGAAGTATTCCTCGTCGATACGGGGCTTCCCGCAGGCACGCCGGAAGAAATTCCAGACGAAAACAGTCCCGCATTTACCGGTAAAGACATTTCGTCGTATATGGACGCTCTTTCTGCGCTCGGATACGCTCCCGAACAGATCACTGCCATACTTCTTACTCACAAACATGCGGATCATTCGGGCGAACTCAGGTCTTTTCCCAATGCGAAAATTTACGTAAATGCGGCTGAAACATCCGCTGAGGAGCTTCAAGGCATAAACAATATCGTTCCCGTTCATTTTACCGATGGTAAGTATTACAATTTTCCCGAAAGTCAGAAGATAGCAGACGGTATTTATCTTATCAAAGCAACAGGTCACACAAACGGCAACAGCATCGTAATTGTTGAAAACGACGGCCTTTTTTATATGCTCCACGGCGATATTACTTACGTTGACGAAGCGCTTTACGAAAACAAGCTGTCTGTTGTATTCGACGACCTACCAGCCGCGCGCAAAACGCTCGACCGCGTACGCGAGTTCATCGCCGCCCATCCTACCGTTTATTGCGGTACTCATACCCCGCAGGGCTACGAAAATCTCGAAGCGAAAAGGGTTATGGACCTGAACAACCCCGTAAAAACCGTTTTTGCGGAAGTTGATTTCGGCGCAAAAGAGGCGTCAGGTAAATATGTATGCTCCGTATGCGGATACGTTTACGATCCCGCAGAGCACGGCGGCATTGCTTTTGAAGACCTTCCCGAAGACTGGAAATGTCCACGCTGCAAACAGCCGAAAACAAAATTCGGCAAAGCATAAGCAGCTTTTTTTCGATGATCGCGCCTCAGGGCATGATTATAATATTATAAACAGGAGAGAACTGTTTGAAAAACTTCAATTTATCGGAGATAGCATTCTGACCGGGAGGTCTGACAGCTTTCTTGAGGACCTCCCGCGCAAGCAATTGACGTCAACAATTTTCAGGAGGCTAAAAAATGAATAAAAATGACTTTACGATCCGTTTGGAAAAAGAGGAAGACTACAGACAGGTAGAAAACCTTATAAGAGAATCGTTCTGGAATATTTACCGCCCGGGATGCAGCGAACATTACGTTATCCATGTGCTGCGCGGCGATCCTGCATTCGTAAAAGAGCTTGATTTCGTAATGGAATCAAACGGCGTAATCATAGGACAGAATATGTTTATGAAAACCGTTATCGACTCGGACGACGGAAAAACCGTGCCGGTATTGACGATGGGCCCGATCTGCATAAGACCGGAGCTGAAACGCTGCGGATACGGCAAGGCGCTGCTTGATTATTCGCTTCAAAAAGCCGAAGAGCTCGGCTACGGCGCAGTCCTTTTTGAAGGGAATATACGCTTTTACGGCAAGTGCGGCTTTACGTATGCGTCTGAGTTCGGTATATGTTATCACGGTCTTCCCGAGGGCGCCGACGCATCGTTTTTCCTTTGCAGGGAGCTTATCAGCGGCTACCTTAACGGAATAACGGGCGTTTACCAAACGCCTCAGGGCTATTATGCGGACGATAACGACGTCGAAGCATTCGACAGAGGTTTTCCGCCCAAAGAAAAACTTAAACTTCCGTGCCAGATTTTCTGACGGAACCGCCGTATCTGCGGCAAAAAAACAGGGGAGACGGCGTCTTGCCGTTTCCCCGAAAGAGTTGTTGACATGATTTGATACCGATATTTCGGATAAGGAGAGCATATGAACAACAGAGAATGGTTTAAAACCGCAGGATACGGCATGATGGTCCATTTCGGGCTTTATTCCATGCTCGGCGGAGAATACAGGGGAGAGCGGACGCCAACGTACGGCGAATGGGCTCAGTCGTGGTTCGGCATAAAAACGGAAGAGTATTCCGCGCTTGCAAAATGCTTCGATCCCGTTTATTTCAATGCCGACGAGTGGATCTCCGCCGCAAAATCTTTTGGAATGAAGTATTTTGTAATTACCTCAAAACATCACGAGGGCTTTGCTCTTTTCCGTTCGAAAGCGGATAAATTCAACGTTGTTGACGCAACCCCTTTCGGACGGGACATTATCGCCGAGCTTGCCGAGGCGTGCTATAAATACGGTTTGAAATTCGGTCTTTACTACTCGCAGGAGCTTGACTGGCATGATCCCGACGGCGGCGGCTACGACAAAAAAGGCGGCTGCTCGGGAAGAGACTGGTTTAATTCGTGGGACTGGCCCGATATTGCCGCAAAGGATTTTTCACGCTGCTTTGAAAACAAGATAAAACCGCAGGTAAAAGAGATCCTTACCGGTTACGGCGATCTGTGCCTTATCTGGTTTGACACACCGGGCGTAATTACAAAAGAGCAGAGTCTTGAGCTTTACGATATGGTCAAGGAGTATCAGCCGGACTGCCTTATAAATTCGCGGCTCGGCAACGGCGCTTACGATTACGTATCTTTAGGCGACAACGAAATCCCCAAAGAGCCGCCGAAAGATATGACGGCTGAGGAATCGGGCGATATGAACGGACTCGGCGGATATAAACGCTCGCCTTACGGTCTTTATGAAACTGCAGCCACGCTCAACGATACGTGGGGCTTCAAATATTTTGACCATAACTGGAAATCTCCCGAAACGATCGCCGCAAACAAGCGGCATCTGAACGGAATGGGAATAAACTATCTTCTCAACGTCGGTCCCGACGGACTGGGAAGGATCCCGTCGTTTTCGCTTGACATACTGCGCCGAGCGCATGAAATTGACGAAAACGGCTGATTTAAGATATAAATACGTTTCGGGAGCGACTTTTTATCCCGAACGGATAGAATTAAGTATTAAAGAAATATGTTTACGGAGTGTAAATTATGACACTTAAAGATCTGTCTGTCGGACACAGAGCCGTCGTTACCGCAGTAGGGGGAGAGGGAGCGACGCGTCAGCATTTCCTCGATATGGGTATCATACCCGGAACAGAGGTTTCTGTCGTTAAATACGCGCCTATGGGCGACCCTGTGGAAATCTGCGTTCACGGTTACGAGCTTACGCTCAGGCTTGACGACGCCGCAAAAATAGAGGTTGACGAATCGGCGGTCTCCGATCAGCAAAAGGACGTTAAAGCCGCAAAGGGCATAAACGAGCATTACGGTCTCGGCGAAGGCGGACGTTTTCACCCGAAGGGAAGCGGCGACCCCGTCCCGAAAGGCGAAACTCTTACTTTTGCGCTTGTCGGAAATCAGAATTCCGGAAAAACCACCCTTTTCAATCAGCTGACGGGCTCGAGACAGCATGTCGGAAATTTCCCCGGCGTTACGGTAGACAGAAAAGACGGCGCGATAATAGGACATCCCAACACGTCCATAACAGACCTTCCGGGCATTTATTCCATGTCGCCTTACTCAAGCGAAGAGCTCGTATCGCGGAATTTTGTCCTTGACGAAAAACCGCTTGGTATAATCAATATCGTAGACGCTACCAACATTGAGCGGAATCTGTATCTTACAATGCAACTTCTTGAAATGGAGATCCCCGTCGTTGTTGCGCTGAATATGATGGATGAGGTCGCGGGAAACGGCGGATCGGTAGATGTAAACACGATGGAAGCTATGCTCGGGGTGCCAGTTATTCCGATATCGGCGGCTAAAAATCAGGGCGTTAACGAGCTTGTAGAGCATGCTCTTCACATAGCAAGCTACCGTGAAAAACCTCTGAGACAGGATTTTTGCGGCGAGGACGAGCATGGGGGAGCAGTTCACCGCTGTATCCACGCGGTAACGCACCTTATTCAGGACCATGCCGAGTCCGTAGGGCTTCCCGTCCGATTTGCTGCAAGCAAGGCGATCGAGGGCGACAGTCTTATTATAAATCAGCTCAATCTTGACGAAAACGAAAGAGAAACTCTTGACCATATTGCTCTTCAGATGGAAAAGGAGCGGGGACTTGACAGAAGCGCCGCCATTGCGGATATGCGCTTTGCTTTTATAATGAAAGTATGCGATACCTGTGTAACAAAACCGCAGGAAAGCAAAGAAAGCATAAGAAGCCGTAAGATCGACCGTTTTCTTACCGGCAAATATACCGCTCTGCCTATTTTCATCTGCGTGATGGGACTTATCTTCTTTCTTACTTTCAACGTAATAGGCACATTTTTGCAGGGACTGCTCGAAACGGGCATCGGCGCGCTTACTGAGATCGTAGACGGCGCAATGGCGGCGGGCGGAGTAAACGAAGTATTGCGAAGTCTTGTTATCAACGGCATTTTTGAAGGCGTAGGCAGCGTTTTAAGCTTTCTGCCCATAGTAGTTACGATGTTCTTTTTCCTTTCTTTGCTCGAAGACAGCGGATATATCGCCCGCGTCGCATTTGTTATGGATAAGCTTCTGCGAAAACTCGGTCTTTCGGGACGTAGCATAGTTCCGTTGCTTATCGGTTTCGGCTGCACCGTTCCCGCAGTTATGGCGACCAGAACTCTTCCGAGCGAACGCGACAGAAAAATGACGGTTTTGCTCACGCCGTTTATGAGCTGTACCGCAAAACTGCCGATTTACGCGTTTTTCGTAGACGCGTTCTTCCCGAAATACAAAGCCCTTGTAATGATCGGTCTTTACGTAACGGGCATACTTTTCGGAATACTCGTCGCTTTTCTTTACAAAAAAATCATGTTTAAGGGCGAAGCCGTTCCGTTCGTTATGGAATTACCCAATTACCGCATGCCAAGCGTAAGAAATGTTGCGCAGCTTCTTTGGGAAAAGGCGAAAGATTTTCTGCAGAAGGCGTTTTCGGTCATCCTTGTTGCAACGGTCGTCGTATGGTTCCTTCAGACGTTCGATTTCCATTTCAATATCGTTGAAAACTCGCAGAACAGTATTCTTGCCGTTATTTCGGGTTTCCTCGTTCCCCTGTTCAATCCTCTCGGGTTGGGCGACTGGCGAATCGTAACTTCTCTTATAAGCGGGTTTATGGCAAAAGAAAGCGTTGTATCAACTCTTGAAGTCCTTTTCGGCGCAGAAGGCGGGATATCCGTGGCGATAAGCTCAGTTGCAGCGCTTTCGCTGCTCGTTTTCAGCCTTCTTTATACGCCGTGCGTTGCCGCAATTGCTTCGATACGCAGAGAACTCGGCTTTAAGTGGGCATTTTACGTTGTAATATGGCAGTGCGTCGTGGCGTGGATAGCCGCTTTCCTCGTACGTCTGATCGGAATGTTTGCCGGTGCGTAAGGAGGGTTAAATGAATCCGATAGACTGGATAATAATTGCCGTTGTCGTTCTTTTTCTCGCTTTTGCCGTATGGCAGGTCGTCAGGCGAAAAAAAGGAAAATGTTCGGGCTGCTGCGGAGGATGTAACGGTCAGTGTGGCAAACCCGTAAAAAAGAAAACCGACTAAAACCTGCGGACTGCCCGCAACGGACAGTCTGTATCCGTTTTTCTTCTTGACAAACATCGTTAAATTATGTATAATAACTATATGAAATTGTCTTGACAATTATGTCTCTCCATAATATAATAATAAAAAAGGATTCTCGGGAGAAATGTAAATGAACGAATATATTTTACCTGCAGCCGCGGTTTTGTTGATAATACTGAATATTATTTCTTTTTGCCTTATGGCGTACGATAAACACTGCGCAAAAGCGGGCAGACGCCGCGTACCGGAAAAAGTGCTTTTCATTTCCGCAGCGCTTTTCGGAGGACTCGGCGGAGTGCTCGGTATGACGCTGATGAGACATAAAACGAAGCATTGGTATTTCAAGCTGTTCTTCCCCGTATTTCTCGTCGTTCAGACCGCGCTTCTCGTTTTTGCGTATCTGCTTTACGGCGGAACAGTTTGATCTGAGTTTTCCGGGTAAAAGGAGTGTTGCTTATTGAAACCGACAGTCGGAGTTTTGCCGCTCTGGGACGAAGCCAAAGACAGCATCTGGATGCTTCCCGGTTATATGAACGGGATTTTGGCGGCAGGTGCGGTTCCTGTCATATTGCCGTTTTCAACGGATGAACAAGACATTGAAAAAATACTTTCATTCTGCAGCGGTTTTCTGTTTACGGGAGGGCAGGATATATCTCCCGAAATATACGGAGAAGAGCCGATTGAGGGCTTAAACGACGTATGTCAAAAGCGCGACGAGCTTGAAATTGCGGTCTTTAAAGCGGCTTTGGGGTATGATAAGCCCGTTTTGGGCATCTGCCGCGGGATCCAGCTTATTAATGCGGCTCTCGGAGGAACTTTATATCAGGATCTTCCCACACAGCGCCCTTCGGATATCGTCCATCGTCAGCAGCCCCCTTACGACGTCCCGTCCCATACGGTATCCGTATTAAAAGACACGCCGCTTTTTGAATATCTGAAAAACGAAACGCTTCAGGTCAACAGCAGTCACCATCAGGCGATAAAAACGCTGTCCGACGAGCTGAAAGCTATGGCGTTTTCGCCGGACGGGATAACCGAAGCGGTTTACAGACCGAAAAGCAGGTTTCTCTGGGCAGTTCAATGGCACCCCCGAAAGACTTTTCAATAAAAGCAGCGACCACGCAAAGATTTTCAGAGCATTTGTCAGCGCGATGTAAAATCCAATACCTTTACAGAGTAATAATTATTGTATTTTCAGAATAAACAAAGGAGATATAAAACGATGAGTGAAGAAAACATCAGAATTCAGGACGACCTTTACGAAGCGGTCAACGGCGAGTGGCTCAAAACGGCCGTAATTCCCGACGACAGACCCACAACCGGCGGCTTTTCGGATCTTGACCAGGACGTTGAAAAAATAATGATGGCGGATTTCGCCGCTTTTGCAAAAGGTGAAAAAACGACCGATATCCCCGAGATGAAATATGCGATTTCGCTGTATAAAAAGGTTCTTGATACCGAAAGAAGAAACAGAGAGGGCATAACTCCCGCGCTCGGTTTTCTCGAAAAAATAAAATCGGTAAAAACCCCCGAAGATCTTAACGATATCGCCGCATATTTTACCGTAAACGATATCAATCTTCCGATACAGCTCAGCGTTCAGCCGGATATGGAAAACGCCGAAAAGCATTCCGTTATCGTTCTCGGCCCCGATATCATCCTTCCCGATACAACTTATTATGCAGACGACAATCCCGCGGGCAAACAGCTTCTTGCCGTTTATTCGGATATGGCTGCAAAGGTGTTAAGCTTTACACAGCTGTCCGGGGGCGAACAGAAAAAGTATCTCGAAGATACTCTTGCATTTGATGCGCTCGTTGCAGCGAAGGTAAAGAGTCAGGTTGAATGGTCCGAATATTATAAATGTCACAATCCGATGAGCGTTGATGAAGTTGCTTCATACGTTGCTCCGTTTGACATCAAAAAGCTCCTTGCCGATCTTTACGGAGATAAGGCGCCCGATACGATCATTGTTTACGACCCGAAGGCGATAAAGGAAATGAGCGGATACTATTCTGCCGAAAACTTTGAAATGTATATCCACTGGGCGTACGTCAAAGCCCTCATCGGCAGCACCGCATGCCTTTCCGAAGAACTTGCGTCTCTCGGCAGAACTTACAGAAAAGTACTTACGGGCGTTGCGGCAGACCCCGCGATCGAAAAACAGGCGTACAGAGTAGCGTCTATGACGTATTCTGAGCCGGTAGGCGTTTATTACGGCAGAACGTACTTCGGCGAAGAGGCAAAGAAGGACGTTGTAGATATGGTAAAGAAGATCATTGAAACTTACAAGCTCAGAGTCCGTAAAAACACGTTCCTCGCTCAGTCTACAAAAGAAGAAGCAGTTAAAAAGCTCTCTGCGATCGAAATTAAAATGGGTTATCCCGATTCCGTAAAGGAATTCTGGTCAACGCTCGTTTTCGACGAGGGCGATTCGTATTTCGAAGCTATGCAGAAACTCTCCGCGATCCGCAACAAAGAGGGCATAAGCAGACTTCTAAAGCCCGTAGACCGCACAGAGTGGGTCATGCCCGGACATATGGTAAACGCATGCTACAATCCCAGCAGCAACGATATCACCTTCCCCGCCGCGATCCTTCAGAAGCCGTTTTACTCGCTTAAACAGAGCGTAAGCGAAAATCTCGGCGGTATCGGCGCGGTTATCGGACACGAAATATCTCACGCATTCGATAACAACGGCGCAAACTTCGACGAACACGGTAATCTTAAAAACTGGTGGACCGAAGAGGACTTCGCCGCTTTTAAAGAACTCACAAAGGGCATGATAGAGCAGTTTGACGGCATAGAATTCCACGGCGGAAAAGTTAACGGCGAACTCGTAGTAAGCGAAAATATCGCCGATAACGGCGGTATGGGCGTAACGCTCGAGATCATGCATACTCTTGAAAAACCCGATTTTCAGGCATATTTCAAAAACTGGGCGCGCGTATGGTGCATGAAGGCAAAAGAAGAATATATTCAGCTTCTTCTTGCAAGCGACGTCCATTCTCCCGCAGTTTTAAGGGCGAATATGTCCCCGAGAAACTTCTCCGAGTGGTACGATGCTTTTGACGTGACTAAAAACGATAAAATGTATATCGCTCCCGAAAAGAGGATCAGCATCTGGTAAGATCTGCCGGACGGGCGTAAGGAGAAAAAATGCACGCGATACTCAAAGATAAAAAGGTCGTCTTTTTCGATATCGGCTATACCGTTTTTTATCCCGCTTCGGGGGACTGGATGTTTACAAACAGATTCCTCGAGGTCGCGGGCGAGCGGTTTAAAAAATATACCGCTTCGCAGATAAGAGAAGCCCGTATGAAAGGGGAGGAGTATCTCCTTCATAATCATCTGTGTCATGACGAAGACGTCGAACTTGAAAGGATAAAGCATTTTTACGAAATGTTTTCATCCTCTCTTGGTCTCGGACTGACCGACGAGGAGATAGTTTCCGTTGCAAAAGACCATACTTTCAATGCCGAAAACTACGTAAAATACCACGACGCCGTAAAGGTCCTTTCAAAATTGAGCGATCATTTTTCTCTCGGCATTATTTCAGATACCTGGCCAAGTCTTGAAACGAAGCTGAAAAAACACGGCCTCGATAAATATTTTTCGTTTGCAACTTACAGCTTCGATCTAGGCGTCTATAAGCCGGACCCGAAAATGTTTGCCGACGCGCTTTCAAAATGCGGATGTGACGCAGACAAGACGGTATTTATAGACGACAGACCGGAAAATCTCGCAGGCGCCGAAAAATTCGGCATTACCCCCGTCCTTATCGCCGCAACGCCCGGTTCGGACCCCGAAACTTCGTTTTTTAAAATTCATTCGCTTTCCGAGCTTCTGTAAATCCCCGAAAGGATCATCCGCATGAAAGTCACTTTTTTCGACTCAAAACCTTACGATATCGCCTCTTTTGAGAAATACGACCGTCAAAACGGGCTTGAATTCAGGTTTTACGAAACAAAACTCAATGAAGATACCGTAAATCTTGCCGCCGGCAGCGACGCCGTATGCGTTTTTGTAAACGATACGGTAAACGCGGCTGTTATAGACGCGCTTTACAAAAACGGAGTCAGACTTATCGCGCTTCGGTCTGCGGGTTACAACAACGTTGACGTAAAACACGCTTTCGGCAAAATACACGTCGTCCACGTTCCCGCATATTCGCCTTACTCCGTTGCCGAACATGCAATGGCGCTGCTTTTAACTTCTGTAAGACGCATACATAAAGCGTATAACCGTACAAGAGACAACAATTTTTCGCTGAACGGACTTATCGGCTTCGATCTTCACGGCAAAACAGTAGGCGTTATCGGTACGGGCAAAATAGGCCGTATTTTTGCGGATATCTGCCACGGCTTCGGCATGAACGTGCTCGCCTACGACAAATATCCCTCCGAGAGCAGCTTTATAAAGTATCTTCCGCTTGACGAGCTTCTCGAAAAAAGCGATATCGTCTCTCTTCACTGTCCGCTTACGGAAGAAACGCGTCATCTCATCGATTCCGCGGCAATAGCAAGGATGAAAAAAGGCGTTGTTGTGATAAATACTTCCAGGGGCGCGCTTATCGACGCGGAAGCTCTGCTTGAAGGTATAAAGCAGCGGCAGATCGGCGCCGCATGCCTTGACGTATACGAAGAAGAGGCGGATATCTTTTTTGAGGACCGTTCGGGACATATCCTTGCAGACGACGTTCTCGCCCGTCTTATAACGATGCCTAACGTTATAGTTACTTCACATCAGGCATATCTTACAACGGAAGCGCTTGACAGTATCGCAAAAACCACCGTTGAAAACATCGTATCTTTTATAAACGGCGATATTTGCGAAAACGAGCTTTGCTACCGCTGCGGCAATATCGAGCACTGCAAAAAGGAACGAAAAAACAAATGCTTTTAGCATAAAATATAATAAATAACAGGGAGGAAGCTCTATGAAATTTACAAAACTTTTCATCCTGATCTTGGTTTTGGCTATGGCCATTTCCTTTGTTACCTCATGCACCGACGCCCCTTCGGGAGGAAACGAACCGGAAGACAAGCCCGAAACTTCGCAGTCTCAGCAGGAACCGAGTGAAAACAACACCGAAGAAACCGAAAAGCCCGATGAAACCGAAACCCCCGAGACATCGTCGCCTTCAGGCGCGGCTACAGTTGAATCCCACGTTATATTCGAAGACAGTGGCATAAAAATTACCGTAAAAGAGCTTGATATGGACGCTTTTTTCGGACCCGAGCTCAAATTCCTTATCGAAAACGACACGGAAGAAGATGTTGAAGTCACTGTTAACAGTGTTTCCGTAAACGGATACGCTATCTCTTCATATCTCTTTACCGACGTTTCCGCCGGCAAGAAGGCAAACGATTACATTTCTTTATCCGAGTCCGACCTTGAAGAGCGAGGCATTTCCGTTATCGCAGATATAGAGCTCGATTTTATCGTTTATAAAAACGACTCGTGGGATCTTATCTGCCAAAGCGATATGATCCGCATCGAAACTTCCGCCGCTGACGGTTTTGTTTATACTTACGACGAATCCGGCGTTGAAGCATACAACGATAACGGAGTTTTGATCGTCACAAAAGGCATTGACGAAGACGAATTTCTCGGCGAATCCGTCGTTGTGTATATTTACAATAAAAACGACGCCGCAGTCACCGTAAGCGCGCGCAACGTTTCCGTTAACGGTTTTATGCTTGACCCGATCTTTTCCGTTTCTGTCCCCGCCGGCAAACATGCGCTTCAGAAGCTCTATTTCTTCGACAGCGACCTTGAAGAAAACGAGATCGAACATCTCGATGACGTTGAGATCACCTTTTATATTTACTATACCGACACATGGGACGATATCGCATATTCCGATCCGGTCCATGTTACGAGAAACTGATTATTCCTTCCACCCATTTCATTTTCCGCCTCCCGTTCTTGCAGGGGGGGCGGTTTTTTACCCAAAAATACAAAAACACTTTTTTACTCTTGACATTTCACCGTTATTTAGGTTATAATATAAATAAAAATAGGGATGGGGTTTATTAAATGCCTAAGCTTATCAGAATTTTTGCTTTACTGTTCGTTCTTGTTTTCGTGTTTTCATCGTGTCAGTCCGAAACGTCCGAAGTTGTGCCCGAATACGGGTTTGACACGCAGGAGGGCGACCTCGGCGGATATACCGCTGTTTTCGGCTGGTCCGGCACCGCGGGCGAGTCTGTCCTCGGCTTCGTTGCCGATACCGCAAACGCCGATATTGCGATGTGGCGCGTTAAAGACGTTGAAAATTCGCTTAACTGCAAAATAGATATTCATTATGACCCCGACAACATAATCGGCATGCTGCGCGCAGGCGTAATGTCGGGCGTTCAGCCGTTTGACATTATGGAGGGTGACGGCTATCATCTCGTTTCCGACGTCCGCGCGGGCTATCTTGTTGGGCTTAAAGACCTTCTTGATATACAGAATACCGATAAATGGGGCACGCCCAACATGCTGCAGTCTATGCTTTGGAATGATGACGTATACGGCGTTGTTCCGTTTGCATGGCCCGAACTCGTTTTCAGAACACCCGGTCATCTTCTCGCCGTCAATGAAAACATTATAGCATCCCTTGCGCAGCCCGACCCGCGCGAATTTGTTGAAAACAATACCTGGACGTGGGATCTTTTTGAAGAAAAGCTTGAAGAGTATACATACGATGCCGGCGGATACACCGTTTACGCGCTCAGATGTCATCTGCCGTATTATTCGATCAATTTCTTCCTGTCAAGCGGCGTCGCGCTCTCAACGATCGAGCTCGGGCAAGTCGTCTGCGGCCTTTATACCGATATCGGAAGAGAAGCGATGCAGCGCGCGCAGGAAACATACCAGGTCACTCACAGACACTGCTTCCACCCGCAGACCGACTCTACCGGTCACGACGAGTTTATAGGCGGAGAAGCGGTCATGTATCTCACATGGACGTACGAGCTTACGAGCGATACTACGTATATCATGTATAATATGGATAACGTAGGCGTTCTCCCGTTCCCGCAGGGTCCTCACGCAACTCCGGGCAAATATCTTTCTTATCATGAAGGACTTGCCTTTGCAACCGGCATTCCCGCCAACGCCGCAGACCCTGAAGCTTCCGCGGCGATCCTTTCCGCGCTTTACGAACCGTTTGACGAGTATAAAACGAAAGACGACATTATAGAATATATGACAAAGCAGGTCTTCCACGACAGACGCGATACCGAAGTTATTCTCGCATCCGTCCGCGATACCGAATACGGCTTCTTTAAGGAAGGCGCGCGCAAAGCGCTCGAAAACGTTTTCAATACTCACGATTCCATACAGCAGATCCTCGATTCTCTCGACGACGCTTACGACAAAATCGTTGAAGAATATATGATGCCTCACTATCAGGCGCGTCTTGCCGTTTACGGCGAATAAAAAATATAAATACAATGAAAAAAAGCTCCGATTCGCTCGGAGCTTTTCAGCATTTAATAGAAAGGAGTAAAAAACATGAAAAAATCTATAAATGAAAGAAGTAATCTTGATTTGTGACTGAATTATAACCTAAAAACTCCGATTCGTCAACCCCTCTTGAAGTAAGTTGCATTTTTAAGGGGGTAAGTTGCAAAAAAATGAGGTAAAATACAAAAATCGCCTGTCCGAATTTGTCGGACAGGCAAAAATTTTTGCTTAATCTTAATGTCCTCGCTTGTCAAGAAGGGCAATCGCTTTGTCAAGAAAAGCTTTCCACAGCGTTTTGACCGGCTTGTTATTACCGAAAAGCGCAACGAGCTTCGGGCTTACCGCATAATAGATCTTAATAAACGCTTTTCCCAAAATATGCTTTTTCAGAAAACCGTCGCGAAACCGTCTCAGCGTCATGACCGGCGCGCAGTCATACGAACCGTAAACGCATGTGGCTATATAGCACCCTTCGGAGCTGTTGTTTGTATTGTTCTCGGAATTATCCGCAGAAACGGTTTTGCTCGTCGCGGCGTTATGGTTTAGCTCGTATGCCCGCTCGATAAGCTGCGATTTTTTTTCCGTTTCCTTTTCACCTGCACCGCAGCGGGTATTTCCTCCGTATAGATCGGGCGTTGACGAATCTGTTTTGCTGCTTTCTCTTCCGTAAGAGGTATATCCGTCAAAGAAAACCGGAGAGCTGCTATCGTTTTTGCCTTGCTCACCGTAGTGAGTATAGCCTCCGAATATACCGGGGGTCGTCGAACCGGTTTTTCTTCCGTCTTTGTCGTAATTGATATACTCGCCGAAAAAGCCCGGGGAACTGCTTCCCGTTTTCTTTCCGCTTGCGTCGTAGTGCGTATACCCTCCGAAAAAACCGGGGCTTGACGAACCTGTTTTTTTGCCGTTTTTGTCGTAAGTGGTATATCCTCCGAAAATGCCGGGTGAGCTGTATCCCGTTTTCTTTCCGTTTTCGTCGTAATGCGTATTTCCGCCGAAAATATTCGGTTCGCTGCGTCCTTTTTTCGCCATTTTATGCTCCTACAGAGTTAAAATAGGAAGAAATCAGTTGTTGCCGTCGTTTTTCAGACTTTCAAGTATCTCAACGTTCGGAATAATTTCTTTTATAATCGAATCGTTAACTCTTTCCGCCTGACTTGAAAGTATTTCAGCGGAGGATTTTCCGTTTGACGTTGCGGTTGTGGCGTTGTTGAAAAAGTCGTATATGCTCGTTACGCTCTGATATGCCCAGCGCGTATTTTTGTAGTAATTCATTATCATGTCTATATCGCGCTCGTCAAAGAATATGTCGGACATATACTCTTTCAGGTCGTCTTCCGTTTCATATCCCCTGAAAGGATCGCAAAGACGGTCTATAACGGTAGCCGCGCAAACCTCTTCCATCGTATTGTAAAGTATCATAAACGCGATGTTTTCATGGTATGCGTTCGCCCATTCACCGTAAGTGCCTTTCGGACCGCACGGCATGGGAACAACGCCGAAATTGTCAAGCTTATAGCTCATAAACCTTATGATATGGTCTACCGCGGTCTTGGACATTACGAGTTCGTCGTTGAGCATCTTCGCAAGCATCGTATCGTGCCCGTCAAACGTGATATAATCCTTGTTTTCGGTGAAAAGCTTTGCGCACCAGTCAAGCGTTTCGGCAACTTCGGGCGAATCTATTGCGGGAAGGATTGTTCCGTCGTCCTGGATCGTGTAATACTGCAATCCGTTCATAAACGCGAATTCCATTATGCCCCAGGTAATATTGAGAGCGGTCGCCTTAACGGAGCCGTCATCTATCTGATAATCGGGAATAATTCTTTCAAAAGTGTCCCACGTCCATTCGCCGTTTTCAACGTAGTCTCGCGGGTCTGTCTTTCCGTAGCGCGCCACGAGATTTTCATTTACAACAAATACGCCGTAAGACGTAACTATCTGTTTGCCCGGCCATCTTGTGGGCGAAACGCTGTAAACTTCGCCTTTGTATATACCCGGTTCAAGCAGACCGTATCCGCCGTATTTCTCCTCGTCGGTATAGTCAATGTAATCCTGCACGGCGTCGAGCGGGAAACAGAAACCGGCTCGGACAAACGACTGCTGACCGGACGTAAACAGAATATCCGCAACAAACGAGCCGCTCGCCAGCACGGGAACAATACTGTCAAGGCGTATCGTGCCGTCCGTTTTAACGGTTATTTTACAGTTGACATCCTTTTCTATTTCTTTTATCCTTTCAAGAAGCATATCCTCCATAAGCGTGCCCGAAGGATATGAAAAAAGGCTTGTCGGGGATGTTTCAGCCATGTGATTCTGCATTATCGTGCATTCAAATCCGCCGAAATCCGTTTTGCTTCCGCCCATACCCGCGTTGAAATCTTCAAGAAATTCTTCTTTCGCTGTCTGCGAGCACGAACACATTGCAAAAATCATCAGTACGACCAGCAATAAAGATAATGTCCTTTTCATTTTCAACCTCCGCAATTATCAATAATGTAAGTTTATGTTTCAGTCTTTTTTCTCTTCTTCATAAAGCTGCAGAATTGTTTCCGCATTAGGTTTTACATACTGCTTTACGCGTTCGTTTACGGCGTCCGCAAATCTGTCAACGATCTCCGCGCCCGTTTTTCCTCTTTTTGCCCAGTCGGTGGCGCTCGAAAAATAATCCCATATCCCAAGCGTATAGTAATTCCACCTTGAATATTTCATAAACGTGGTAAACAGCTCAACGTCACGGCGATCGTAAAATATTGTTGACGCATAGTTTTGCAATTCGTCAGGAGTTTCATAGCCCTCAAACGGCTCGAATATTCTGTCGATGATCACGGCGGCGGCTTCGGGTTTCTTTGCGTTTACCCATATTGCCATACTGTCGGCTCCCGAATAAGCGTTGACCCATTCTCCGTATGTGCCGTTTGGACCGCACGGAAACGGAATTGCGCCGTAATTGTCAACGTCGTATATCATTTCGTTTATCATATGCGAAAAAGAGGTCTGCGCAAGAGTTATATTTCCGTTGATAAATCCCGCGACCATATCGTAGTGCCCGAGATAACTGATTATATCCGCATGGTTTGCAAGCAGCTTTGAACACCAGTCAAAAGCGTCGATCACATTTTGCGAGTCAAGAGACGGAGCAACATTTCCGTCGTCTGAAACGGAGATATAGTCAACTCCGTTCATCATAACAAAATCAAGGATCGTCCACGTTAAATTCATCGCGGTCGACGTATATTCGCCGTCAACGACCTGATAATCGGGCAAAGCTTTTTCAAAAGTCTCCCACGTCCATTCGCCGCGCTCAACGTATTCTCGGGGATCGGTAAGCCCGTATTTTGAAACGGTGTCTTCGTTTACCGCAAAAATATTGTATGCGTAAAGCTTTTGTTTTCCGGGCCACGAAACGGGCGATACCGTATACGGTATTCCGTCGAACATTCCCTGCTCAAGTATGCCGGGGCTTCCGAATTTTTCCGCATTAGTATAGTCGAGATAATCTTTCAGCACGTCAAGAGGGTAGTAAAGGCCGTCTTTTGCGGGATTGTGAGGCGAGTGGGAGCATGCGATTTCACCTACGTAAAGGTTTGAGGCGATTCTTGCGGTCTCGTTTCCCTGTATCGTCTGTACGGTTATATCGCAGTTATATTCGTTCGATATATCTTTAAGTCTCTGAAGATACATATCACCCATAAGCGTTCCGACGGGATACTGAAACGGATGGTCTATGTCGTAATCCTGAACGATCGGACATTCGTATCCGTTAAGATCGGTTACTTCGGAACTCTGCAACGTATCAAATTCCAAAAGAAACTCTTCCTGCTCTTTCTGCGCGCATGAACATACGGCTAAAAGGGCAATAATCAATATAATTACCGACGTCAGCTTTTTCATTTCTTACTGCCTCCCGTTTATTTCGCTTTATATATTAAAATATATCATATTTTTCATATTATGTCAACCACAAAATGATATTTAAGGTTGACTTTTTGCTGCGAAAAGAGTATAATACAACGGGAAATAATTAAAAAGGAGATCGATTTTATGAAAACAGTCAGATCAGCCGGAGTAATCAAAACCGCGCTTGTTTTTCTTTTGCTTATTTCAGTAATTCTTTCTCTCTCTTCTTGCGGTAAATACGTATCGCATTATAAAGCAGTCGGATTCGTTCACTCAAACGAACCGTCGTCTGCATTTATGAATTTTTATTCCTTTGATGGCAGCATGGTCTTTGTGATGAACAAAAAAGAGTCCGAACGGCTTGATTATTCGGCAAAGCTCGAAACGGGCAGTCTGAAAGTGTATTACGACAAAGACGGTGAAAAGACCGAGCTGTTTTCATTGAGCGACGGCGGATCGGCGGAATCGTCTTTTGAAGGTATAAACGACGGCACGGTGTATATCATAGTTGAAACGGACGGAACGTGTTTTAACGGAGAGCTGAATTTCAATATCGGCGGTTAAATCATGAGCAGTGAAAAATCGTATGAAGTATTGAGGGGAGAAGGCATAGTCCTCAGAAAAGCAAGGGAGGAAGATTATGCCTCCATGCTCAAACACGTCTGGGGCGACGAAGAAGTCTATAAGTGGATGCTTTTTCAGCCGACTCTTACCTTGGAAGACGCGATCGCAAGATGCAAAAGAAGCATCGCTTTTCAGAAGGAGCATTTCGCGTGGTTCGTTGCCCTGAAAGACACCGACGAGGCGGCAGGGCTTTGCGCGATAAGAGATAATGGGCAGGGACACTGGGAAGAATGCGGCATATGCATCGGAAAAGCATTTCAGGGCAGGGGATACGGCAAAGAGATCCTTTCTTTGCTCCTCGATCTATCCTTCAATAAACTCGGAGCGGCAGATTTTCGCTACGGGTATTTTGACGACAATGAAAAATCGAAAAACCTTGCTGAAAAATTCGGGTTTGTTTTCGACCGTTACGAAGATACGGTCCGTCAGTGGGACGGCGCGCCGAAAAAAATCGTTTCCTGTATACTATCAAAAGAAAGGTATCTGTCGCTCGGCACATAATGGTAAAATCGCGATTTCGATTGCGGAAGTAAATATCACAAAATCCCCGGAACAATCAGTCCCGAGGATTTTTTTCCGTATTGTGTAATTTGCGTTACAGTTTATCGTATTTATCGGTTTTTCCCTTCGCTTTTTCGACCGGATATTTCGCTTCGTTTTTGCTCATCTTTTCCATGACTATCTCATCTTCGTCAAGACCCAATTTGTCAAGCAGATTGCGGCAATAAACGATAACATCGGCAAGCTCTTCCTTTACGTGTGCAATATCGTAATTGTCGTCGCTCCACTGAAAGCATTCGAGAAGCTCGTTAGCTTCTATGGAAATCGATTTTGCGAGGTTGGCGGGAGTATGGTATTTATCCCAGTCGCGCTCCTCGGTAAATCTGCGTATTCTGTCAACGGTCGACTGCTTCATGATCAGTCTCCGTAAACCGCGTCCATTGCGCGGTAACAGGGCATCATGTATTCCTCAACGATCGTTTCGTATTTGCTGAGGTTGGATTCAAGCACCGTTGATACCGGCGTTTGCGTATTTCCTATACCTTCGAGCACGCCGCGCGCGCCTTCGTCAAAGAAGCCGTATTCGGTATTTGTAACTTCGTTTACAACTATCTCGGCGTCTCTTCTGTCAAAGAATATCTGAGTTGCCATGTAGTCTATTATATCGTCCTTCGTTTTGTATGCTTCAAAAGGTTCGCACATTTCCGAAAGAATAAGCGCGGAGGCGATCGGGTCTCTTGCGTTTACGGGAATACCGAAACAAAGCAGCAATCCTTCGTTATATGAGAGATATTTGCCCGGAGTTGCTTTCGGACCCTGCGGGAAGGGAAGAACGCCTACGTTATCCATATTATACATGATCCATCTGGTGCTTCCCGTAAGCTCGTTCATCCATGTAAGATACATAACGCATTCGCCGTTTACAAATTCGTCGTCGCCTACGGAGTCTGTATACGGATGGAAATAGTCATGGCTTGTTTCATAATACATCTTCTGGCAGCGTTCCATCGCTTCTCTTCCGGCTTCGGTGTATACGCCGGCAACAACTTCGCCGTTCTGATACGTCGAAACGGCAACGCCGTTTGAAAGCAGACAGTCTATTGCGTAATATGGCAGATGTACTCTTACGCCGTATACCGTTCTTTCGCCTTCGGTAAACGTATACGCCTGAATAACTTCTTCAAATTTATCCCACGTCCACTGACCGTTTTCAACAAATTCACGCGGATCGGTCTGCGCGAGTCTTACAACGAGGTTTTCGTTAACGGCAAGGATATGGCCTGAAAGTCTGTAAACAAGGTCGGGCCATGCAAAGGGAACTACGCCGAAAAGGTCGTCATTCCAAAGCATCGGAAGAAGCATGTTCGGTGTGCCCCATTTGTCAGTGTTTTTTACATCGAGGAGCGACGAAAGTCCCATCAGGTTTCTTGCACGGGCATCGTTGCGAAGCGCACCGCCTCCCGAAACTATGTCATAATCCTGAAAACCCGCAAGTATGCCTGAACGGAAATTGTCCATCATATTCGAAGACTGTGCATGTTCGATTTTGCAGTTGAGCTTCTGCTCTACTTCTCTTCTTCGTTCAAGTACCATGTCAGCAAGCTGAGTGTCGGGAATAAATCCGAATACGGAGCTTCCCTCAGTGCCGCCCCAGCCCCATACCAGCTTGAATCCGTCAAGGTCGGTATCCGAGACGCCTTCTTCGAAATTGTATTCGGGAATTGTTTCGGCAAGTTCTCCGCCGCATGCGGTAAGGACTAAAACCGAAATCAGCAGCATGCATAAAATCTTGATACAGGTTTTCATGAAAATCTCCTCGCTTTTTTTATATCGGATGTAATAACTGTTCTGCTGTATATGTATACAGATACTTTCCATATTTTACTATATATTTCGCGATATGTCAATAGGAAAATTCATTTTTTGTGAATATTATTGACATTTTATCAAATCAGGTGTAAAATAGTACATAATAATCAAATGAATCGGAGAGAAAAAACAATATGAGATTCAAACATACAAACCGTCCGGGATTCTTGCTCGGATTCATCGATTTTTTTACGGCGGGGCTGTTTTTTCTTCTGTATATGCCGTTCGGCGGACTTCAGAAAGAGCTCGAATATATTCTCGGGCATAAAGTCCGACCCTACTGGAAGGCATATCTGCTCGGAATACCTACGCTGTTTATCTATACGCTCGTATGGATGGCGAATATTGCCGAAGAGCTGAAAACAAAGGCGGAGGAAATGCATCTTGAAGGTCCGCATACTTCGTGGAAACATATGTTCTGGTGGAATATGCTCGGATGTCTCTGCTTCGGGCCCATGATAGCCACTCGCCGCTTTTTTTGCACATTAAACAAAACGGAATCCGAGCTTAACTTACAAGGCGAACGGAAAAACCGTTTTGCCGAATAAAAATCGAAATTAATACTTTACAAGAGCCGAGAAAAATGGTATACTGTATAAAATAACGTTCTTCACTCGATCTGAAAAACGTCAAAAGGAGAAAAATATGTCGGTAAATTACAATAACGAAACAAAGACATTCACGCTTACAGGCAAAAATCTCTGCTACGCTTTCTGGATAAACGATCTCGGATATCCCGAACATCTTTATTTCGGCGCTCCGATAGGTTCGGACGATCTGCGCTTCACCCGTGCTTTCGGCGCAACTTCTATGGCAGCGACCCCTCCTGGGATAGACAACGTTCCCTCGTATAACGCTTATCCATCCGAGCTTTCGTTTTTCGGTACGGGAGATTACCGCGAACCCGCAGTCCAGGTCGTAAATCCTTCAGGAGACCGCCTTTGCGAACTTCTTTTCGACTCTTATGAGGTCGTTTCGCTCAAACCGAAAATATCCGGAATGCCTTCTCTTGACGGCGGCGAAACGCTTATAATCCATCTTAAAGACCGACTAAACCGTTTTGCGGCGGATTTATACTATACCGTCTACGACGACTGCTCTGTTATAGCTAGAAGAGCAGTTTATAAAAATCTCGGCGCGTCGGAAATAAGACTTGAAAGAGCATATTCTTTTTCTCTCGCTCTGCCTGACCGCAGCTACGAAATGCTCTCGCTTTACGGCGTATGGGCAAAGGAACGTCATATCGACCGTATTCCTCTTCATCACGGCGTAGTTTCGATAGACTCGAAACGCACGACCTCTTCCGCAACGCTTAACCCGTTTATGGCATTGCTCCGCCCAGATACTTCGGAAAGCCACGGAGAAGCAATTGGCGTAAATCTCGTTTACAGTTCGTCTTACGTCCTTAAGGCCGAAGTCAATCCCGACGGCACAACGCAGCTGACGGGAGGAATTAACGATTTTGATTTCAACTGGAAACTTGCTCCGGGCGAAGAATTCGAAACGCCCGAAGCGGTTATCGCATATTCCGACGAGGGCATCGGAGGCATGAGCCGCGCTTTTCACGACGCTTACCGCGAACACCTTATCAATAAACGCTTCGTAAAATCGCCTCGTCCGCTGCTTATAAACAACTGGGAGGCAACGTATTTCAACTTTGACGTTCCCAAGCTCTGCGCCATTGCCGACGCAGTAAACGGACTCGGTATAGACACCCTTGTCCTTGACGATGGCTGGTTCGGCAAACGAGACAACGATACTTCGGGGCTCGGCGACTGGGTCGTAAATACCGAAAAACTTCACGGAGGGCTTAAAGCCATTATCGACCACGTCCACTCTCTCGGTATGAAGTTCGGTCTATGGTTCGAGCCGGAGATGGTCAGCGAAGATTCCGACCTTTTCCGCGCGCATCCCGACTGGACAATCGGCGTTCCTGACAGAAAACGCTGCTACAGCCGTCATCAGTTCGTGCTTGATCTAACGAGAAAAGACGTCCGCGACCATATCGTTAAGGCGGTAAGCGACATTATAGAAAACAATGAGATAGACTATGTTAAATGGGATTACAACCGCAACGTTACCGAGTCGTGGTCATACTGCCTCGAAGCGGAAAGACAGATGGAATTTGCCCATCGCTACGCTCTCGGTTTTTATGATATCTGCGAACGTATAGTAAACGGACATCCCGACGTCTTTTTTGAGGGCTGCTCGGGCGGCGGCGCAAGATTTGACCCTGCAGTACTGTATTATTTCCCGCAGATATGGACAAGCGACGACTCAGACGCCGAGGAAAGGACAAAAATTCAGTACGGCACATCAGTTGTCTATCCGCTTTCGTCCATGTCGTGCCACGTTTCCGTATGTCCCAATCATCAGACGAACCATACAACACCGTTTGAAACGCGCGCGATCATAGCGCATCTCGGCGCAACCGGCTATGAGCTTGACTCAACGAGATTTACAGAAGAAGAAAAAGCCGCGGTAAAACGTCAGACAGAGGCATACAAAAAATCGGAGGATCTCGTTTTGACGGGCGATCTTTACCGTATAGACAGTCCGTTTGAAACGGAATTCTTTACCGAAGCGATAGTTGCAAAGGATAAATCAAAAGCGGAGCTTATCTGCTACCGCAGATTTTCATCAATCAATAACGAAATCAAGCGCGTAAAAATGGCGGGACTTGACCCGCAGGCGACATATCGCCTCGAAGAAAAAGGCATTGTTGCAAAGGGTTCAACGTTTATGAACGTCGGTTTTGCGCCCGATTTTCCGCGCCATGATTTCTATGCTTTAAAATACCATTTTACAGAGATCTGACTATGATAGCAAACAAAGAAATACTTATCGATCTTTTCTGCCGCCTTGTATCGTGCGACAGTCCGTCTTACAACGAAAATGCGGTCAGAGACGCAGTTGTTTCGGAGCTTAACAGCCTCGGAATTGCCGTTGAAGAGGACTGCGCGGCGGAGATGATAGGCGGAAAATGCGGAAATCTTTACGCAAAAATCGACGGTGACCCGTCGCTTGAGCCGATACTTCTTTCCGCGCATCTTGATACGGTCGAACCGTCGCACGGCAAAAAGGCGGTCGTTCATCCGGACGGACTGATAACCTCCGCAAAAGACACTGTCCTCGGCGCAGACGACGCTGCGGGGCTCGCCTCGATAATTCACGCGGTAAAAAACGTTATCGAAAACGGCGTTTCACACCGTCCCGTCGAACTTGTTTTTGACGTCTGCGAGGAAAAATACTGCGTCGGCATACAGAGATTTGACTATTCAAAGATCGATTCAAAACAGGTATATGTGCTTGACGTAGACGGCAGGGTAGGGCGCGCGGCTTTTCAGGCGCCGTCCATAGTGCAGTACAGGGCTGTTTTCAGGGGCAGAGCCGCTCATGCGGGATTTTCACCCGAGGAAGGGCTTCACGCCATAAAAACCGCAGCCGAAGCGATAAACGGCATCACCTGCGGAAGAACGGGTGATATGACTGTGAATATCGGCAGCATAAGCGGCGGTATAGCGGATAATATCGTCCCTCCCGAATGCACGGTAACGGGAGAGATACGCGGCTTTAACAATTGTGAAGTAACCGCAAAAACCGACGAGATAGGCGCGAAAATGAGATCCGTTGCCGAAAAAAACGGTCTTGGCTGCGATTTTTCGAAAACCGTAATTTGCAAAGCGTTCAAGACCGAAGAGGACAGCGAAATATGTCTGAATTACGCAAAGGCGTGTGAAAAAGCCGGAGTAAAGCCGGAGTTTATAAAAACTTACGGCGCTTCAACAAACAATCACTGGTCTGAATGGGGCTTTTGCGGCCTTGTTATAAGCTGCGGCATGAATAACTGCCATTCCGTTGAAGAATGGACAACCGCCGACGAGCTTTGCCGTTCCGCGGAGATCGTATACAATATAATTACGGACTGCAAAGGTTAAAATCCTCAAGAAAAACAAAAACCGACCCGAACAAAAACTGCCGGGTCGGTTTCTTTCTGTATTCAGTTTATATATTTCAGTTTTCAAACGTGCCCCAGACGGCTTCAGAGCCGCGAATGGCAGGCATTACATATTTATCGAATATCTCCGCAGCAGATTCTCTGTTGCTTTCGATGTAACTGCTTATCGATCCGTTGTAGGTGATAAATTCCTTGTATTTAGAGCCGATATTGCAGTTGTTGAAAAGATTGTCCCACGAAAGATACAATTTGTAGAAATTGTCGCAGTCACGCTCGTCAAAGAAATAATAGCGCGACATATGCTCTTTTATCTTTTCAAACGTTTCAAATCCCGTAAGTGGCTCGTAAAGCTTATCAAGTACGGTTGCCGTTGCTTCCGCATCGTGGGTAAGTACGGGGATAGTAATGCAGTTTCCGTAACCGGAAAATACCGAACAGGCAGAGCCCGGTTCGGCGTTCGGGCCGGTGGGATATATAAGCAGGGCGTAATTATTCAAACATTTCGATATATAAAAGTCTTCTTTTCCGAAAATGTATGGAGTACAGCACATTCCCGCCTCGCCTGCGTCGAATTTTTCAACGGTAGGAACAGGCAATGCGGTATAAACCGCATAGGAAAGACTGCCTTTTAATATATCTCTTGCCTCTTCCATCGCGGCCGCCGCGGAATCGGAAGAAAAGCCGAAAACAAATTCTCCGTTTGCGTCTCTTCCAACCATACGGTCGCCGTTTGATCTTACAAACATTTCAACGTATGCGCTGTCGGTTGTTGAAAATCCGTAGATTTTCACTTCGCCGCTTTCGATTACGGTATAGTCTTCTATACATTTGCGAAACTGCGCCCAGGTCCATGCGTCAGTTTCAACGTATTCGCGCGGATCGGGCAGCGCAAGCTGAGAAACTATATCCTCGTTTACAACGAGAGGATATCCGAACTGCGACTGCGTAAGCAGGGGCCATGATATGGGAAAAACGCCGTAAACGTCGTCCTCGTAGCATAATGCGAAAAGATGCTTTCTGTTTCCCCATTTCTCGCTGTCGTTGTAATCGATTATCCCTCCCAGCGATTTTATTCCGGTAAGGACTCCCGCACGGATCGCTTCCGTCGCCGAATTTGTGTTTCCGCACAGGATATCGCATAAAAACGTACCGGCATAGGAAGAGGCGATAATTTCCCCGAAGCCGTATCCGCCGTAAACGATATCCAGCTTGCAGTTGAGCTCTTTTTCCGTTCGGTTTACGGCTTCTTTTGCAAGATCGGCAAATTCCGTGCCGATCTCGTAACCGAGAACGGTTTCGTCCGAATATGCCGTTGCATATACTACCGTTTTTCCGCCGAGATCGGTGCCTACAGAAGAAAATGCGTTGAAATCCATGTCAAAAACCTCAACGGGCGC
This sequence comes from Clostridia bacterium, assembly GCA_017427285.1. Taxonomy (GTDB): domain Bacteria; phylum Bacillota; class Clostridia; order Oscillospirales; family UBA644; genus HGM12619. The sequence goes on from JAFRTE010000046.1 coordinate 47,996, forward strand.
CGAACATGAGCATACGGAGAGCATAATCGCGGCAATAGTCAGTAATTCTACGATCTTTTTCATAACAATCTCCCGAAATATTATAGGTTATTTGACCGTATTGCGGATTGTCAGCCGAAAATCTCCTCCGCAGTAGTTTCCATATTAACAACGTATTTTACTCTGTTCTGTTCGTCTGCATCCGCATATGCGTCAAGAGCTTCCCTCATCGTTCTGCTGCTGTTCATATTGATGTAAACGTCCGTACATGCTTCGTGTCTGTAATTGTAAAGTACGGTTTTATACATATCCACAAAGTTGTAAACGTCTCTGTCGTCAAAGAAATACTGCTTTCTCAGATAATCGATAATATCTTCTTCATTTTCATATCCGGGGAGCGGTTCGTATATCGCGTTGAGCAATACTGCGGACATAGCGGGGTCTTTTGCGCAAAGAGACGGGATTGCTGTTGAAAATCTCGTTGTTGTTATCGTCGAGCCGGTGTTTGCAACGCTTCCGTTAGGACCGTGCGGGAACGGAACTACGCCGAAATTATCCATGTTGAATACTATCGAGTTGTCTGTTCCGCAAAGGTCTGTGCCGTTCATCAGGGTGAGGACCGATTTTCCGTCAAGAAATGCCTGCAGCATATTCGTCCAGTTATTGTTCAGGTCGATATTGACGTATGTGGAATACTCGCCGAAAGTCCAGTTCCATGCAGTCTGCATAGCTTCAAACGTGATGGGGGAGTGGAGACTGAGCTGGAACTCGCCCTTGTCGTCTTTAATAATAACGGGTTCGCCGTTTGTTGTATGCATCGTTCTGAAAAGCCAGTGGATAGTTGTCTGAAGCGCCTTTACCTCGTCGCCTGCATCGTTTATATGATTGTATATGGGCATAAGCTCTTCAAGTTTGCTCCACGTCCACTCGTCGCGCTCAACAAACTCTCTCGGGTCTGTCTGGCTCAGACGGCTGATGATCGTTTCGTTAACAACCATTGCTCCGTCGATCGAACGGTATTTCAGCAATGGCCATGCGGCCGGAATAACGCCGAAAAGACCTCCGTCCCAGCACAGCGGTTTAAGGTCTTCCTTCGTTCCCCATTTATCCGCTTTTGTATAATCGATAATATCACCGAGATAAGTAAAGTCGTATAAATATCCCGCTCTTGCAAGATTTGCTATCGTGCTTGATTCAGACTGAGCGGCATCGTAAAGAATAAGTCCGGCGATAGAAGAGGACGTTATCAGGTCGGAAAGTCCCTGTCCCGAAGTGTTGAGTTTTATAACAACATTGTAAGTATCCTCAACGTCCTTCAGACGTCTTGAGGCAAGATCGGCAAATTCGGTGTTTACTACGTAACCGAAGTATTCTTCGCCCGTTGAATGCTCCTCGTTTCTCTGAACAAAAACGAACTCCGCGCCGCGGTAGTCGATACCCGTGATCTCCGTTGAATAATCGGGTATTATTTCCTGCTCCGCCTGCTGTCCGCACGAACAGAGAGCAAAAACGATAAAGAATACAATAGCCATGGAAATAATCTTTTTCATATCGATGTTCCTTTCCAGAATAGTTTTCAGTTATGATTCGCTGTTTGTATTATAATCTATTTTTTTGAATTTGTCAATAAAAATATTGATAAAAACAGTCTGTATTTATTAATTATAACAACACGAGCAGCATTTTCATATCTTCGCTTCCGTTTCAGACCGTAAAAGATCGCTCAGCTTTTTGCCGTAAAAGAAATCGTGGATCATTTTATCGTATTCTGCCCACATAGGAAGCGTCTGACATTTTTCTTTTCTCGGACATTCGTTTTTGCTGTCCGCAAGGCATGCGACCGGGTAGAGCGGACCTTCGGTAATCTCGAGTATTTCGCCTACGTTATACTCTTCGGGTTTTCTGCAAAGCTTGTATCCTCCTCTCTTGCCGCTTGCGGCTTCGACAAGACCGCCTTCGACCATATCCTTTACAATGATCTCAAGATATTTTTTCGATATTTCCTGTCTTGCGGCAATATCTTTTAAAGGAATAAAACTGCCGTTTCCGTTTTCGGCAAGGTCGATCATCACGCGTATTGCGTATCTTCCTCTTGTGGAAATCATTTAAAACGCCTCTTTTCTTTTTTTATTATATCATAAAGAAACGTGATAAGTCAATAGGTAAAAAAAATTTTTTACCTATTGACAATATAGGCGAATAGGTGTATAATATGGGCAGTAATCCTTTGAAAGGGGTTTGATACATGATTTATGCAGACAATGCAGCAACCACCAAAATGAGTGCAGCTGCGGTTAAAACTATGATATCGCTTGCCGAAGAGGCGTGGGGCAATCCTTCAAGCCTTTATTCTCACGGACAGCAGGCAAAAGAGGTCCTCGAAAAGGCGAGAGCCGATATAGCCGCCGTTATCGGCGCGGAGCCGAGAGAGATCTATTTCACTTCGGGCGGTAGCGAAGCGGATAATCAGGCGATAATATCTGCCGCGGCAGAGGGACGAAAGAAAGGAAAAATGCATATCGTTTCCTCCGCTTTTGAGCACCATGCCGTTTTGCACACGCTCGAAAAGCTGAGAAAGGAAGGGTTTGAGATAACTCTTCTGGACGTTCATACAAACGGACTTATCATTCCTGCGGAAGCCGAAAAAGCTATACGCGAAGACACCTGCCTTGTTACCGTTATGTATGCAAACAATGAGATAGGCACAATTCAGCCCATAAAGGAATTGGGCGAGATATGCAGAAAAAGAAACGTAACGTTTCATGTAGATGCGGTTCAGGCGGTGGGTAATATCCCCGTAAATGTCGTGAGCGACAATATAGATATGCTTTCCGCATCGGCACATAAGTTTCACGGACCGAAAGGAACAGGTTTTCTGTATGCAAAGAAAGGGATACGCCTGACAAATCTCATAGAAGGCGGCGCTCAGGAGCGCGGAAAACGCGCAGGAACCGAAAATGTTCCGTCAATCGCCGCGATGGCGGAGGCTCTGAGAGAAGAAAACGCTAAAATGGGAAAAAAAGCCGCGTATCTCACGAAAATACGTGATAAAATCATAAACGGTCTTTCAGAAATACCGCATTCCGCGTTGAACGGAGATTTGCAGAAACGTCTTCCGGGCAACGTAAACTTCTGTTTTGAGGGTATCGAAGGCGAGTCTTTGCTGCTTCTTCTCGATGACAGAGGGATCTGCGCGTCGTCCGGCTCTGCATGCACGTCGGGTTCGCTCGATCCGAGCCATGTTCTTCTCGCTATAGGCAGAGTACACGATGTGGCTCACGGTTCTCTGCGGCTGAGCATCGGAGAAGACATTACGGACGGTGACGCGGATTATATTATAAAATCGGTAAAAGAAGTAGTTGAATATTTAAGAGGATTTTCTCCGATCTGGAGAGACCTTATTAACGGAAAGAAAGAGTTTATTTTATAAGGAGGCATAAAAATGGCTTTATACAGCGAAAAAGTAATGGATCATTTCCGCAATCCCCGCAACGTCGGCATTATAGAGGACGCAAACGGAATAGGCGAGGTAGGCAACGCAAAATGCGGCGATATCATGAAAATGTATCTTAAAATAGAAGACGGTATAGTCAAAGACGTAAAGTTTGAAACTTTCGGATGCGGCAGCGCGATAGCTTCAAGCTCGATGGCAACCGAAATGATAAAAGGCAAACCTGTAAGCGAAGTAAAACAGCTTACAAACAAAGCGGTCGCGGAAGCGCTCGACGGACTTCCCGACTACAAAATGCACTGCAGCGTTCTTGCGGAAGAAGCGATCAAGCTGGCCCTTGAGGACTATCAGAAAAGAACAGGCGAAGAAATTTGAAATTTTTGTGAACCTATTGACATAGTAGGTAAATGATGCTATAATGTCCGCAATCAGAAAAAAGGAGGCGCAAAAGATGATCGGCTATACGACTTTAAACGGAAATATCTTCATGTGTTGTCGAATGCTATGCTCCCGGGATCCTTCTTCGGAAGGGGCGTTCGATTGCCTGCAACTGCGCCTCGATAATATACGATGTTGACTTGAAAATTCCTCATTGTATTCCGACTGCCCGGGAGCTTAAAATAAGTTGCCGGGCATTTACTGTATCAAAAATAAGAAAGAAAGCAAAAGGAGATTAAAAATGAGTAATTATAGATTTGAAACTTTACAGCTTCATGTAGGTCAGGAAAATGCGGATCCCGCAACCGATGCGCGGGCTGTCCCCATATATCAGACGACTTCGTATGTTTTTCATAACAGCAAACACGCCGCGGACCGTTTCGGACTTGCGGATTCGGGCAACATTTACGGCAGACTTACAAACTCCACTCAGGAAGTTCTCGAAAAGAGAGTTGCGGCGCTCGAAGGCGGAAGCGCGGCGCTTGCGCTTGCATCCGGCGCGGCAGCCATAACCTATACGATTGAAGCGCTTGCGGCAAACGGCGGACATATCGTAGCGCAGAAGACCATTTACGGCGGAAGCTACAACCTTCTTGCACATACTCTTCCGCTGTACGGCATAAAAACAACGTTTGTAAACATACACGATCTCAAAGAGGTCGAAGACGCGATAACAAAAGACACACGCGCGATTTTCCTTGAAACGCTCGGCAATCCCAACAGCGATATCCCCGATATAGACAGCGTTTCTCAGATCGCGCATACACACGGACTTCCCGTAGTTATCGACAATACCTTCGGCACGCCGTATCTTATCAGACCGATCGAGCACGGCGCGGATATCGTCGTACATTCCGCAACAAAATTCATAGGAGGACACGGCACAACTCTCGGCGGGATAATCGTGGAATCGGGAAAATTCAACTGGAAAGCAAGCGGAAAATACTCCAATATCGCTGCTCCTAATCCGAGTTATCACGGAGTATCTTTTTACGACGCGGTAGGGCCCGCCGCATTTGTTACGTATATCCGCGCGATACTTTTGCGCGATACGGGAGCGACGATCTCTCCGTTTAATGCTTTTCTGCTTCTTCAGGGCGTTGAAACTCTTTCTCTCCGTCTTGAACGTCATGCCGAAAACACGAAAAAAGTCGTTGAATTTCTGAAAAACCATCCTAAGGTTGAGAAAGTAAACCATCCTTCTCTTCCCGCTCATCCCGACCATGCGCTTTATGAAAGGTATTTCCCCAACGGAGGCGGTTCGATTTTCACTTTCGATATAAAGGGCGGCCGCGAAGAGGCGTGGAAGTTTATAGACAACCTTAAGATCTTCTCTCTTCTTGCGAATGTCGCAGACGTAAAAAGTCTTGTTATACATCCTGCGTCAACAACGCATTCACAGCTTTCAAAAGAAGAGCTTGACGAACAGAACATACATGAAAATACGATCAGACTGTCAATAGGCACGGAACATATCGACGATATCATCGCCGATCTCGAAAACGGCTTCAACGCCATATGACCGTCAAACGGAGGTATGAAAAATGTCTAATATATATAAAGGAATAACCGAACTTATCGGCAAAACACCGCTTGTAGAAATAGCAAATATAGAAAATAAACTCGAACTCGGCGCAAAAATACTTGTAAAACTTGAATATTTCAACCCCGCAGGAAGCGTAAAGGATCGAATTGCAAAGGCGATGATAGAAGACGCCGAAAACAGAGGGCTTCTTAAGAGCGGCTCGGTTATTATCGAGCCAACTTCGGGAAACACCGGAATAGGTCTTGCCGCTATCGGAGCGTCGAAAGGATACAGGGTAATTCTTACTATGCCAGAAACAATGAGCGTTGAAAGAAGAAATATCCTTAAAGCTTACGGAGCAGAGGTAGTTTTAACCGAGGGCGCGAAAGGCATGAAAGGGGCAATACAGAAAGCGGAAGAGCTTGCAAAGGAAATTGAAAACAGCTTTATTCCCGGTCAGTTTGTAAATCCCGCAAATCCCGCAATTCACAAAGCGACGACCGGCCCCGAAATCTGGAACGATACCGACGGAGCCGCAGACTTTTTCATCGCGGGAGTAGGCACGGGCGGCACATTGACCGGAGCGGGGGAGTATCTGAAAGAAAAGAATCCCGATATCCGTATAATCGCCGTTGAACCCGAAGATTCTCCCGTTCTTTCCGAAGGAAGATCCGGCGCGCATAAAATCCAGGGTATAGGCGCGGGTTTCGTCCCCGATGTCCTTAATACGAAAATCTACGATGAGATAATAAGAGTTGCCAATCAGGACGCCTTCGACACTTCTAAACTTCTCGCCAAAAACGAAGGGATATCAGTCGGTATTTCGTCCGGCGCCGCACTTTTTGCGGCAATTTCAGTAGCAAAACGTCCCGAAAACAGAGGTAAAACCGTAGTTGTGCTTTTGCCGGACAGCGGAGACAGATATTATTCCACCGCGCTTTTTTCGGACTGATTTCAAATTGACCTACTGCTTGTTTCGGGGGTGAAGACCATGTATTCTGTCGGTAAAATTTTGCGTGAGCTTGACGGCATTACGGTAAAATCGGATCTGTCCGATGGTAATTCCGCCCGCGCTCTGCCCGATACAGAGAAGATATGCGGGATAATTAACGATACTCTTTCCTTGTTATTCCCCGGGTATTTCGGAGCTGCCGACGGAGGTACGCGCGAAGCCGTCGCTGAAAGAGCAGTTTCCTGTCTGTCTGAACAGATAGATGCGGTCTTTGATTCCGAAAAAAGATTATCCGGCAGGTGCGGCGTGGAAACAGCGTGGAAATTTCTTGAAAAGCTTCCGAAACTGAAAGAAATACTTCTTACGGATATTGAAGCGCTTTATAACGGAGACCCTGCGGCTAAAAACCGCGAGGAAGTGCTGATCTGCTATCCCGGTTTTTTCGCCGTTGCCGTATACAGGATCGCTCATGAACTGTTTTTAATGGGCGTTCCCGTGATCCCGAGGATAATGACCGAATACGCTCACGGCAAAACGGGGATAGATATCCATCCCGGAGCGGAAATAGGCGACCATTTTTTCATCGACCACGGCACGGGAATAGTTATTGGCGAAACGACCGTTATCGGCAGCAACGTCAAGCTATATCAGGGAGTAACTCTCGGAGCAAGAAGCTTTGAGCATGACAAAGACGGAAATCCCGTAAAAAACCTGAAAAGGCATCCCAATATTGGAAACAACGTTATTATTTACGCAAACGCAACCATACTCGGAGGCAACACTTTTATCGGGGATAACTGCATAATAGGCGCAAGCACCTGGATCGTTCAGTCCGTCCCAGAAAACAGCACCGTTCTGTATTCGTCCAACACCGAAAAAATACTTCAGCTGTGGGGCGATAACGGTTCGGGTATTTAAACGTAAATCAAATCAGTTTCCAAAACGGAAGGAGAAACAAAATGACATCAAAAGAACGTATAGACGCCGTTTTGAACGGACGTCCCACTGACAGAACGCCTTTCTGTCTCGTTGACGGAGGCGCCTGGATAGCAAAAACAGAAAACATCTCTTACCGCACGCTTTACGGAATGCCGGACGGAGGAGCAGAACTTATCGCAAAATGGACCGACGATATCGAAACCGACATCGTCAGCGCTGTTTCCGGCGTTTTTACCGCCTGTCTCAACGCTTTCGGTTCACCCATACATATCGACGATATCGGAAGTCCCGTAAATGCGGGCCCCGCTCTTAAAGACCCTGAAAACGAAATCCCGCTTCTCGACAAAAGCACTATAAGAGAAAAGCTTCTCGCAAACGAATTTGTCCGCAATATGATAACACAGACAAAAAACGTTAAAAAGCTCGTCGGAGACAGAAAATATCTTCTCGGCGATATAGCCGCTCCGTTTACTATGGCCTCCGTGTTAGTCGGAACTCAGGATTTTATCATGCTTATGGCGGACGAACCCGAGCTTGTCGAACAGCTTATGGATTTTACAACGGAAGTAAGCGCGGAAATGTTCCGTCTTCTTTGCGAAAACGGATGCGATATCGCCATGCCCGCCGATCCCGTTGCCAGCGGAAATCTCATCAGTCAGACGATGTATGAAGAGTGGGCTCTTCCCGCGCTTGTAAACCTTAAAAACAAAGTTTCCGAATATAAATATTTCATGGCCCATGTCTGCGGCGCGTCGGGCGCACGCGTTCAGTCTCTCAGAGATGCCGGAGTCCGCGCATTCTCCTGCGATTATCTTGTAGATCTCGATAAGGCGCTTACCGATGCGGACGGAAAAATGGCTATAATGGGAAATCTTAACCCCGCAGGCGTCCTGCTTGCCGGTACACCCGAAGAAGTATATGCGGAAGCGTGCGAAAGAATAAAAACCGCAAACGGAAGGCCGTATATTCTTGCCCCCGGTTGCGATATGGGCTCTGCAACACCTTATGAAAACGTTAAAATGTTCATAAAGGCGGTCAAAGATCTCGCATAAACGTAATACATAAGAAAAAAAGCTCTCCTGCGTTTTTCGCAGGAGAGCTGTCAGTTATTTTATAATTCTATATCGAGCACCGTAAGCGTCGCCAAAATCGTCGGTACTGAAACCGCGGCTCCGTATTTGACAAAATCACCGAAACCGAATTTAACTTTCTGAAATCTCAGTATCGAAGACCACATTATTCCCGCAAGCGCGCCAACAGGCGTTAAAAACGCTCCGATATTCGATCCCACAACCGAAGCGTATATCGCTCTTGTTTTTGCGGCTCCCGTAAGCGGCTCGGCTATCGAACTGAAAAGAACGCTCATCGGAATATTGTTGATTATGTTTGCTGAGGCAAAAGACGTGACTCCGAAAGAGAAGACCTCGTCGCCCTGCGAGATGATATCGTCTATCTTTTGCGTAACTCCGTTTTGCGAAAGAGAGAGTATCATCACAAACATCGATAAAACAAACGGGATAAGCGCCCATGGAGAACGTTTAAGACATTCGATAAGCTCGACAGGCTTTCTTTTTCTTGCTGCCGAAATAATAAGTACCCATACCGCAAGACTTACGGCGAAGCCGAGCGAGACGTAATACATCTCGATATGTATATACGAGCTTACCGCAAGCAGCGCCGTGCAAAGTCCGAGGTGCGCTATCCCAACGTAAAGAAGCAGTCTGTCTTTGATTTCGGCTTTCGCTTTTGCGGGGAGTATCGGCTGTGAAAGCTGCTTTTTGAAAATAAGGAAAAGGACCGTAAACGAAACGATGCCCGCCGTAAGCGTAGGCAGGATCATTTTGACGAAATAATCAAGAAATCCTATATCGTTTGCCGTTGCCAGATATATGTTTGTGGGGTTTCCTATGATCAGCGCCATACTCCACGTATTTGCCGCAATAAATTCGGCAAAAAGATACGGCATAGGACTTATCGACGCATTTTTGGCAAAATAGCAGATAAAAGGCGTGAAAGTAAGAATAATGATATCGTTCGATGTGAATACCGTCAGTATCGAAACGATCCCGTAAAGATACAAAAACAGCGTAAACTGACTTCTTCCCGCTTTTTCGAGCGTAACAGCCGCCAGATACGAAAAAAATCCGACTTCGTCGAGAAAAATCGACAAAACGGTCATTGAAATAAAAAGAACGAGTATTTTTAGCGGATTGATCGCCGTATCTGCGGTAAGAGCTTCGCTTACTGCAGAAATATCCGCCGTATGCGATAAAAGAATTGCTGCGGCGCCGATAAGCGTTATTATCCAGTATGTGTTTATTTCATGTCCTTTTATCGCGATTTTCGGGAAAAACAGTATCGACGCTATCATCAGCGCGCATGTGATCCCGCATATCACCACTGAAGCAACCATAAAAACAAATCCTCTTGACAGACCCGTAAAGGCTTATCGCGTTCTGACTGTTTTCTTATCCGAAATCCGAAAAAAACAGTCAAACGCACAAGTCAGTATTATATAACAAAAATTACGGATTGTCAATAGTAAAAAAGGAGCGTTTGCAATAATTTTTTGGAACAAAAACGGTTATCGCCGTCGTTCGTGGCGGTTTTGCTTCCACTGCTGCATATTGTTCTTGACAAAACGCGGCGGATAAAGCATAATAAAAGTAAGCGTGCGCTGTTTATTCTTCCAAAGCTCCTGCGGCTCTCAGATTTTCAAGCGCCTTTTTAACGTCGCTTGCAATCAGCTCTTCGTTAGCGTCAAAGCGGGATTTCAAAGCGGCGACAATTTCCTTTTCCGAGATTTCCTTTTCAAGCAGCTGAACTATCGCTCCGAAAGTGGCGTTCCCTGGATTATTCCGTGAAATTCCGTATCTCCTACGGGAACAAGCAGAGTTTTTCCGTTTGCTTCATGAACGATAAAATCCGATTTTAATTTCATTTTTTTCTCCTGAAATAATACTTTTTTTATCAACAATTATGCAGGGACTTTTAAAGCGGAAATCAACTCGCTGTATCCGGATGTCCACAAATACTGCGCAGAAGATCAGACTTCGGAGTTTGCGGACTATACCGTAACTGTAACACAGTCAGATATAGACGCAGAGCGCGAGTATTCGTTACGCGAAAGTCAGATCGAAGGCATTTCCGCGCCCGAATATCCGGACAGTTATCTTGAAAAGCTTGCCGTTCTCAGAAAAATGTCGGACGAGCTGATCAGCAGAAACACGCTTCTTTTTCACGGCTCCGCAGTTTCTCTTGACGGCGACGGATATCTCTTGACGGCAAAATCGGGTACAGGCAAATCAACGCATACGCGACTTTGGCGCGAATATTTCGGAGACCGCGCAGTTATTGTAAATGACGATGAACCGTTTCTGCAAATATCCGACGAAGGAGTGATCGTATTCGGCTCTCCTTGCGGCGGAAACTCAGCAATCCGTTCCCGAAAGTCCCGAACAGCAGATATCCGACAGTCCGTCTTCCGATTCTTCTCAGGCCGAAGAGACCGAGCCGGACAATACGCAGCAGCAAAACGGCGATACTCCTTTGCAAACCGCAGATACAACGTATCAGGGCTCTGAGATCGAGCTGCCCGAGGTAGATATTTTCGATTGGCTTTCATGGTTTTCAGATTATGCTTCCTCCGATGACAGCGGCGTAAACGGAAACGAACAGTCTTCTTCTGCCCAAAACGGGACCGACACTCAAAACACTCCGCCCGACGGCTCATCCGAAAATCACTTTGATGAATCATCCGGTAATCAGAACGGTTCTGATACCGAAACGCCCGAGGAAAACGCGGCGCCGCAGACCCCCGAACAGAGTATAGATTCCGATCCGACGTCATCACCCGCTCCCGATCAGGACGGTATTTGTTTCGACGAAAACGGCGATATTATTCTGCCCGAAGTGCCGTAAAAATGTTTAATGTATTTAAGACAGACAGATTTCGACTGTCTGTCTTTTTATTGTTAAAAAACGGGGAAGCGGGGCTTGATTTTTGCGTGTTTATATAGTATAATATATAATAGTGGTTTATCTGTAAAGGGGATGGCGGACAATGAGGATATCGGATCTTACCGCATACGCTGCGGAAAAATACCGTATTGAAGAAATTCACAAATGGTCCGACTTCCCGGGCTTTTCCGTGCTCTGCCATCCCGAAACCGGTAAATGGGTTGCGCTTCTGATGCGCCAGTGGAACTCAGATCTCGGCGAAGAGATCGAACGCTGCGATATAAAATGCGGTCACGGCGTTCCTATGCGCCCGTATATCACGTCTCCTTTTCGCATGCAGGGCGACAGATGGCAGGGTATCGCTTTTAACGACGAGACCGAAGAAACCGTAGTTTTTTCTCTTCTGGACAGAGCAATTTCAGAGGGTTCTCCGAGCGGTTACAAAATTGTGCTTGCATCTCAGCTTCCCGTAAAGGATAACGCATACAGGGAAACACCGCTACCGTTTTCTTCGGGGACAAATCGGTCCGCTCAGACGAGAGCTCCCGAGCGCATTCGCGAAATGCGCCGACTTTATGAATACGGCAGAGAGTCCGTTGAGTCAAGAGCTGAGAATTTTTACAATCAGGCGGTCTTCATGCGCGATTATGAAGACGATTATCCGTGGTCAGGAGATTTTGTCTGCTATTTCCCAACTTATCACGACCTTACCACAAATCAGCTCCGCGGTTATTTTTCATGGCGCAAAAATATAAGAAAAGGCGATTTTAAGCCGATCTCCGCCTCTGCTGCTTATATTTATATATACGAGCTTTTAAACGGTGTCGGTGCAGATTCTCCGACAGACGCGATAGATAAGCTGAAAGCGTTTGACGAGGGATTTATAGGCGCTGGTTTCGGCAACGACAGAATGCGGCAAAATATCCGCCGCTGGATGTTTGAGCTTGCAATAATAAAAGCTTTGCCTATCGATTTTACCGCAAAAACAGCCGATCCGGAAGTTCAGAAAAGAGATATTTCTCTTTCCGTACTTAAAACACCCGAAGAGTTTTCCGATAACGAAATATTTGACGCTCTCTGCATCCTTTCCGGTAAAAAAACGTGGGATTCTCCCGTCATAAAAGCCGATTCCGCCCGCGGAATGCGCCTGTTTGCCGAGGCGTGGAAGGCGATCCGTTCATACAGGCGCGAAGATAAGCCATTTTTTCAGCTCTGTTTCGGCAAAAAAGTCTCACGTCGCTGGCATCCTCTCGCAAATGCCGTTTATTATACCGGCAAAATGTCGTCAGACGCCGATTATCTTCTTAATCCCTGCCGAAATTACCGTTGCCGTAACGGTATATGGACCGTGACCGCATACGACAAACAGTTTTTTAACCTTGAGCTTCTGCGCGCCTTTATCAGACTGACGGACGCTCTTTTGCGCCGATATCTGAAAACGGGAAAGTATCTGAAAGAAAATCCCGAAGACGAGTGGGCAGCTCCGTTTATTCTTGCCGTTATCGAAGCCGATAAAAATGCGGCTGCCGAAGCGTCAAAACCGAAGATCACGATAGATCTTTCAGAACTTGACAAAATACGGGCCGATTCCGATATTACAAGAGACAGTCTTTTGACGGAGGATGAAACGGACGATTTCGAAGAACTCCCCGAACCTCTTAGGGAGGTTGAAAAGACGGATATCCCTCTTGACGAAACACAGATAAAACTTATTCGTTTGCTGCTTTCGGGCGGCGACGTCTCGGGATTGCTTAAATCAGCGCACCTTATGCCGTCCGTTGCGGCAGATTCGATCAACGAGGCCCTTTTTGACGATATAGGAGATACGGTTTTGCTGTGTGAAAACGGTATTCTCGCATTGGTTGACGATTATATAGACGATTTAGAGCGTTTGCTCGGAGGAAACAGTAATGGATGAGCCAAAAAAAGCGCCTAAACGCATTGCGCAAACGGTGATCAATTCCTTAAAAGGCGGCGTTGTTCCCAGAATAGGGCTGCCGTATATTACGGTCGGACGCAAAAGCGAAATCGAGGCGCTGCTTCACGACGTCGAAATAATTTCTGAAGGCGGCGCGTCTTTCCGATTCATTGTCGGACGTTACGGAAGCGGAAAAAGTTTCCTTTTGCAGACTATCCGCAACTACGTTATGGACCGCGGCTTTATCGTTGCGGACGCCGATCTTTCTCCCGAAAGACGTTTGCAGGGCACAAAAGGACAGGGGCTTGCAACGTACCGTGAGCTTATTTCCAATCTTTCAACGAAGACAAAGCCCGAGGGAGGCGCGCTGACTCTTGTTTTAGACCGCTGGATAAGCGCTGTTCAGACCGAAGCGGTCGTTGAAACGGGGCTTTCGCCAGACAGTCCGGCTCTTGCTGAAGCGACAGACAAAAAAATTTTTGCCGTTACAGCGTCTGTCAGCGAGCTTGTTCACGGTTTTGAGTTTGCAAAGCTGCTTTCCGCATATTACAGGGCATATATCAACGGCGACGACGAAACAAAGGCGAACGTCGTTAAGTGGTTCCGCGGCGAATATGCTCTTAGAAGCGAAGCGAAAGAGGCGCTCGGCGTAAATATCATTATTACTGACGACGATTGGTACGACTATCTCAAACTGTTTGCTGCGTTTTTCCGTCTTGCGGGATATACAGGTATGTTTATTATGATAGACGAACTTGTAAATATCTATAAAATCCCCAATTCCGTCACAAGACAGTATAATTACGAAAAACTGCTTACCATGTATAACGACACTTTGCAGGGGAAGGCAAAATATCTCGGCATTCTTATGGGCTCAACCCCTCAGTCGCTCGAAGACAAACGCCGCGGTATTTACAGCTACGAAGCGCTCCGCTCTCGACTTGCGGAAGGACGTTTTTCCAAACCCGGGTCCCGCGATCTGCTCGCGCCGGTAATACGTCTCGAACCTCTTACGGCGGAGGAAATGCTCGTTCTTTGCGAAAAACTATCCGAAATGCATGCGGATTTATATGCTTATAAACGTTCGGTCACGACCGATGACCTCGTCGGCTTTATCAAGATCGAGTATTCCCGCATAGGCGCAGATAGCAACATTACCCCGCGCGAGGTTATAAGAGATTTTATAGAACTTCTTGATTTGCTTTATCAGCATACCGAAATGAGCATTTCGTCGCTCCTTGAATCGGACGAATTCAGTTATGCTAAATCCGAAGCCGTTTCGGACGATGCCGATGCGGGGTATGTGGAGTTTACCGTATGAACGTATTTGAACGCTACTCACCGTTTATTCAGGACTATATCTACCGTTCCGGCTGGCAAAGCCTGCGCGCCGTACAGAATGCCGCGGGTGACGCGATTTTCGGGACCGATGAAAACGTGCTTCTTACCGCCTCCACGGCTTCCGGAAAAACAGAAGCGGCGTTTTTCCCAATACTTACTCTTCTTGACGAAAGCCCGTCCGCAACTGTCGGCGTATTGTATATTGCGCCTCTGAAAGCGCTTATCAACGACCAGTTCGGACGGCTTACCGAATTATGCGAGGAAGAGGGTATATCCGTAACACGCTGGCACGGAGATTCCAATCAGACGGCGAAAAGAAAGCTCATAAAAAAGCCGTCCGGTATCCTGCAGATAACCCCAGAATCCCTCGAATCACTTCTTATAAACAAGCATATGGAGATCCCGTCCCTTTTCGGCGATCTGCGCTTTATAGTTATAGACGAAATTCATTCTCTTCTGCGCGCGGACAGGGGTCTGCAGACCTTCTGCCTTATTGAAAGACTGTGTTCCCTTGCGGGCTGCGATCCGCGCAGGATCGGGCTTTCCGCAACTATCGGCAATCCCTCCCTCGCAGGCAAATTTCTTTCGGCCGGCAGCAACAGAAAAACGGTTATTCCGCAGTTTGACGGCGGAAAAGAGGTCTGGCGGCTTTCAATGGAGCATTTTTACAATACCCCTCCGCAGGCGGATGAAGGTAAAGCCGGAAATGCGCTTACACCGCCTCTTGAACAGCCGACCGATAAGGCTCCGCTTGCCGCCGACCCCGGTATCGGATATATTTTTGAGCATACAAAGGGTAAAAAGTGCCTTGTTTTTACAAATTCCCGCGAGGAATGCGAAGCTGTATGCCAGCAGCTAAGACAGTATTGCGAGGCAAATCACGAGCCGGACAGATTTTTGATCCACCACGGCAATCTTTCCGCCTCCTACCGCGAAAGCGCGGAAGAGGAGATGAAAGACGACGACTCGTATATGTCGGTCTGCGCTACCGCAACGCTTGAGCTCGGTATCGACGTAGGACGTCTCGAACGCGCGTTTCAGATCGACGCGCCGTTTACCGTTTCGGGATTTTTACAGCGGATGGGCAGAACGGGCCGCAGGGGAGACCCGTCGGAAATGTGGTTTGTTATGCGCGAGGACCATCAGGAGGCACGCGCAATGCTGCCCGACAGTATCCCTTGGTATCTTATTCAGGGCATCGCCCTCGTTCAGCTTTATATAGAAGAACGTTTCGTCGAGCCGCCCCGCACGGAAAGAATGCCTTTCAGTCTTCTTTATCATCAAACTATGAGCACGCTTGCCTCTCACGGCGAAATGACTCCCGCAGAGCTTGCGTCCCGCGTTTTAACGCTTTCCGCTTTTTGTTATATAGGCAAAGAAGATTATCAGACGCTTCTGAGACATCTTATTGAAACAGACCATATAAACCGCACCGAAAACGGAGGACTTATTCTCGGCATCACCGGAGAAAGAATTGTAAACAACTATAAATTTTACGCTGTTTTCCGCGAAAACGTGGAATATACCGTGCGTTCCGGCTCCGAACAGCTCGGCACTATCGTAAAACCGCCGCCGATTGGCGACAAGATCGCAATTGCGGGCCGCGTCTGGGTGGTCGAAGATGTCGATCACAAACGGCGCGAGGTTTTCTGTACGCTTGTTAAAGGCAATATCCCCGCATATTTCGGCGACGTTGCCGGAGATATAAACACACGCATCCTCGAGCGGATGTATGCCGTTTTAAGAGAAGATAAGCAGTATCCTTATCTGATGTCTCATGCCGTCAGCAGACTTGCCGACGCGAGAGAAACTTTCCGCAAATCGCTCATGTCCGAGCGTCCGCTCGTTCACCTCGGCGGCAATATGTGGGCGCTCTTTCCGTGGGTAGGCACATACGCGTTTCTTGCGACCGAGCGTTTCCTCAAAATCCGCTGCGGAAAAAAACTCGGGCTTAAAGGACTTCAGTCTTCGCGCCCGTATTATATGCAGTTTACGATGCAGGCAAGCGAGGAAGAGTTTTACGAAACCGTATGCAAAGAAGCTCAGACGGAATTTGACCCGCTCGAAATTGTTTATCCGAACGAGATCCCCGTATTTGAAAAATATGACGAATATGTCCCTCCCTCTCTTGTCCGTAAAGGTTTTGCTCACGGCATTCTCGATATTGAGGATATGAAAAAGCATATCCTCGTCTGGCAAAAATTCATCACATAAAAACAGACCATCGGGTCCCCGATGGTCATTTTTTTTATTTCAGTCGTTTTATTCTTCCGTCTTTTCAGGTACGATCGCTCCCTGAGTTTTCAGATATTCTCTTACTTCGTTTACGTCGACCGAGCGTGTGTCGAAGTCCCCTCTGCGGAAAGCTGCCGCGGCTGCGGCTCCGGCTGCCTGGCCCATCGCCATACACGACGCTTTAACCCTTATCGCAGACTGACACTGTCTGTCCGCAGATACGCACCGCCCAGCAACGTAAACGTTTTTCAGCCCTTTCGGGCGCATGGCGCCGAGCGATATCGTCGGCGTTTTTTCGTCTTTCAGATATACTATTTGAGACGGTCCGTTGTCGCGGTGTATATCGATAAACCAGTATGTGTAGCATACGGCGTCGTCGTAAATGCGTTTTTTGAGATAATCATCGCCGGTCATTACCGTATCTCCGGTTATCCGTCTGCTTTCTCTCGGCGCGGATTCGGGAGCGCTTCCAATAACGTCCATGGGCGCTGCGTTTTCCTTCATGACGGTAAGCAGTTTTACGATATCGCGCCTTGATCTTATTTCCGTTTCGCTCCTTTTTTCGCTGTCAGCCGTATTCAGACCGCATATATGGTTTGTATTGTCGCCGCGCGAAGAAAGAAGATTCTCAAATCTGCCCGAACACATCATTTCCCTCAGTTCGGGTCTGGCTTTTACCATTTCGGACCATGCCTTATCGGCATTTTCAAAAGCGGAAGAGCCGTTTTTTATTTCCGTCGGATAAAGACGCATCGTACCCGGCTGCAGAGAGTCCGATATCATGTATTCAGCTCCCGCCCATACGCAGATATCGCCGTCTCCCGTGCAGTCTATAAACATTTTCGCCCTGTGACGGACAAGTCCGTTTTTTGTGGTAACTATGACCGAATCGATGCGTATTCCTTCCGGCGTTTTTGAGGTTTCAACGGCCACAACGCCTTGTCTGTAGTAAAGACTTACGTTTGCCTGCAAAAGAAAATCGTCCATGCACTGCGCCGCCGCGACCGGATTTACTTTAACACCGTACTGCCAGTGAACGCGGTAGGGCGCGTCCATATCGGGAATATCGGCAAATCCGCGCTTTGAAAGCTCTTTTACAAATTCCCAGCCGATGCCTTCGATCACCATTTTTTTCCCTGTCGGCCGGTGCGGATTGTTAAACTGATCTATCGAATTGCTGCCGAGGACCGTCAGAGACCCTCCAGGCATAGCAAAATGCTCGAAAAGACCGACTTTCAGTCCGCTTCTGCCTGCCTGAACAGCCGCACAGAATCCTGCGCAGCCCGCGCCGGCGACTATAACGTCAAATTCCCTGCCTTCAAGAATATCCATCGTATTGATCCTTTTTTGCTTTTATTTACGCTTATAATATCATACAATTATTAACAATATGTGACGATGAAGATTGATATTATCCGATCGTATAATTAGTTGAGCTTATGCCTTCCGCCCAGATCCAGCCGCCCGAAACGGCGTTTTTCAGCGTAAATGAATATGTGCTTCCGTTATATGTGAAGCTGTGAGCTCCGGGAGATATATTGCCCGAGTATACAACGTATCCGTCGGGAAGACTTGCGCTTCCGAATCCGCCGCCACCAAAGCCACCGCCGTGACCTCCGCCGAAGCCGCCTCCGCCGAAGCCGCCGAATCCTCCGCCGAAGCCGCCCCCCTGAGAACCGGGAACTGCCCCGAGAGCAACGATTATTCCGCCTGTTACAGAAATGCTGCCGTCAACGTCCATTGCGGACATCATACCGGCTGAATCCGCATTCGGATTGCTTACCAAAACAAATCCGCCGGTCTGAACATAGCTGCCGTTGCTGTCTATTCCGTCTACGTCTCTGCCGGATACTTCCGCAACGATATATCCTCCCGATACCGTTATAAGACCGTCGGAGCCCCGGTTTGAAGAGCTTGTTGCGTTGATCGCGTCATCAGTTGCATAGACGTATATATTACCGTTTTCAACCGTTATATAATGTCCTTCAAGTCCTTCGCGTGAATAATCGATATTGACCGTACCGCCCGTAAACAGAAGCGTTCCGTCTGCGTGAATGCCGTCGTCGCCGGTATATGCTATTGTAACCGTTCCGCCCGAAACCGTTACGTCGCCTTTCGGCGTTTCTCCGTTTTCAAGCGCGTTGTCGTTATTGGCGTGTATCGCGTCGTCTGCGGACTTTATCACGTTTACCGTTCCTCCGCCGATGTTTACGGTATTGTTTGCCGCAAGACCTTTGCCGCCGGTATTTACAACGGTTATCTCTCCGTCCGTTACTACTATATCATACGCTGCGTCGATCCCGTCATCGTAAGCCGTGAGCTTAAGTGTACCTCCCGATACCGTAACCGTACCGCGCTGATTGCCCTTGCTTGAAATATCCGAGTTTTCCGTCTTTATTGCGTCTCCGCCCGTCGATACTGCGGTTATGTCTCCGGATTCAACCGTTACCGAGTCGTTGCCCTTGATCGCGTTGTTGGGCGCAGTGACCGAGAGGGAGAGATTTTTTATCTTGAGATCGTCTTTTGTGTGAATACCGTTGTTGTATCTGTTTACCGTAACGTTAAGCGTTCCTTTGCCTACAAGATTAAGATCGCAAAGCGCATAAATTGCCGCGGACCCTTCCGTATCGTTTTCGCCCTGAACATAATCTCTTGCGTCCGTAACCGTATTTACGGTCCCTTCCGCCGCCTTTATCTTAACTTTGTCTGCGTTGACGGCATAAATAGGGGAGTCTGTCGAACAGGATATATTCGCGCCGTTAAGCTCGATCTCAACTTCGTCTTCATCACCTGCATTTATAATGATCTGTCCGTTAGAGAGACTACCTGTTAAAACGTACGTTCCCGCTGCGGAAACGGTATAAACGTTGCCGTTTTTCGTTACGCTGCCGCCGGAAGTGGTTATCGTGAAATTGCCGTCTCCGACCGTGATCTGAGTATCTGTCTCTTCCGTTTCGGAAATATCTTCCGACGTATCTTCATGTGCGTCGGATCCTT
Source organism: Clostridia bacterium (assembly GCA_017427285.1). GTDB lineage: Bacteria > Bacillota > Clostridia > Oscillospirales > UBA644 > HGM12619. Next base: position 67,731 of record JAFRTE010000046.1, read on the forward strand.
CCGTTTTTTCGCTATCCGAAACGGGCTTTTCTTCCGCAATCTGCTGTTGATCGGAAGAAGTTTGCTCTGTTTGGCTTATTTCTTCGTTTTCCGAAGTTTCTTCGGAATTCTGCGCCTCTGCGCCCGACTGTTTTTCCGATCCGTCTGTTTTTTCGCTATCCGAAACGGGTGTTTCTTCCGCAATCTGCTGTTGATCGGAAGAAGTTTGCTCTGTTTGGTTTAATTCTTCGTTTTCCGAAGTTTCTTCGGTGTTGCTTTCAGTTGAATTTTCTTCGGGATCCGGCATCTCCTCGCCCGACTGATTATCTTCTTCGTTTATTTCAGGTTCGGTCTCTTCCGCTTCCGGAGTATTTACCGTTTTCGTATTTTCATCGGAGTTGACGTTTTCTTCTTCAAAAGCGGATACCGAACTGCTTTGGTCGGTTATCCCGCCCGATATGCCGTTTCCGACAGTTCCGCAGGCGCATATGCCCGTAATTATCAATACAGCCAGCAAAGAGGCCGCAATCTTTTTTAAATGTTTCATAAAATCAACCCACCTTTGTTTCTTTTGGGCGTATTATATCACGGAATCCTTGAATCAAGATTGAAGTTTTTAATTTTTCTTTCATAATCTTTTCCTTGACAATTTCCGAATTATTGTGTATAATGTATAAAGTGGATTTTCGGTTATGCGATTTGTTTTGAAAAAACGGCGCAACCGCTTCAAAATTCAGTAATTATATATTATTAAGGAGAATTGTCATGGCAGTAAATCGTTTTGTATTAAACGGTATTTCCTATCACGGTCACGGGGCCATCAGGGAAATTCCCGGTCTTTTGAAAGCTCGCGGGTTCAAAAAAGCGTTTGTCGCTTCCGACCCCGACCTTGTTAAATTCGGCGTAACACAGAAAGTTACCGATCTTCTGAAGGAAAACGGAATTGATTACGTTGTATATTCCGATATAAAACCCAACCCGACCATAGAAAACGTTCAGCACGGTGTTGAAGCATATAAGACGTCCTGCGCGGACTGTATGATCACAATCGGCGGCGGCTCGTCGATGGATACCGGCAAAGGCATCGGAATTATAGTAAACAATCCCGAATTTGCAGACGTTCGCTCTCTTGAAGGCGTTGCGCCCACTAAACACCGCACGGTATTTACTATAGCGGTCCCCACTACGGGCGGTACCGGCGCCGAATCAACGATCAACTACGTTATTACGGATGTTGAACGTAAACGTAAATTTGTATGCGTAGACCCCAACGATATCCCCGATATCGCAGTCGTAGACCCCGACATGATGTCTACCATGCCCAAAGGACTTACCGCCTCAACGGGTATGGACGCCCTTACTCACGCAATCGAAGGATATACCACCGCTGCCGCATGGGAGCTTGCGGATGTTCTTAATCTCGAAGCAATTCAGCTTATTGCAAAAAATCTGAGAAAAGCAGTTCTTAACGATCCCGACGGACGTGAAGGGATGGCGCTTGCCCAGTATGTTACGGCAATGGCGTATTCCAATGTCGGACTCGGAATAGCCCATTCGATGGCTCATACTCTCGGCGCGGTCTATGATACGCCTCACGGTGTCGCCTGCGCTATGATGCTGCCTATCGTTATGGAATTCAACCAGGAATACACCGGTGAGAAATTCAAGGCAATCGCCGAAGCATTCGGCGTAGATACCTCGTCAATGTCCAAAGAAGAATACCGTAAAGCGGCTATCGCGGCAGTCCGTCAGCTTTCAGTTGATGTTGGTATTCCCACAAAGCTTGAAAAGCTCAAAGAAGAGGATCTGCCCTTCCTTTGTCAGTCCGCAGCGGCAGACGCATGCGCGCCCGGCAATCCCCGCCATGCGGAAATATCCGATTTTGAAGAAATGTTCAGAAAACTGATGTGATCTCTTTAAATATAATATATGAGGATTCCCCGAAAAGGGGAATCCTTTTTCAATTAAAAAACTGTGATCAGAAAATAATTTTAACCGAAACGCCTTTCGGAGACGACGGATATTCTATATACGTCGTTTCAGTTTTTTTGTCGTAACTTGTTTTGGTTTCCGCTTTTTCCGAACCGATCTTTGCCGTGACGAATTTCGGCGGGCGCTTTGTCCATATACGCATACATCCGTTCATTTCACTCGGCGATTTTATTTTGCAGCATAAAGACCTCTGTCCTTGTTTTACGTTTGAGATCCTTCCGGAAACGGCAAGAATATCCGAATCGGACGATTTATCCGTTTTTGACAGGTCGATAAACAGTTTTACCTCTCCCGCGCGTATCTTCGGCGAGTTTAAAATCGACAGTTTGTCGTTAAACATATCGATATAATCGCCCTGCAGCGTAAGAATATCGTTTCCCGCTTCTTCAAAAGCCGCCGCTGCAACGTATCTTCCTCTGCGCAGCGCAAAGTGTGAAGACGGGGTGAAACTTTCGCCTCCGGAGGCAAACACGTTCTTTATTACAGATAAATATCTGTCGCAAAGCGCGGCGTTTTTTGCAATTTCGCGCGGAGCGAGAGGAATAAAAGTCAGCGTTCCTTTGCCCGCTTTATAAACTCCTTCGGCTAAGTCTCGCGAAAGTCCGAGCGATTCGAAAAGATGCTCCGCAGGGTCGTTGTAGTGGGCTTTTCCGCTGTTCCACCAATGCCTGATCTTATGGAACGAGTCTTTCCCGTCTCCCACATAAATCAGCTCGCCGCCGTTTTTGACCCACTCGGCTATCGCATTGTTTATATCCGGAGCTTCGGGCTTCATAAATTCGTAGGACAGGACAAGTTTTTTGTAACCGTCAAAATATCCGGGATATCTGGCTATGTTTTCGAGCTGAACGGGACGGACGCAGAGCCCGTTTTTCAGAAGCGGCAGCGCAAGGCCGAAAAACGGATCCCACATTACCGTAAGACTGTCTTCGTGCTGCGCGTCTCCCCGAGGATAAAACCTCTGGAACATACACGTATCCGAAAGGATCACGCCTACCGTTTTTGTGTCCGTGATCCATTCAACGTCATCCGTTTTCATATCCCGCAAAGCGTGCATTACCGTGAGAAGATTTGTTCTGTATTCTTCCGGCATTCCTTCTTTGTCGGTTCCGTCTTCATTCGGATATTTGCCCGTGAAAACACGGTTCGGCCACGGAGAGACTTCATAGTTTGATATTTCGGGATGAAACAGCGATGCAACGACTGTCCTGTAATAGTTTTCGCGGTAGTCTTTCCAAGTATGATGCAGATTGTCTTCAATAGGATCGTGCAAAAACCACATATTTCTGTTTGTACCGCTTACGAGCTCCTGCATAATACCGTATTCGAGAAAGGCAGTCTCAAACGTTCTTTCACGGCAGATACCGCGGTAATTGTTTCTTACTCTCGAAGTTCCCGTCCATACCTGCGCGATATATCCGTCAACGGACGGAACGTCGAGAAGAGAGGATTCGGGAGAGACTATCTTCCACTGGCAGTAGTTTATCAGAGAATGGGTAGGAATATAAAAACGTATCATTCTGCCGTATTTTATAAGCGAATATTCTTTCAGCTCCGCGCAAAGTCTGTCAATGGTCCGTTTGTAAAGATACTGTTTCAGCTTTGACGCTTTATACTGACCTTCGCAGGTTTTCTGAGGGTCTGTCCACGGTTCGTTGTAGAAAATATTCCATTCACGCTTAAACGCTTCGGAATATCCTCCCGCGACCCAGAACTCCGGCTCTTCAAGATGGATCGCCTCAACGCCCGCGTCGATCGCAGTTTTCAGTCTTTTTGCAAGATACTGAGAATACGATACCGAAGGCACCATATACGGAACGCCTTTATACCGTATATTGCTGCCGTGAGTTATTTCGTTTCCCTCGCAGTCTTTCTGTCCTTCGTCGCTGTGATCTCTTCCGTCAAATTCGCCGTTATAATAGTCGTTATAGTTGCCCCAGGAAATTCCCGTCATAAGATGGACGATATACCCGCGCTTTTTCCAGTGAGCTATTCTCTCTTTCAGTTTGTGAAGCCCGTAAACGATTGCAACGTCCGCCTGGATATCGTATCTTTCGTCATAGTCGGGGCTCTCCTGAAAAGCGGTCCGCTCTTCGCGTCTGTCATATTCTTTCATGGTAGATCCTTTCTGCTTTTATTCCGAATAAGTATAGTTTCCGTTAAATGTGTATTTTTTGCCGTTTATCATTACGCATCCGACATTGTTGCGTCTTCCTCTGATCTCGCACCAAACGGCTTTTCCGTTTTCCCATCTGCACGAAACCTTGAATCCGCCCCTGGCGACAAAACCGTCAAATTCGCCGTTTTTCCATTCCTTCGGCAGCGCGGGCAGCACTTTTATACATCCGTCGTGGCTCTGCAAAAGCATTTCCATAATACCCGCCGTTCCTCCGAAATTACCGTCTATCTGGAAAGGCGGATGATTGTCGAACATATTCGGGAGCGTGCTGTTTTTCAGCAGCGCGATAATATTTTCATACGCTTTGTCACCGTCTGCAAGACGGGCAAAAAAGTTGATTATCCACGCTCGGCTCCAGCCCGTATGTCCGCCGCCGTTTGCGAGTCTGCGGTCTATTGTCACCCTTGCGGCTTTAAACAGTTCCGGAGTATTTTCGGTTATTTGCGCGGCGGGATGAAGCCCGTAAAGGTGGGACATGTGTCTGTGACCAGGCTCGGGTTCGTCAAAGTCTTCGGACCATTCCATTATCTGGCCGTGTTTTCCTATGCGGATAGGGGGCAGTTTGGATAACTTTTCTTTCAGAACTTCTTTAAACCCGTTGTCCGTCTCAAGTATATCCGCCGCTTCGATGTTGAATTCAAAAAGCTCTCTTATTATGCATATATCCATCGTAGGCCCTGCGCAAATGCTTACGCTCTTGCCGTCGGTTGGGCTTATGAATCTGTTCTCGGGCGAGCCGGCGGGAGCAGTCACAAGATACCCGTTTCGCGGATCGGTAACGAGATATGCACAGAAAAATTCCGACGAGCCCTTGATTATCGGATAAAACTCACGGAGGATTTCTTTGTCTCCTCCGTAAAGCCAGCGTTCTTTTACATGTCTCAAACACCATGCGCCGGCTGTGGCGAACGCGCCGAAAACGGGATGCGCCCCGAGCGCGGTGTATCCCCACGGAGTCGTTGTGTAATGCGCGACCCATCCGGGACAGTTGTATACATTGCGCGCGGTCGCCTGTCCGTGTTTTGCGATCAGCTTTATCAGTTCAAAAAACGGCTCGATAAGCTCCGGCATGTCGGCGGTCTCCGCAAACCAGTAGTTCATCTGAATGTTTATATTGATATGATAGTCTGCGCCCCACGGGGCCTGATAGTCTTTATTCCAAAGCCCCTGCAGATTTGCGGGCAGCATGCCTCTTGACGAACCTACGAGCAGATATCTGCCGAAATTGTAATAAAGCTCAACAAGACCGAGATCGTTTTCGGGGTTTTTTATCCTCTCGTTTGTAGGAATTTCGGCTTTCGATCCCGATTCCGGGAAAGAAAGTGTCGCTCTCGAAAGAATTTCCGAAAAATAATCGCAGGTATCTTTTAAAAGCTCGTCATATCCCGCTTCCATCGCGCGCCTGAGCGTTTCGTCACATACCTTGCACGGGTCGTTGTCAGTTCTGTATGACGTTGCAGCGGTAATGAATATATAAAGCGTGCCGTCTTTTTTGAAATATCGGATATATACCGCAAATTTCATCGGCAGATATCCTACAGACGTTATCTCGTTTTCGTTATACGTTATACGCGCGTTTTCTCTTTCATACCGTATTTTTGCGTCGTCAACGTCGCCCGTAACCCTGATAACGGCGGTATTGTATTTGTATGAAATAAAGCAGTCTCTGATGACAGTTCCGTATGAAACACGGGCGCGGCCTTCATCAAGGATCAGTTCGCGAACATAGTTTTCTTCTCCTTTGCCGGGAACGGTTATATAAAGTTCTCCCGCAGTCTGATTTGAGCCGAATGACGGCAAACGCTCTCTGTTTTTGTTTCGGCAAACCATATATTTTTCGCAAAGCTCGTCCGCCTGAGTGTATTTCCCCTCAAATATAAGCTGACGTATTTCGTCAAGATGCCTGATCGTCTGCGGATCGTCGTCGTCATCCGTTTCCCATCCTGACCAGATCGTTTTTTCGTTTAACTGAATACGCTCTTCGCCTGTCTTTCCGAAAACCATCATTCCGAGTTTACCGTTTCCGAGTGGCAGCGCCTCTTCCCATTCGTTGGCGGGAGAGGTATAAAACAGTCTGTTTTCTTTCATTTCGTTCTTCTCCTCTGTCAGCAGACAAATTCCGTTGTTTTACCGTTGTATTTAACGGTACATTTTTTACCTTTTTCGCCTTTGATATCAAGATGTTCAACTTTTCCGTCTTTCCAGCGGCACGACACTTTAAATCCTCCGCGCGCCGCCAGACCTTTGAATTCTCCGTCTTTCCATGCGTCGGGGAGGGCGGGCAGAAGATCTATATATCCGTCGTGACTTTGCAAAAGCATCTCGGCAATACCCGCGGCTCCTCCGAAATTGCCGTCGATCTGAAACGGCGGGTGATTGTCAAACATATTGGGAAGAGTGCTTTTTGTGAAAAGCGCAAGAAGGTTTTCATACGCTTTGTTTCCGTCGCAAAGACGCGCGTAAAAGTTTATTATCCATGCTCTGCTCCAGCCCGTATGTCCGCCTCCGTGCGAAAGTCTGCGCTCTATTGTCTTTTTTGCCGCTTCAAACAACTCAGGCGTATTTTTTGTGATCTGAGCGGCGGGATACAGCGCAAAAAGATGCGAAATATGCCTGTGACCGGGCTCGGCCTCATCAAAATCTTCCGACCATTCCATTATCTGCCCGTATTTTCCTATTCTTATCGGCGGAAGCTTTGATATTTTATCAAGCAGAATATTCTTAAACTCCGCGTCTTCTCCCAGCACGTCGATAGCTTCAACGTTAAATTCAAAAAGCTCCCTTACTATGCTTATATCCATTGTCGGACCGGCGCAGATACTCGATTTTCCGCCGTCTTCGGGACGTATAAATGCGTTTTCGGGCGAGCTTCCCGGACACGTGACAAGATATCCGTTTCTCGGGTCGATAACCATATAATCGCAGAAAAACAGCGAAGCTCCCTTGATTAACGGGTAGTATTTCCTTAAAACTTCCTTATCTCCCGAATACAGCCAGCGTTCCTTTATATGGCGGATAAGCCATGCGCCGCCCGTAACGTATACGCTCGACCAGCCGTAATTGCCGAGCGCTGCATGTCCGAACGGGTTCGTTACAACGCCCGCAAACCATCCTCTGCAGTGAAAATGAAGCTGCGCGCTCTCTTCTGCGGGCTTTAAAAACGTTTTTATCAGTTCAAAAAGCGGCTCAGTTAATTCGGAAAGACCGGCGACCTCCGCGATCCAGTAATTCATCTGCAGGTTGATATTCATATGGAAGTCCGCAGCCCACGGCGGTCTGTATTCCTTATTCCATATCCCCTGCAGGTTTGCGGGAAGCTTTCCTCTCGATGATCCTACAAGCAGGTATCTTCCGAAATTGAAATAAAGCTCGGCAAGACCGACGTCCCCCTGAGGAGCAAGGATACGTTCGTTTGTAGGAACGTCGTAATTTTTACCCGAATCGGCAAAGGTGATCTCCGCTCTCGAAAGCATTTCGCTGAAATAATCGGCTGTATCTTTCAAAACGACCTCATAGCCCGCGCCGATAGCTCTGTCGAGAGTTTCAGCAGTTGCTTTTTCCGGGTCTTCGTCCGTTTTGTATGAAGTTGCGGCGGTTATATAAATATATAAAGCGCCGTCTTTTTCAAAATGATGTATTCTTATAAAAAACTTTGTCGGCAGATATCCCACCGCGCATATTTCGCCGTCGCTCTGAGTTACCGATACGTTTTCTCTCTCGTATCTCAGCTTTGCGCCGTAAATATTTCCCGTCATTTTAATAACGGCAGTATTGTATGCGTATGATATAAAATAATTTCTTTCCGAACCGACAAAAGATACTTTTGCACGTCCTTCGTCAAGAAACAGTTCGCGTTTATAGCCGTCGGCAGCAGCTTCGGGAAGCGTTATATAAAGGTCTCCCGCCGTCTGATATTCTCCGAATACGGACTTGTTGTGCGGACCTTCGCCCTTGCAGAGAAAATGTTTGTTGCATATTTCTTCCGCCTGCGCGTACTTGTTTTCAAATATAAGTCTGCGTATTTCTTCAAGATAGCCGTATGCTTCGGGATTGAATGCTTCTTTCGATTCAAAACCCGCCCATATGCTTTCTTCATTTAGCTGTATCCTTTCTTCGGCAACTCCTCCGAAAACCGTCATTCCGAGTTTTCCGTTGCCGAGGGGCAGCGCTTCTTCCCACTCGCGAGCGGGGGAGGTGTAAAACAGTCTGTTTTCTTTCACGGTATCACCTGCTTTCGAAATATGTAAAAATTATAATATAATATCCCGAAAAAGTCAACACTTTTTTTTCGTCGGTATCCGGTAACTTTTAGAGTGTTTTATGTTTTTTTCGGCCCTCAGAGAAACATTATGCAAAAAATATACCGGTTTTTAGAAAAACCGAATAAAAAACCGATAGTTTAAAAAAAATTTAATTTTATCTTGTTGACACCGTAAAGAAAAGAGAGTATAATACCGTCTATATATTAATTAAAAAGACGCTTTGCGATATTCGGAGGGTATAAAATGAGAGTTTACAATTTTTCCGCAGGACCTTCTGTTCTTCCCGAAAAAGTGCTTGAACAGGCAAGGGACGAAATGCTCGACTGCAACGGCAGCGGTATGTCCGTCATGGAAATGAGCCACCGCTCAAAAGCATACGAGGCCATAATCGGAGGCGCAGAGGCGCTTCTCCGCGAAATCATGGGCATTCCGTCAAATTATAAGGTTTTGTTCCTTCAGGGCGGCGCATCTTCACAGTTCAGCATGATACCGCTCAACCTTATGAAAAACAACAAGATCGACCTCGTACTTACGGGTATGTGGGCTAAAAAAGCTATGGAAGAAGCTTCCCGTTACGGCCAGGTAAACGTCGTCGGCTCTTCGAAAGATAAAACGTTTTCGTATATTCCCGAACTAGACAAATCTGCATTCGATCCCGAGGCGGACTATTTCTATATCTGTCAGAACAACACCATTTACGGCACAAGATTCCCCGAGCTTCCCGATACGGGCAACGTTCCCCTCGTTGCGGACCTTTCTTCGTGCATACTCAGCGAACCGATAGACGTTAAAAAATACGGCATAATCTTCGCCGGCGCTCAGAAAAATATGGGTCCCGCAGGTCTTACGGTGGTTATAATCCGCGAAGATCTTATTACGGAGCCGAAAGAGTTTACTCCGCAGATGTTTAGATATACTATCCATGCCGAAAACGGCTCGATGTACAACACTCCGCCGACATATGCTATCTATATCCACAAACTCGTTCTCGAATGGCTCAAAGATCTCGGCGGACTTGAAAAAATGGGCGAAATCAACCGCAAAAAGGCCGATATTATCTATAATTATCTCGATAGCTCTTCGATGTTCAAACCCACCGTTCACGGAGCATGCCGCTCGCTTATGAATATTCCGTTCGTTACCGGCAACGAAGAGCTCGACGCAAAATTCGTTAAAGAGGCAACCGCAAACGGATTCGTAAATCTCAAGGGTCACCGTTCCGTAGGCGGTATGAGAGCAAGCATATACAACGCTATGCCTGTCGAGGGCTGCGAAAAACTTGTTGAGTTTATGAAGGACTTTGAAAGGAGCAACGCGTAATGTTCAGCATCAAAACAATGAATAAAATCGCCGCAGTCGGCACAAAAAGATTCGGCGATAACTATACTGTTTCAGACAGCGAACAGAATCCCGACGGCATTCTCGTCCGTTCTGCATCACTTCTTGACGGAAACTTCAATGACGGACTTCTTGCTATCGCCAGAGCAGGGGCGGGGGTAAACAATATTCCCCTTGACCTTTGCACGTCGAAAGGAATAGCTGTTTTCAATACGCCCGGAGCAAACGCAAACGCCGTAAAAGAGCTTACCATTGCAGGTATGCTCCTTGCTTCCCGCCGTATAGTGGAAAGCATAAACTGGGCTCAGACACTCAAGGGCAAGGGCGACGAAATACCAAAGCTCGTAGAAAAAGGCAAGAGCGATTTTGCCGGTCCCGAACTTGAAGGCAAAAAGCTCGGCGTTATCGGCCTTGGCGCAATCGGAAGTCTTATAGTAAATGCCGCGTACGGACTTAACATGGAAGTATACGGTTACGATAATTATCTTTCCGTTGAAAGCGCGCTTCGTATGACAAGAAACGTCAAGCGCGTTGAAAACGTAAAAACGATTTACGAAGAGTGCGATTACATAACGTATCACGTTCCTCTCAACGATTCCACGCGCCGTTATATCAATAAAGAAGTTTTCGCTCAGATGAAAGACGGCGTCCGCCTGTTTAACTTCTCAAGAGGCGAAATAGTAAACGAAGACGACCTCGAAGAGGCGCTGAACAGCGGCAAAGTCGCAAAATACGTTACGGATTTCCCGAACGAACATATCCTTTCCATGAAAAACGTTATCGCTATTCCTCATCTTGCGGCGTCCACAATGGAAAGCGAAGACAATTGCGCTGTAATGGCTGTAGACGAGATCAAAGATTATCTTGAAAACGGAAACGTCAAAAACAGCGTTAACTTCCCGAATGTTACATCCGAAAGAGCCGCGGGCGACAGAATCTGTGTTCTTCACAAAAACATCCCCAATATGCTCAGCCGCATATCCTCCGTTCTGGGCGAAATGAGCATCAATATCGAGTTTATGCATTCAAAATCCCGCGGAGAGATCGGCTATGCTCTTCTTGACCTTGCAGGCAGCGTTCCCGAAACCGTCGCGGAAAATCTCAAGAGCATAGACGGCGTTCTTCTCGTAAGAATAATCAAATAATCATTTCAGAATAAAGCGAAACCTTCGGCAAAACCGGAGGTTTCGTTTTTGTATTGAAGTTATTTATCAAGCTGAGCGTTTACTTTGTCCTCAACCGCGCCGAGAGCAGATGCAGCCGATTCCGAACCGTTCATAATTTTGCTGAACGCCGCGGTAATCGACGAATATGCCGATTCCAGAGGGCTTGACCAGTCGTATTTTACATTCTCCACCATGCTCAGAAAAGCATTTTTATCGTCTTCTCTGTAATAAAAAACGCTGCTTTCAAGAAAATCTATCCACGCTTTTCTGTTCGTCCCGTCAAGGGGCTCAAAAAGAATGTTCATAAGCGTTCCGAGATCGTCCTTTTCCATCTGTCCCATTTTAAGCAGCCAGTTTAAGCGCCTGCCCTGAGTAATATAGCTGCCTCCTATGCCGTATTCGCCGTTCGGACCGCACGGGAACGGAGCAAAGCCGTATCCGTCATGTTTGTATACCGGCGTGTCGGCGTCAATGTGCCACTGTGTCATATGCGTAAAGTTGAATGACTCTCCCACAAAAAACAGCATTTTATGCTGGTTGAAGTCGCCGTATCCCGTCTGATATATGAGCTTTCTGTCTTTCAGTCCCTTTAACCAGTCGAATGTTTCATAAGCTTTCGAGTCTGTAAGAGCAAATCTGTTTTTGCCGTCGATTTCTTCAACTATCTGACATCCGTTTGAAAAAAGCGCCGTCTGCGATATCCTTGTTACGTCTTCATATCCCAGCCCCGTTACTTTTATATCGCCGTCTTCGTATGTCGCGAGATCGAGAAGCGGCTCAAAGTTTTGCCATGTCCACGTTCCGTCCTCGAGCATTTCATGGGGAGTTTTTGTTATTCCCGCCTGTCGCAGGACTGTTGAATCGAACATGCAAACTCCGAGTATTGCCGGAATAAACTCCCAGTCATAAGGAAAAGTTCCGTATTGCTTTCCGTCAAAATAACCGTATCTTATAAAATTCTTATTGCCCCATTTTTCATCGTTAATGTCTATTGTGTTTATGTCGTCATATGCAAAAAGCATATTCATTTTATAAATCCCGTATATCTCGCTTGCATGACAGTCAACCATATCGGGAATACGGTCCGTCGAAGCGGCAACATTTGTAAGAATAAATGTTTCAAATCCGTCGCTGCCTTCAAAAATATCGATTTTGCAGTTGTATTTCGATTCAATTTCCTTGTATCTTGCAATAAGGTGGTCGCCCATGGCGGTAAATCCCGCTTCGGGTTTCCATTCCTCATCCCAGCCGGTAAGGATAAGCATAGACTGACCTTCAAAATCGATCTTGAAGCTGTTTCTGCCGTCATCAAGGTTATAGTCAAAAACCTCTTTGCCGTCGCTTCCCGAACAGGCAAAAACCGACATCAGCGTGAAGACAACCATTGTCATACAGAAAATACGTTTCAATGTGTTCATTTCCGTTTCCCTCCGTTTTTTTTCTTTATTATATCATCTCGGCTGAAGAAAGTCAATCGCATATTCACGCCTCAACTGTTTTTTCGACTGCTTGACAAAACACGACATATATGATAAAATTACATTACATATAATATTAAGGGGAAATATCTTTTGAAAAAAACGTTTTTTTCTGTTGTTTTAATACTGCTCGTATTCCTTGCGGCGTCCTGTGCTTCCGTTGAAGAAACCGTGCCTGAATACGATACGTCCTCTTTCGACGCTCTCAACTTTGCGGGAGCGGAATTCAAGTATCTTACCGAAGAGCTTGAAGCGTTTATCGGCGTAAAACAGGGGACATTCCTTTACGACTGCGCAATGCAGCGCATAAGCGATATCGAAAAAACGCTCAACTGCGTATTGACCGTCGAGCATTCACCGACAACGTCGAGCCACTACGACAGCTGCCGCGCGATTATCATGTCTGGACTTTCTCCTGCGGATATAATGGATTTCCGTTCAAGCAACACAACGGCCAATCTCGCATATGCGGGCTGTCTTTATCCTCTTACGGAAGTTCACGATATTATCCGCTACGAGGATTCCTTCAAATACGGTTCCGCGTCGGTGCTTGAATGCGCGATGTATAACGGCGTCCCGTACGCCGTTCAGCCCGCCTCTTGGCCCGGTTTTCCGGACGCTCAGTGCTTTTTCCTTACTTACAACAAAGACAAAACTTCCTCAAAGGGTCTTCCCGATTTGCAGGAGTATTACGAAAACGGAACGTGGACATGGTCAAACTTTGAGGACGTTTTAGTATCCTATACCTCAACAGACCCGGGAGATCCTTACGTCGCGCTTGCAGCTCACGCAAAAGCGCTCGTGAATATGACTCTCTTTTCAAACGGAGTAAAATTTGCCGATTACATAGACGGCAAACTGCAGACAGACCTTTATCAGCCCAAGGTCGTAAACGCAATAACGTGGCTGCAAAAAATATACTCGGATTATAAATCGTCCATACTTAATATTGAATACTGGTCCCTTTTGGAATTTATTAACGGACAGTCCCTCATGACGTTCGTTTCCGGAGCTCAGGCGTATAACAGCGATATACAGTATAATTGCGATTTTACTTTCGGGCTTATGCCGTTCCCGTGCGGGCCCGACGCAACATACGGCGAATGGGCAAACTGGCGCGAAGAGCTTTACGGGGTCTGTATGCCCGTAACCGTTGCCGAACCCGAGGCGACCGCGCAAATAATATCCATGCTTTGCGAGCCCTTTGAGGAATTCGGCACAAATACCGAAGAGCTTGAAGAATACTATGCAAACAATGTTTTTTCTTCCGCTACAGACGCCGAAATATACTTTGAAGTAGGCAAATACGGACGCTATATTTACTGGCAAGTAGGCGGACTGAACTTTACAACGGGCGTTATTGACAATTATTCAAGACGGACTGCTCAGCAGATAGTGGAATCCTACGCTTCGAGCATGGACGAAGTTATAGAAAAGTATATAAAGCCCAATTTCGAAAATTACATATACGAAGTGCTTTACGGCGGCAAAGGATAAGCCGGAATACGTAAAAAACAAAACCGTCTGTTTACGACTGATCGTAACCGACGGTTTTTTTTGTTTGTCAGAGTTTTATGTATGCCGTTTTGTATGAGGTATATATAACCATTCCGGGTTTTGCTCCCGGTTGTTTTTTTATGTTTTTTATTTCGGTGTAGTCTACAGCGACCGTTCCTCCCGTACCCGCCTTGCTGTTTTTTGCGGCGAGCGTTGCCGCTTCGTTAAGCGTTGTATCAGGCACATGCATCCCGTTTGCGGAAACCACAACATGTGAGCCGGGATATTCTTTCGTGTGAAACCATATATCCCTTTTATCCGCCATTCGCAGCGTTAAATAATCGTTTTGCAGATTGTTTTTTCCGATATAAACCGTAAATCCGTCCGCGGAAACGACGGACTGTATTTTCGGAGCGTACGCTTTCGGTTTTTTTGTCCCCTTTTTTGCAGGGGATCTCTTCATATATCCGCTGTCGCTCAGCTCAGAACGTATCTCGTCCACGTCTGCAGCCGATTTTGCCCTCACAAGCTCTTCGAATACGCTGTCAAGATAGATCAGCTCGTTTTCCGATTCCGGGATCTGCCTGTTAAGTATTTCAAGAGCGGTTACGGCTTTTTTGTATTTTTTGTAATACCTCTGCGCATTTTTAGCCGGAGATAACGACTTGTCAAGCTCTACCGAAGTCTCCGAAGGCGGGTCTTTCGTGTAATCGGTAAGTATTGCGCTGTCCATACCCTGCTTTAACAGATAAATATTGGCGGTAATGAGGTCTCCCATATCCTTGAAGCGCATCGCTTTTTCACACTCCGCAATATCCGCCCGCTGCGCCTCTATTTTCTTTGAAATCCTGCTCTGAGCGTTTGTAATTGCTTTCAGTATATCGCCCGAAAGTCTTTTTACATGCTCCTGCTCGTCCTTTTCCTTATAAAAATCTTCTATTGCTTCAGAAAAAGCAGGATATTCTTTTATGAGCGATTTTACTCCGTACTGCTTTATCGGACGGAAATAAAACTCGAGCGGCTTTCCGTCGGAAACTATACACGGGGAATATCTGTTTGAATCGAGTTCTTCTTTGAGTAGCTTAAGCGCAAACAATAGCTTTTCGCGCTGCGGCTGCGTGAAGCAGTCAAGACACGTGTCTGTCTGACCGGTCGCAAAATAAACAAGCTCCCTCGAGATAAGCGGCGAAAATCCTATGTATTTATCGGTAAGATATTTGTCCGCTCTTGCGTCCGAGGTAAAATCAATCGACAGCCCGCGCCCGTCAAACTCTTCTTTGTCCTGTTTCGGGGGCAGTTCGTAGGGAAGAGAGGGGAGTACACGTCTTTTTGAGGACGTTGTATAGTCTACCTGCCTGAGCGCGTCTATAATGATGTCGTTTTCGTCGGTTAAAATAATATTGCTGAAATGACCCATTATTTCAACGATGAGATTTTTTTTAACAACGTCAAGAAGCTCGGTCTGACACTCAAACGTAAATACCGTTATCCTTTCAAATCCGGGCTGTGAAACGGAAACGAGCCGCGACGGCTGCAGATGCTTTCTGAGCAGCATGCAGAAATTCGGCGCGACTATCGGGTTTTCATATGAGTTTTCGGTGACGTTTACACGCGCTCCCTGAGGATTTACCGACATAAGGAGCTTTACGTTTTTGCTCTGAGTTCTTATATTCAGTATGATCTTATCCCTTTCGGGCTGAAATATCTTGTCTACCTTGCCTCCGGTAAGCGAGGCGGAAAGCTCCGAAACGAGCGCGTGAACAGCAAGTCCGTCCAATGCCATCTATATGTATCTCCGTGGTTTTTCAGACATTTTCTTTTTCTTTTATTTTTTGCATATAGTATTTTCCTTTTGCGGCCATAAGCTCGTCGTGAGTTCCCTGCTCCGCAATCCGTCCGTTTTCTATATACAGTATTCTGTCGCAGTCCCTTATGGTTGACAGTCTGTGCGCTATTATGAGCGACGTCCTGCCGTACATAAGCGCCTTTATTCCTTCCTGGAGTATCTGCTCGGTCTGCGTATCGACCGTTGAGGTCGCTTCGTCAAGAATAAGGATTTTCGGCTTGCGCAAAAGCGTTCTTGCAAACGAAATAAGCTGTCTTTGCCCTGCAGAGAGCGACTGACCGCGTTCGCTTACCTCGGTATCGTACCCCTGCGGCATCTGAATTATAAAGTCATGCGCTTTTACCGCTTTTGCCGCGGCTATGATCTCCTCTTCGGAAGCGTCCTCCGATCCGTAGCGAATATTGTCTCTTACGGTACCCGAAAACAGAAAAACGTCCTGCAGCATTATTCCCATCTGACTGCGAAGCGAGGGAAGCGTTATTTCGCGTATCTCCGTACCGTCAAGGAAAAGTTCGCCTTCGGTAAGATCGTAAAAGCGCGAAACAAGATTGACTATCGTTGATTTTCCGGCGCCTGTCGGACCTACAAGCGCTATCCTTTCGCCCGGATCTACGGAAAACGAAACGTTGTTTAATACGGGAAAGCCCGTTTCATATTCAAATACGCAGTTCCTGAATTCTATACCGCCGGCAAGTTCTTTCGGCTGTGAACCGGGAAGAGACTCGATATCGGGTCTTTCGTTCATCGTTTCGAAAATTCTTTCCAGATACGCGCCGATTTCGGCGATCTCGCTGTAAAAGTTGCCTATGTCAACTATCGGCGTCCAGAAACGGGAAGTATATCTTGTCATTGCAAGAATAGTTCCTATAAGGATCTGACCCTGCGAAAGAAGGTATGCAGCTACAAGATAAAGCACGCATGTGAAAATAAGCGAAATGTTTTCGATAAACACGGGAACGAGAAACTGCAGTTTCACTCTCTTCATCCACGTTGATTTATTGTCGGCAGCAAGGCGTTCGAATATCTGCTGATTGTAATCTTCTCGGGCGAATATCTGAGTGATCCTCATACCTATTATGCTCTCGTTGAGATAAGCATGGTAATTTGAGCTTTTATTGTTGTATCTTCTTTTCGCCTTGTGCTGCAGCGGCTTTAGAATAATAACGACAAGCGCGATCAGCGGCACGCCGCCAAGACATGCGACCGCAAGCTTCCAGTCAAGAGAAAACATGAAACCGCAGATCATTATGATCGTGAAAAAATCGACGATAAACGTTATAAGACCGGTAGTAAGAAAATCGGAAACCGCGGAAACGTAATTGATAACCCTTACAAGTATCTTGCCGTGAGGACGGGAATCGTAATACTGAAACGGGAGCTTTTGCAGATGGACGAATAAATCGCGTCTCATGTCTGTAACAATGCTCTGTCCCGCAATATTCGTCATATAGCTGCCCAGCGCGGTAAAAAGTGTGGAAAACAGCAGCACGGCGGTGTATATAAGCGCGATTTTCAGCATTCCGCCGAGATCGCCGTCGGGTATCAGCCTGTCCGTCACCTCTTTTATGAGAAGGGGAGGGACAAGCGAGATCAGAGCGGAAGCTATCGACGCGCCGAACGCCGCAGCAAGATGCTTCCAGTATTTACGGGCGTATTTAAGGGCTCTTCCAAACTGCTTAGAGTCGAAATCGGCCTCAAGTACCTCGTCAATGTCGTATTTATTACGTGCCATAAAAACCCTTATTCCAATATGTCAGTCGTTATACTGCAATTCGTATATCTCTTTGTAATATCCGTTGTTTTTCAAGAGTTCCTCGTGCGTTCCCTCTTCGGTGATCTTACCGTTTTCAAGTACGATTATCTTATCCGCAAAGCTTACCGAAGATATCCTCTGCGCTATTATCAGCTGCGTGGACTCCTTGCAGTATTCTCTCAGATGTTCTCTGATATCGTGCTCGGTTTCCATATCGAGAGCGGATGTAGTATCGTCAAGGATAAGTATCGGCGCTTTTACGGCGATCGCTCTTGCAAGAGCCAGTCTCTGCTTCTGACCGCCCGAAAGACCGACGCCTCTTTCGCCGATTATCGTATCAAATCCTTCCGACGTATGCTGGATAAAATCATACGCTTCAACGGTTTTTGCCGCCGCAACAACGTCGTCAACGGATATATCAGGCACGCCGTAGCAGATGTTTCCTTCTATCGTTTCGGAAAACAGGAAAACGTCCTGCGTCGATACCGCTATTTTTCTGCGCAGCTCCTTAAGATCATAATCGCGCACGTCTACGCCGTCTATCAGTATCCGCCCGCCCGTAACGTCGTATAGGCGGAGGATAAGATTTGTTAAAAATGTCTTTCCGCTGCCCGTCGGGCCCATTATCGCAAGCGTCTGTCCCTTTTTAACCTTAAACGAGACTCCGTCAAGAATAGTCCTGTCTTCAAGGACAAGAGAAACGTTGTCAAATTCTATCTCTCCGTCATTTCTTTGCGGCGTTATCGGATTTTCGGGACTTACGATCTGCGGCTCGGCATAGTAAATCGGCTCGATCCTTTCGGTTGCGGTCCGTATTTTCTGATAATCGTTGATCAGTCGTCCGAGCGTCCTCAGCGGGCCCGAAAGCGACCACGAAAGAGAAATGAGGATCGATAGTTCGCCTATCGATATCGTTCCTTTTATCGCCATATAGCCGCCACCGACGAGCGCTGCGGCAGCCATGAACATAGCTATAAAATCCATCGGAGTGCGGAACAGTATGAATCTGTTTGTCGCGTTGATCTGCAGGTCTTTTAAAGCTTCGTTTTCTTTGTCAAACTTCTGAGTTTCGAAGTCTTCGGTCGCAAAAGCCTTTACGACCCTGTTTCCCGCAATGTTTTCCTGAACGACTTTATTAAGATCCGCCATTTTCTGACGCATTTTCTGATAAAACGGACGGACTTTCGTTGCCATTGCCCTCGTAAGAATAAAAATCGGAGGAGTGCAGAGAAGGAGTATCAGTGTGATCGGAACGTTTATGTAAAGCAGATACACGAGCGTTGAAACAAACGTTATTACTGAGTCTATTATGTTCGGCAGAAAAAACGATACGGAATATCTCATCCAGTCAAGGTCGCTTGAAAGTCTGGACATCAGCTCGCCCGTAGGATACTTTCTGAAAAATTCCATATCCTGACGCTGTATTGATTCGTAAAGTTTTTTTCTCACACCAAAAAGCATCGTCTGGCTTGAATTGTGCAAAACGATGCGAAGGATATATGACGCTACCGAGCGTATAAGCTGAATTGCGAGCAACGCAATAATAAGCTTTGGCAGCAGATCGTATTGTTGCGCCACAAGCCCTTCGTCGATAACTGTTTTTGTAACTTCCGACTGCAGAAGCGTTCCAAGAGGAAGGATTGCCCGTATTGCAAGAGAATTTATAAACGGGACAAGCACGCCCTTCATATTGGATAAATAAATATTCATTACGTTCTTTTTCATTAATGCAAAGTATACACCGATATCCGGGAAAAGTCAAGGGAAAAAGCCGAAAAATCACACTTTATTTGATAATGTAAAGAATAGTTCGGATTTGATCTCTCAAATCCGAACCGTTTGTCAGCTTATGTATAAAAAACGTATAAATGAATATCTGCGTTTTGCATAATAACCTTCCGACTGATTTATGAATTTGCGATTATCTGATAGATTAACGAAAACAGCAGAGACGCAACTAATATTATGCAAACTATTGCGGCAAATATACGGGCTGCCTTTTTGCTCATGTTTTCCCTCCGTATTATTCTGGATCTATTTTCAGCAGTTTAAGCAGATCGTCGGGAATAGGGGACTGTTTTGCGGCTTTTCTGTCAAGATCAGAAACGGCAAGGTCAACTGACGTCTCGATATTCTGGACGGAAAGCTTGAGGTCTGAAAGCTTCTTTTTCAGCTCCAAGATCATTGCCTCTTTTTCCGACGAAGCGGAATCGATTATAACCTTCGCTTTTTCCGAAGCGTCCTTCATCGTATCGTCCGCCTTCTTTGTCGCCTCGGCGAGAATGTTTTCAACGTTGTTTTTAACTTCCGTATATACGTTGAAATCGTTTTTATGCTGATTCCAGTTGTTTTCAAGGAATTTTATGCGTTCGTCCTTCTGCGCTATGACGGCTTCGAGCTCGCGCAGCTTCGAACCTGCCAGAAGATCTTCTTCCGCTTCGTTTTTCAGCTTTTCGGAGCGTTCTATATATACCCGCAGATCGTCCTCCACCTGCTTGTTTTTGTCGTCAAGCGCGGTAAGACGTTCGGACTGTTCTGCGATCTTTTCGGACTGTTTATCCGAGTTTTCTCTCAGTTCGTTGTAAAGAGTAGTTACCTCATTCAGTTCTTTGCGGAGCAGATCGATCGCAGTCAGTTTTTCCTGCAATGAGTTCGCCTGCTCCAGTAATGCGTTTTTTAGTTGCATGACCTGCTCGGTCAGCTCGAGGTTCTCTTTATTTTTTTCTTCGATAATGCCGTTCAGAGATTCGATAATGCCGTTGAGCTTTTCTATCTCGCTCTGAGCGTCTTTCTGTTCGGTCGCGCGTATCTCTTCGGAATTAGCAAGGGCAGACTCCAGTTCCCTTATGCGGTCGTCCTGTTTTTTTATGTATTCTTTTACGTCGTCGCGGTTATAGCCGTTAAACGCCGTTTCGCGGAATAATTTCTGCGTTGACATCCAAAACAACTCCGTTTCTTTATCGTCTTAAATCATTTTTTTCAATATATAGTAATTATATCATTTCAATATTGTTTTGTCAATACGGTTTTATTCGTATTTTTGCTTAAAATACAGATTTTCTACTTGACAAACAGAAAAAAATTATGTATAATTACAAAATAAATCGCAAGCTCTTGCAAAAATCAGCATTACGGGAGAAAGATAATGATTAACGTTGCCGTTGTCGGTTTCGGAGTCGTCGGTTCCGGCGTTGTGGAACTTCTCGACAAAAACAACAGACTTTTTTCGAAAAAAATGGGACAGGAAATCGCCTGCAAGTATATACTTGATATCAGAGAGTTCCCGGACAGTATATATGCGGATAAATTCGTTAATGACTTTTCGGTTATCGAAAACGACCCCGAGGTAAATATAGTTGTGGAAACCATCGGAGGCGCAACGTTTGCGTATGAATATACAAAACGCGCTTTAAGGGCGGGCAAACATGTTGTAACTTCAAATAAAGAGCTTGTTGCAAGACACGCCCCGGAGCTTCTCGCCCTTGCAAGAGAAAACGGCGTTTGTTATCTTTTCGAGGCGTCCGTCGGAGGCGGCATACCGATAATAAATCCCATGTATCACTGCCTTGCCGCGAACGAGCTTAACAAAATAGTCGGGATAATGAACGGGACGACTAATTATATCCTTACCAAAATGATAAAAGAAGGCGTTTCGTTCGACTCCGCGTTAAAGCAGGCGCAGCTCCTCGGATACGCGGAAAAAGATCCTTCCGCAGATATAGACGGCATAGATACGGGAAGAAAAATATGTATTCTCGCGTCCCTCGCATTCGGAAAGCATATTTATCCCGAAAACGTTATGACTAAGGGTATTCGCGGAATTTCGCTTGACGACATATACGAGGCGGACAGACAGGGAATGGTCGTCAAGCTTCTAGGATGCGCCGAAAAGAAGGACGATGGATTTGTCGAAATATTCGTATCTCCCTGCGCGATACCGAGAGAACATCCTCTTGCAAACATAGAAGATGTTTTTAACGGAATAACCGTTACGGGCGATGCGATCGGAGACTGCACTTTCTACGGCAGGGGCGCGGGAAAAATGCCGACCGCTTCGGCAGTGGGAGCGGATATCATCGACTGCGTAAAAGGTACGGAAAAGAGCGGTCTTTTCTGGGTGGATGCCGATAATTCCTCATTCGTCCGAAGCTTTGACCAACTGGATCTTGAATATTTTAAAAACGATATAGTTTTACTAAAGGAGTAACTTCATTTGGGTCTTATAATTCAGAAATTCGGCGGCAGTTCGGTAGCCGATGCGGAACGTATCCGCAGGGTTGCGGGCATAATAACCGACACATACAAATCGGGCAACGACGTTGTCGCCGTTGTTTCCGCTCAGGGCGATACGACCGACGACCTTATAGAAAAAGCGCATGAAATAAACAAAAAGCCGTCAAAACGCGAAATGGATATGCTGCTTTCAACCGGCGAGCAGGCGTCAGCCGCGCTTCTTGCCATGGCAATAGAAGACCTCGGTTTTCCCGTAACTTCTTTAACGGCGTGGCAGATCGGAATAACGTCTGACAGCAAATATTCAAACGCAAGAATAAAGCAGGTTGCGGACGAACGGCTTCGCAGAGAGCTCGACCAGCATAAAATAGTGATCTGCGCGGGATTTCAGGGCGTAAACAAATATGATGATATCACTACCCTCGGCAGAGGCGGAAGCGATACCACTGCAGTGGCGATCGCCGCGGCGCTCAGAGCGGATATCTGCAAGATATATACCGATGTCGACGGCGTTTATACCGCAGACCCCCGCATAGCGAAAAATGCACGCAAGCTCAGCGAAATAACATACGACGAAATGCTTGAGCTTGCCTCTCTCGGCGCGCAGGTCCTTTGCAACCGCTCGGTTGAGCTTGCAAAAAAATACAGAGTAAATCTCGAGGTCTGCTCAAGCTTCAAACAGGTACCCGGCACAATAGTTAAGGAGGATGTAAAAGTGGAAAAAATGCTTATTACCGGCGTAGCAAAGGATAACAACGTCACCCGTATCTCCGTTATCGGTCTTGAAGACGTTCCGGGCGTTGCGTTCAAGCTGTTTTCTTTACTCGGTCAAAACAATATAAACGTTGATATAATTCTTCAGTCCATAGGACGTCACGGCACGAAGGATATTTCATTTACCGTCGCTTCTGACAATACGCAGATAGCTTTGGACGTACTTCACGAATCGTATCCGAACAACACCATTACTTACGACGAAAACGTTTCAAAAGTATCGGTCGTCGGCTCGGGCATGCAGTCAAACGCAGGCGTTGCTGCAAAAATGTTCGAAGCGCTCTATTCGGTAGGCGTTAATATCCAGATGATAAGCACATCGGAAATCAAAATCAGCGTTCTGATAGACAGAAGCGACGCCAACAAAGCGCTCGAAGCGATACACGACGCGTTTATCTGATATGGAAAAGATAAAAAAACTTCTGTCAGACTCGTTTTGCGACCCCGTTAATTACCTCGATTATCTTGAAGAGATCGGCTTTCTCAAACCCGAAGAGGCGTTTTGCCTTAACGGCGACGACGGACCGGTCTCGGTTCTTTTTGCAAAAAAATATCCGATAAACATAGGCGCAGAGCGTTTTACGGCGGACTATATCTTTTACGCCGCAACAGATGAATCTCAAAGACATAAAGGGCATATGAGCGCCCTTATTCACAGCGCTCTGTCTTCTCTGAAAACCGGGGGAGGGGATTTTGCCGTTGTTATCCCAGCCACAAAAGCGCTTTTCGGCTTTTATTCGCAATTCGGCTTTAAGACCGCTTTTTACTGCGAGAGCAGAGAGTTTTATTCGGAGAAAGCGGACAGGGAAATATCGGTTCTATCTGCAGACGAAGCCGGGAAGTTTTACGGGAAATATTATGATTTTTACGGAAAAAGAAAAAACACGCTTTTTAAAACCGAAGAAATTTTCTGCCAGTCCGTAAAAGAAAATCTTTTTGATACGGAAAATTATTCCGTACTTTCGGACGGCGAAAATATCGCTTTCGCCTCTTTCGGCGAAAAGATAGTTCTGCGCGAATTTACGGACGAAAACGTAAAACCGTTCGCTTCGTCCGTCTCCGCAAAATACGCCAGACCGGTGTCGGTCCGTCTGCCGTCCGAAAAAAATGGGGAGCCTCTCGGCATGATACTCTCTTACTGCGGTAAAGCCGGATTTCCTCCGCTTTTTACCGACAATATGCTGAACTGAATAAAAAGCAAAAAACTTCTGCACAAAAGCGCAGAAGTTTTTCAGTTAATTAACTTACTATCATTCTTTCGGAGGAGGAAGCGGAGGATCTTTCGGCTTTTCTATAACGCTTTCCGCAGTGGGAACCCCGGCGAAGAAATAGTCGTAAAACCAGTTTGCAAGGTCGCCGCTCATCACTTGCAGAGTCGTTGTAAGATTCAGTTTGATACCGTAGTGGAGTGCGTCAAACAGATGCAGATTGAAACAGTAGTAAACATTTCCGTCCTCAATAACGAATTTTGATGAATCGTATACCTCGCGAAGCTTGTCAAATCCCGCTCCTGCAAGACTGCTTAAGTATTGCGATACAACTTTTTCAACCGTTGCTTCAAATATCTTGTCGTTTGCGTAGCCTGCCAGCTTACGAAGCTCACCTTCAAGACCGAGCGAATCGTTGAGCTTTTTCTGAAGAGTTTCAAAACTCGTTTCATTAAACCATTTTGAAATCGCCGGCCCGATCTTCTCCTGGAATTTTTTGCTTTCCTTAAGCCATTTACCGATCAGATCGCCCGCTTTGCTCTTCATCATTGTATATCCCAGATCCTTGAAAGCCTCGCAAAGCGATCCCCAGATATCCGATTCGCCCTTCTCGTTGAGCTTCAGAATGTAATTCTTTAATGCGCAGTAGACAAAGTATCCGCCGAGTGTTGCAGCAGCTGTTTTCCAGTTTTTCAGGTCGATAGAGTTTGAAACAAGGTTTTCGCCCGCCGCAGCAAGATTTTTCGAAAACTCGAAGCGGTCCATTATGCTTATGTCAAGTGATTCTCCGTAGTTAACCGCAGCGATAACCTCTCCGATTGCGCCTGTTGCAAAGTCTTTTGCAGGCGACAGCAACGCGTCTGCGACCGGTCCGGCATACGCGTTGATGAGGAACGAGAAAGCGCAGTCTCCGGCGAATTTCGCCCATTCAAGAGCATTGACAATAATATTATAGGTTCTTGCCTCGGACTGAGCTTTTGTCTGCTCTGTAGTCCAGTAAGCCATGTATTCACGCAAAATCCATTTGCTTGTAAGACGAAGCTCTTCAACTGAAGCTTTCGGCTCCAGAGCGCACATTTTCATATCGTGAATAAGTTTTGCTCTGTTTTCGGGAATAGCAAACTTTTCTATGCGTCTTTCAAGCTCTTTGTATTCCTTCTCCCAGTCGCCCATCGGTTCAGGGTCCTTGCCACGCAGCCGAAGCGGGATGTCTGCTTGATACTCCATGCCGTCATAAGTGCATCCGACAGGCAGCATAACCATCATAAGCGTTCCGTCTTCAGGCTCTTCGAGGTTTGCGTTCGGTTCGAAATCATACGTCATCTTGTCGTTATACATGCCGTACGCTTCTTTGTATTCGTATTTCTCCGCAAGGATCTGTTCCTTGTCCGCGCGCATTCCGAGTCCGCCGGTTCCCTTAAGCTTTTCAAACTCGTATGTCGCTTCGGGCGGATCGATAATCGCTCTGTCGGTGCCTTTGACTGCAAGTGTGAATTTCATTTCCGAAACCTGCCACTTCTTGTCAAGGTCTCCGACATAGTCCTTTTCATACGCCTGAACACGGACGTATCTGATATCGTTTTTCTTTCCTATGTCGCGGGAATCGACCGTTATTCCTTCGGGATAAAGTCTTACCGTAACGTAGCCCTTTACCGGCTCTTTTTCTCCTTCGACGATCACGTGTATCTCGAAATTCATATCTTTCGGCTTTGCAAAAATATCGTAATCCGTTTCCGGCTTCGTATTATTGTACACGGACATTTTATAACCCGCCTGATTGTCCGTTTTTTCAAAACTTACTTCCAGTTCGCCCGTATTGACTGCGGAAATATCAGCCGTATCGGGCGGAACGGGCGCGTCAACTATCATAAAGCGCGCGTCGTAAGTAAAGCCGTCGCCCGGGATCGCTTCAATACCGTATGAGTTGTAGTTTATTAAAAACTCTCCGGGATTTCCTGATTCTGCAAGGAATTTGAGGGTGGGGCCGTCAACGATACGGAATATTATGTTGTTTGTAAACACGCCGCCCTCGCCCGCAAACGAAAAAGTGATTTTTGCGGTATCTTCCTCATATTCTGCGGAAACGCTTACGGTCGCTTCGCAGTATCTTCCCGAAACGGCTACTCCGTGTATTCTCATCCCTTCTGAAGAAACGTTGATTTTGGCAGTAAGGTCATTGCGGTCGTTTTCTTTTCCGTGCTCGTCAATCTCCGCCATTCTTGCGCGGATAATATACGGATTTTCCGCGCCTCTGCGTATTGCATCGCCGAAATCCTTCTGAACATACATCTTATACGCTTTTTTCTTTCCCTTCCCGTCGCCCGCGCTTGCGGCAGCTGCCCCTGCAACTGCGGCGCCGATGCCAAGTACGCCTACAACGACGGCAACGGGTATCGCTACGCCGCCGTCCTCGCCGGGCGTTGTCAAAGCGTTCTGAGTAACGTCCGCATAGTCGAAATCCTGAAGGATCTTCGGCTCAAGCCATTCTATTTTATAGTTTGACGGATCCGTAATATATTCCGCAGTTCTTAAAGACAGAAACTCCGCTTTTTCTTTATTGTGAGTTTCGATCATTGATTTATAGGTCGCTCCGTGTTTATCTTCATCGTAATCGCCGAGAAATCTTCCCGTTCCTATACCGAACTGATATTTGCATGACGCAACGAAATGCAGCCCGGGCAGCTCGGCAATCCGGAACACGCGTATCGTCCATATTATCTCATTGTATCCGTATGCAGGATCATCCCATTCATCCAGAAGATGTAGCGTGAGCAATACGCTGCCATCCGGCTCTGTTGTGACCTGAAGCGGAGTTTCTATAGAGTTTTTATCGCTTGTCCTCCATGAAAACAACGACATGGACTGTCCGGACTGTTCAAGCTCAAGCTTCTTTTTCTGTTCAGTCACGGTAGCGTCAAAAGATGCGGTGGCGTCTTCTTCGGCGGCTATAGTGATTCTGCAATGACCCTCTTCGTTCTGGGAGCCGATATAAAAGAAATTGTCGTAATAATGATAAGTCCCGATAAATCCGGGCTTTCCGGGCAGAGTCATTTTCGCCTTCTGCTCAATATATTTGCCCTCGTTTTTAACGTATCCGTTAAATTCAAGGTCTGCGCTGAAAAACAGACCGTCGTTGAGAAGTTTTACGGTATCGTATTCTTCCGAAGCATACGATTTTGTGTATGCGTCTCCGCTCGTAAACTGCTTGTAAGGATACGGTTTTACGGTCGCAGCGAGCGCCTGACCGCAAAACATGGGAATAAATATCATTATAAGGATAACCGTTGCGATTATACGTCTTTTAATCATTGCCGCAGTCCCTTCCGCATTCCGAATTCCGTCAAATAAAACTTTATTTTTTTAATAATATCATAAATATGAACATTTGTCAACAAACATAGAGCCCTGAATCCTTAATTTTTTGAATTATTACGGCTTTATATCGAAAAGTCCGCTAAAAAACGGTAATCGGGCTTGACATATCTTAAAAAATAAGTTAAAATAAAAAAAACGGATATTCATACCGACGGATGACGTAAAACAGATTGAAAATTATAATTAAAGGAGTATTCGCTATGCGTAAAACTGCAAAACTGATTTCGGTAATTATTGTTATTTCCGTTTTTCTTTCTGCGTGTCAGGGAGCGCAACCCGAAGTATTCGACGTTGATTTCGCCATGCCGGACGGCGGGACGGACCTTGAAGGTGTGACCGTGATTTATCAGATGGGCATTGTCGATGCGCTTTCGGATAAACCGATCTGTCTTGGGTATATTATGGATACTCCGCTCGGTGACGCAGCCGTTCAGCGTATAAAAGACATTCAGACAAATCTTAACTGCGTTCTCGATATAAGATACGCCTACGGCGGCAATAATTCTTCGAGCTTCATTTCTTCATCAGCGTCGGGGCTTTATCTTTGCGACGCGGCTATGGGTATTTCAGATATGTGGGCGGAAATTGCAAGGATAGGCATGCTTATCGGAATGACCGAGCTTGAAGAATACCTTGATTTTCGCAACGAGGCCAAATGGGGCTACCGCAATATGCTCGAAGTAATATATTATGAAGACGACCTTTACGGCGTTGCTCCCATGCTCTGGCCCGAAATCGCGGTAACTTACGACTCTCCCATAGTTGTAAACGAAACAATGATATCGTCTCTCGGTGAAACCGATCCGCGCGACTATCTCGAAAATCTTCAGTGGAACTGGGATACGTTTGAGGAATGTCTGGACAGATATTACGTTCAGGAAGGCGCCGAAATAAAAAACTACTCTCTTACCGTAGGCCTCGGCAATTTTGCGGCAATGTTCGTTCTTTCAAACGGCTCGAAATTTGCCGAAAAAGACGCGTCGGGCAAGTATATCCCCGGATTTTTCACCCCGAATGCAATCACGGCTATGGAAAGGGCTTTAAATATCATCAACGGCCCCGTTTCACATACGATAGATACCGTGACCAACGTTGCGGACGCGCTTGTCGGAGGTACGACCGTTCTCGGCTCACTTTCATCCGAGAGTATCGTAGGCAGCAACGGGCGAATTTCCAAGGAAATGGATAATTTCGGCATCGTTTCCTGGCCGTACGGTCCCGACGTTGATCCGGGTTATGTTGCGGGTCGACATCACAATATAGAAAGATGCATATCTTTTTCAAGAATGTCTCCTCATCCCGATGCCGCCGCAACTGTCGTAGACGCTCTTTATGAACCGCTGGGCGGATACAACGACCTTGATTCGCTTCTTGATTATATGTCGAAGAATTATTTTTACGACAGACGCGATGCGGAAGTATATTACAATATGTATTTTAATTCCTGTTACAGCTATTTCCATTACAGCGGTATGCTCGGATATATGCAGGACTGGATAACCTCCAATAAATCGATCACCGAGTATATAGAGTCGACCACGGATATGATCACCTCAAGAATTGATGAATACGTTCTCCCGTCAATGCGCGGAATAGACGCAGTATGGGGAGAAAATAACTGATATCCGATCGCCTCCTTAAAGAATATGAGATTGTATAGTGATGAAAAAAAGAATAGTTACCACCACTTCGGTATTTGAACCCGGATATCCCGCCGAAAAAGCTGCAAAACGGCTTTGCGCTCTGGGCTTCGAAGGTCTTGACATGGCGCTCGATTACTGGTTTTTTCCTGATTCGCCGTTTATGGGGGAGGGCTGGCGCGAATGGGCTGTTTCTCTTCGTGAATACGTCGAAAAAATCGGGATACCGTATACCCATTCACATGCTCCGCTCGATGCCGAAGGCGGCTCTGTTATTTCCCGTTCGATCGAAACTGCGGGGATTCTCGGCGCGAAATATACGGTCGTTCATCCCGTCTGCCGTCAAAACGGAGCTATAATCGAAGACGCGGAGGAGTTTATCAGGGTAAACGCAAACCTCGTCCGCCCTATGCTCGAAACCGCCGAGAAATGCGGCGTTGCAATTCTTTCCGAAAATCTTCTCTGGGGAGCGTCGAAAGACCCGAGAATAATATCTTCACTTGTCAAAGAGGTCGATTCTCCGTTTTTCGGCTGGTGTTTCGATACGGGACATGCAAACTGTTTCGGATATCGCCCTTCGGTGCTTTGCGAGTGCGCATGTGCCCCGCTTTCTTTGCATCTGCAGGACAATTTCGGCGACGGCAACGATTCACATCTCATTCCCGGCGACGGCACTGTTGACTGGGATGCGCTGACAGACGCTCTTAACTGTGCTTCTTATTCCGGTGACTGCGTTCTTGAAGCACATCATCAAAGTCTCGAAGCTCCCGACGGCGAAAGAGACGAAATACTCAAAAGACTTCTGAGCATCGCACACGTTTTGCGTGATAAAATGAGCTGAACGGCTTCTCGAAGTTTTGCAAAAAGACAATATAATACAATATCTCCCCGGCGGGTTTTCCGTCGGGGAGATCAAATTTATTCGGTTTTTGCTGATTATTCTTCGGGCCAGAGAGTTTTTATAGTCTCTCTCGGCGAAACTGCTTCGGTATCTATAAGTCTCTGATTGAAGTCGTGGTAAATTTCAACAAGTTCGGGAATGGTTTTGCCTTTTCTGTCGGTGATCCATTCGTTAAACTGTCTCATGCCGACTATAAAGTAATTGTACTGAGTATTTCTGAACATATCGAAGAATACGTCTGCGTCTCTGTTGTCAAAGAAATAGTTGTAAGTCATGAATTCTTTGATTTGATCCTTTGTTTCGTATCCTTCAAAGGGCTCGTAAAGCTTATTTATGATAAATGCCGAAGCGTCGAAGTTTTTGCTGTAATTTGAAAATACGATCATCGAGCGGAAGCTTTCGTGGACCGCAAACGTATATCCGGGCGCAACGTCCGGACCGTTTGGAGCGGGGAGGACCGCATAATTTTCAACGTATCTTGAAATCCTTCCGTTGTATCCGAAAAGCTGTTCGGTATCTACAACAGTCATCGTTGCCCTTCCTTCTATAAATGCATCCGCAACTGCGTCTGGGCTTGTAACGTCGTGGTCGAATGCGAAAGCATAGTCTCCGTTATATATGTTTCTGAATTCCTCAAGTGCTGCAAGCGCGTGAGGGTCCGCATAGCCCCACGAGTATTCTCCGTTGCCGTTGTCGATAATAATGGAGTCTCCGTTTGAACGGAGAATCATCTCTCCGAGATACGGCGGATGGGCAGACATGCCGTAAACAGACGTTACTCCTCCTTCGGTTACGGTTCCCATAGTCAGGGTTTCTTCAAATTTATCCCATGTCCACTCTTTGTTTTCAACCGTTTCGCGTATGTCGGGGATTCCAAGCGAGGACGCAAGATTCATATTCGCCATAAAAATGTAGCCGAAAGACGAATAGTTGAGTTCGGGCCATGCGGCGGGAAGAATGCCGTAGAGCTCTCCGCCCCAGCACATTTCTTCAAGCATTGCCGGTGTTCCCCATTTTTCCGAATCTCTGTAGTCTATATATTTATCGAGCGCGTTTATACTCTGAAAGAAACCGATTTTTACGGATGAGCGAAGACCGTGCGTGCTGCCCTGCAAAACGTCGCAGTAAAACGCTCCGGACATGGAGCATACCGTAAATTCGTTTTCGTTTGCGCCGTCCGCCTGATAAAATGCATCGATCTTACAGTTGTATTTGTCTTCTATCTCAGCTTTTCTTTTTGCTGCCAGATCTGAAAACAGTGTGCCGGATGTGAATCCGAGTATGTTTTCCGCATTCGAATCGCCGAAAAGTGTCGCGCACGTTACCGCATATCTCATCGAAAAACCGTTCAGGTCTTCATTTCCTCCTTGTAAGCCCGCTTCAAGGTCTATGTCGAATGTTTCCTGCTGTTCCGTTGCGCACGCAATCGAAGCTATAAGCAGGATTGCGGCAAGTAAAATAACTTTTACCGTTTTTTTCATTTCTCAGATCTCCTTTGTTTGCAAATACTTACATGATTTCGATCGCATATGCTGCTAAATACTCTTTGCCTGTATCGAGAGCGATGATCGCCGGCTTTATCGTCAGTTCCTCATTGCTTACAACTTCCGACGGAAGTCCGTTCCATGGTTCTATGCATACATACGGCGCTTCCGTCATCGGTTTATGCCAGATCCCGAGATAGTCAAAGTCCGCGAAATCAACGGTTATCGAACTGTCTGATTTTTCCGAGCATACGGAAAGCTTTCTTGACTTCATATCCGCAAGTATTATCGCGTCGTTGTCAAAAAGGTTATGGCGAAGGGGGAGAATGCGTTTGTCTTTCAATGAGAAAGGACGTTTTTCACCCGTAATATAGCAGTTTTCGCAAATAACTTCGTTCGGTTCGCAGTCGTTTTCAAAAACGATCGAATAATCCTCGAATTTCTCGCCTTCGTTTATCGGAATATTAAATCCGGGATGCGCTCCGACCGAGAAATACATTGTTTTGTCGCCAGTGTTGCGAATATCGTATTTTACCGCTATTCTGTTATCCTCAAGGGTATACGAAACTTCAAAATCAAAATCGAAAGGATACACTTTAAGCGTTTCTTCGCAGGACGAAATCGCAAAAGTCAGGGATTTATCCGTCTTTTCTTTAACGTCAAGCTCCGAAATGCGGACGAATCCGTGAGGACTCTTTATCGAATACTCTTTTCCGCCGAATCTGTATTTGCCTTCTTTTATCCTTCCTACGATCGGGAAAAGGTTAGGGGATCTTCCCGTCCAGAATTCTGGATTGCCCTGCCAGAGATATTCTCTTCCGTTTTTCTTGTTTATTATCGACCGAAGCTCTCCGCCGAGAGAAGAAAAAGTCAGTCTGAGAAAGCCGTTTTCAAGATTATATTCCATATCAAGCATCTCCGATTACAGATTTTTGCAGAATTCCTTGAGATATTCGCGGAAACCATTACCGATTTCGGGGTGCTTCAGCGCCATTTCTACCTGCGCCTTCATTACTCCGAGTTTGTTGCCCATATCGTAGCGTTTGCCGATAAAGTCGACTGCAATCATGCCGTCCGTGTTTGAAAGCACCTTCATTGCGTCGGTAAGCATGAGCTCTCCGTTGTTAAAAGGTACGGTCGTGAGTATATCGTAAATTTTTGCGGGTAAGACCATTCTTCCGAGACACGAGAAAAGCGAGAAGACCTCTTCGGGCTTCGGCTTTTCTATCATATCGGTAAGATCGTAGATGTTGTCGCGTATTTTTTGGACCTTCATTGTGGAATACATCAGTATCTGCTCAAGAGTTACCGCCTGAACGCCCACAACGCCCTTGCCCGTCTCTTCGTAAATGTCGGTCAGCTGTTTTGCAACGGGGTATTCGTCGTTGATTATAACGTCGTCTCCGTAACATACAACAAACGGATCGTCGCCCGTAAAGGATTTTGCCTGCAAAAGAGCGTGTCCCGTTCCGAGCATCTCTTTCTGCCTTGTATATACGATCCTTACGTTGTTTGCGATATTCCTTACGCTTTCAAGCAGATGTTTCTTCTTTTCTCCGCCCGCTTCAAGGCGTTCTTCAAGCTCGGGGGACTTGTCGAAATGATCTTCAATAAGGGTTTTGCCTCTTGAAATAATGATCATTATGTCTTCGATTCCGCTGTTTACAAGCTCTTCAACTATATACTGAAGCGCCGGCTTGTCAACGATCGGGAAAAGCTCTTTCGGAACGGATTTCGTTGCGGGGAGCATTCTTGTTCCGAGGCCCGCGGCCAGGATTACTGCCTTTGTTACTTTTTT
The DNA here is from genome assembly GCA_017427285.1 of Clostridia bacterium. Taxonomy (GTDB): domain Bacteria; phylum Bacillota; class Clostridia; order Oscillospirales; family UBA644; genus HGM12619. The sequence goes on from JAFRTE010000046.1 coordinate 100,634, forward strand.
CATATCTGTTTCTCCTTAAATTATATCAAGATATCAATTATCTGAAAATGTTTGATTTTCCGTCCAGAAAAGCCGTTCTTGCAATATCAAAAACGGAGCTGTTCCCCGTTTTTTCGGCAAATGCGGCGGTCAGAAGCGTAGGACTGATATTGCGCTCGTTGCCGCAGGGAGCAATGACCTCAAAAACGGCGCTGTCTTTGTCTTCGCGGGTTTTCCGTATCTGCATTTCCTCTTTAAGGTCGATCTTTATTTCTCCGCTTTTTGTCTTTTTGCTTGCGGGAATTGTCGGACCGGAAGCAAACTCTTCGAATATTTCCGACAGATCCGTCGGTACTGTCAGGACGTAAACCGCTTTTTCAATATATTTGAAATCGAGATCGGAATCGTAAATATCCGAAAACGATATTCCGTCCGGAGAGTTTTTTATCATTCTGTCAAGCAAAACCGCGTATTCGGGCGGATCTACAAGCTTTATGTCAAGCAGTTCGCGCTCTCCGCATACGCCTATCGGCAAAGCTGCCGAAAATACCATATACGGGTGCGGATTAAACCCCTGGGTATACCAAATCGGGATTTCGGCTCTCGCCATTATTCTTGCCATACACCGTGTAAGGTCGAGGTGGGAGATGTATTTTGCATATCCCGTTTTTGAAAAAACGATTCTTGTCATGGACAAACGTCCCCCTTGCACAGTCTGTTTACGCCGCAGCCGGCACATTTTTCCGCGCAGCTCGGCGTCGTCTCTTCCTTATACGCCTTTTCGCATTCGCGTTTCAGAAATTCGGTCGTGATTCCCGAATCCACGAAGCCCCACGGCAGCTCTTCGTCAAAACTGCGTTTTCTTGCGGTATAAAAGTAAAAATCGATGTCGCATTCCTCGGCGGCTTTCTGCCATTTTGAAAAATCGAAGTGTTCGGACCATGCGTCAAGTCTGCATCCGAGCCGCCATGCGGTCTCTATGAGCTTTGATATCTTTCTGTCTCCGCGCGCAAACACGCCTTCAAGCACCGTAGTATCCGCGTCGTGGTATTTGTAATGGACGCGTTTTGACGTGATCGAGGATTTCAGCAGCTCCTGACGTCTCTGTATTTCCCCGAGAGTCAGCTGCTGTTCCCACTGAAACGGCGTGTGCGGCTTCGGCACAAACGTTGCGCACGAGATCGTAACGTTTATTCCCCGTGAGCGGTTTGTCGCGTATTTATAAAAGTAATCAAGCACTTTTTCGGCTGTTTTTGCTATTCCGATTATGTCTTCGTCGGTTTCCGTCGGCAGACCGATCATAAAATACAGTTTGACCGCGCTCGCGCCGTTTTCAAAAGCGATTTTGCAGGACCTTTCGATATCCTCGTCCGTTATGTTTTTGTTTATAACGTCTCGCAGCCGCTGTGTGCCGGCCTCCGGGGCAAAAGTCAGTCCCGTTTTACGGATAGAGCTTATCTCGTCGCTTATTTCCTTTGAGAAATTGTCTATTCTCAAAGAAGGGACTGCAAGACTGATTTTTCTTGGTATGCAGTAGTCCTTCAGACTTTCCGCAAGTTCCGGCAGCTTCTGAAAATCGCTTGTTGAAAGAGAGAGCAGGGATATTTCATCGTATCCCGTATTTTGACAAAGCTTTACCGCGTCGTTTTTCAGCCGTTCAACCGGTTTCTGACGGTAGGGGCGGTAAATGATCCCTGCCTGGCAGAAGCGGCATCCGCGTATGCAGCCGCGCATTATTTCGAGCGAGATCCTGTCGTGAACGACCTGAGCGAACGGCACGACAAGCTTGTCGGGATAGTAAACGTTCGGAAGGTCGTTTATTATCGCACGCGTTACTTTTTTCTGTCTCTCTCCGTGATTCGGTACGTAAATACCCCTTATATTTTTTGCGCGTTCAAGAAATTCATGTCTGTTTTTCCCGCATTCTCTGTAAAGGTCGAAAAGCTCGTTTAAATTTTCTTCTCCCTCTCCGATATCTATAACGTCAAAGAAATCCGCAACGGGTTCGGGGTTGCACATGCACGGGCCGCCCGCAAGAAGTATGGGCATGTCGTCGGTCCTGTCCTTTGCGTAAAGAGGTATTCCCGCAAGGTCGAGGATTGTCGCTATTCCCGTATACGACAGTTCGTATACGAGTGTAAAAGCAACAAAATCGAATTCTTTCAGCTCGTCTTTCGATTCAAGCGCAAATATCGGTGTGCCCGTCTTGCGTAAAAGCTCCTCCATATCGGTGTTAGGCGTAAAAACCCTTTCGCACCAGAGATCTTCGCGTTCGTTCATCATGTGGTAAAGAAGCTTCATTCCCAGATGAGACATCCCGACGTCGTAAAGGTCGGGAAAACAGTATGCAACGCGAGTATGGACTTTTTCTTTGTCTTTGTGAACGGCGTTCAGCTCGGTTCCTATATACCAAGACGGTTTTGAAACCGAAGAAAGGATCCTATCTATATCGTTTATCATTTTTATCCCGCAGCGAATTTAACCGAAATATATATTTAGTATTATTATATTACAATCAATCGGTTATTTCAAGTCAGTTTACAATTTTTTACTATTTCGCAGGACGTTTTTATACGATATTTATTTCTTTGAGTATGTGCGGCGCCTTGAAAACGGTATAGCGTTCATATGCAAAATCGGAAATAAACGGATGATTTTGCAGACGAAAAAAGAATATGAATAAATTATGTTTTTTTGCATTTTAACTTGACAACGGTAAGAATATTGTCGTATAATAATATATAATGAATTATTATGCGCAAAGGAGGTATTGTGCTTATGAAAGGCGACCGTCCTGCTTTTTTAGACAGCTTTTTATCATATATTCGGCGTCTTGATAAGCCGATACTTATACTTGTTACCGCGCTTTCAGTCTGCGGAATGATCGCGATATCGTCTGCGGTTATCGCCGATTCTTCCAAAGCACGCTGCATTCCGATGCAGCTTATAGGTATTTTCGGCGGATTTGTGATAATGTTTATTATTGCGAGAATAGATTACGAATTTATCTGCAAATTCTATATCCCGATAGCGATCGTTTCGTCTGCGCTCCTTCTCGTCACGGCTATTTTTGCGGACAGTCAGGGAGGCAACTACAACTGGCTAACCTTCGGCTCCGTTAATATCCAGACTTCCGAATTTACAAAAACCGCATTCGTCGTAAGTATTTCAACGCATATCTCAAAAATAGAGGATAAGCTAAACAAACCCATACACGTCCTTCTTCTGGGGATTCATTTCCTTTTTTATTTCGTCCCAGTCCTTTTGCAGCACGATCTCGGCTCTGCGATCATTTACGCGATAGTTTTTGTTATTATTCTTTACGCCGCGGGGCTGAAATACAGATATTTTATCATTGCCGCCGCTGCGATTGCGGCAGCCGCGCCGGTTATATGGCAGTATCTTCGCGTTGACCAGAAAAAGCGGATAATATACGGTTTTCAGCCCGAACTTGATCCCCTTAATTACGGCTATCAACCGATAATCTCCAAAAGAGCGCTCGGCTCGGGGCAGATGTACGGTCTTGGCTTCGGCAACGGTATTCAGACTCAGAACGCTCTTCTCCCCGCAAATCATACGGATTTCGTTTTTGCTATCATAGGCGAAGAGTTCGGTTTTGTGGGCTGCGTCATCGTCCTTGCGCTGCTTGTGGCGCTTGTTGTGTTTATTCTTCTTAACGTTACTAAAATAAAAAACACCTGCGGCAGACTTATCTGCGTAGGCGTTGCGGGAATACTCATCTCGCAAACGCTTATCAATATCGGCATGGTCCTCGGCCTTGCCCCCGTTATAGGCGTTACACTTCCTTTCGTATCATACGGCGGATCGTCCGTTATGAGCCTTTTCTTCGCTGTGGGCATGGTTCAGAGCGTAAGAGAAAAAGAGCTTACAGATAACAGTCTCCGTTTCGGAGGCAAAACAAAGCGGATAAACCCCGTCAACATAAATTTCAGCAATATCGCTAAAAATCGGGAGAAAAACAATACATGAAAAGCACTCAGTTTGATTTTGCGGTTATCGGCGCAGGCGTTGCCGGATCATGGATAGCTTACGAGCTGTCGAAATACGCTGCAAAGACATGTCTTATCGAAAAAGAAAACGACGTGGCAATGGGAGCAACAAAAGCGAACAGCGCCATTATTCACGCGGGCTACGATCCTGTCCCCGGTACGCTCATGGCAAAGCTCAACGTACGCGGAAACGAGCTTGTAAGAGCTCTTCACAAAAAAATGGATATTCCTTTCAGACAGATCGGCTCTTTTGTAATTGCCCTTACGGACGAGGATGAGATAAAGATCCGCGAGCTATACGAAAGAGGACTTGAAAACGGCGTTGAAGGGTTGAAAATTCTCTCAAAAGAGGAAACTCTCGCTCTCGAACCGAATCTTTCGCCCGAAGTACGCGGCGCGCTTTTTGCGGCTACGGCAGGGGTCTGCTCCTCGTTTGAAATGAGCTGCGCTCCCGCAGAGGTTGCGGAAAATAACGGAGTGGAGCTTATCCGCAATTTCAACGTTACCGGAATGACTCGCGAGGGCGATCGCCGCGTGCTCGTTTCTTCCGACGGCAGAACGATCGCCGCGCGTACCGTGATCAATGCGGCGGGCGTACACGCAGACGAAATAGCCGCGCTTTTCGGCGATTATTCCTTTAAGATGATAGCAAGAAGAGGGGAGTATTCCATCCTCGACAACAGCTGCGGAAATCTTGTTCACCATATCATTTTCCAGCCGCCTGTAAAATACGGAAAAGGCATCCTCGTATCTCAGACGGTTGACGGCAACATAATCGTCGGACCGACTGCCGAAAACATAGACGATAAAGAGGACAAGGCAACCACGCCGGAAGGACAGAAAACGGCTTTTGACGGCGCGAGACGTTCCGTGCCTTCCGTAAGCGAAAGAGACGTTATCACGTCGTTTTCCGGGATCCGTCCCATCGGCGGAAAAGGCGACTTTATTATCGGTTTTTCGGACGCAGACAAAGCGCTTTTCAACGTTGCCGGCATAGAGTCTCCCGGACTTACTGCAGGCCCCGCTATCGGGGAATACGTAGTTGAAAAAATAGCGGAAAACGGTTTTGTTTTCGAGAAAAATCCCGATTTTGACAATAGCCGCAAGGTTATCCGTTTCAAGGACCTTTCGGACGACGAAAAAAACAGGATCATCGCCGAAAATCCGCTTTACGGACGAGTGATCTGCCGCTGTGAAACGGTAACAGAAGGCGAAATCGCCGATTCGATAAACCGTGGGGCCGGCGCGCGCGATATGGACGGAGTAAAAAGACGCGTAAGAGCCGGAATGGGCAGATGCCAGGGCGGTTTTTGCGGTCCCAGGGTTATGGAGATACTTGCCCGCGAGCTTAAAATACCGATGAGCGAAGTTACAAAATTCGGCGGCGGGTCAAGAATGACCGAAAAAGAGGAGATATAATGCGGAGATCGCTTTTCAGATGGATCCCGTTAAGAAAGGTTACAGTATAAATGAAAATGAACGTTGACGTTGCCGTAATTGGGGGCGGCCCGGCAGGGCTTGCCGCGGCGATCGAGTGCCGAAAAAACGGCGTTGAAAATATTCTCGTTATCGAGCGCGACAGACAGCTCGGCGGGATCCTTAACCAGTGTATACATCCGGGGTTCGGCCTTCACGTATTCGGCGAAGAGCTCACCGGCCCCGAATATGCGCAGAGATATATAAATATGCTTGCCGAAACAGACATTAAAACACTTACCGACACAATGGTCCTTTCTCTCTCTCCCGAGAGGGTGATCAGAGCGGTCAATACCGTATTCGGCGTAGTGGAAATACACGCAAAAGCGGTCGTTCTCGCAATGGGCTGCCGCGAACGCACAAGGGGAATGCTCAGGATCCCCGGAACGCGTCCTTCGGGCATATATACCGCGGGCACAGCGCAGCGCCTTGTCAATATCGAAGGGTTGATGCCCGGAAAAAACACCGTTATCCTCGGCTCGGGAGATATCGGCCTTATTATGGCGCGCAGAATGACGCTTGAAGGCGCGAAGGTAAGCGGCGTTTATGAAATAATGCCTAAAAGCGGAGGACTTAAACGCAATATCGTCCAGTGCCTCAACGATTTCGGTATCCCGCTTCATCTGAGCCGTACCGCAGTTGAAATACACGGCCGCGAGAGAATAGAAGGTATAACAGTAGCTTCGGTCGATGAAAATCTTTCTCCGATTAAAGGGACTGAGGAATACGTTGAGTGCGATACTCTCCTCCTTTCCGTCGGACTTATTCCGGAAAACGAGCTATCGAGAGGCGCAGGCATAATCATCGACCCCAAAACGAAAGGCCCCGTTTGCGAAACGGGTTTTGAAACCTCCGTTCCGGGCATTTTCGCATGCGGAAACGTATTTAAGGTCTACGACCTTGTTGATAACGTAACAAAAGACAGTATCCTTGCGGGAAGATCCGCAGCGGAATACGTAAAAAACATAACAGCTTAACAGAGGGAAATATGCAGACAACAAAAGTAACTTGCGTCATCTGTCCCGTAGGATGTACGATAGAAGTCGATCACGAAAAAATCGACGGCAAAGAAACGGTAATCGAAGTCAGAAACAACAAATGCCCGAGGGGCTATAAATACGCTTCCGCGGAAGTCATAAATCCCGAAAGAGTGCTTACATCAACGGTGCGCCTTGTCGGGGGCTCGGCTGCCCGCCTTTCCGTAAAAAGCGAAAAGCCGGTGCCGAAAACATCTCTTTTTGATTGTATGAAAGAGATACGGAGGGTCTCCGTTGCCTCTCCCGTCAGAATGGGCGATGTCATTATAAAAAACGTTGCCGGTACGGGCGTTGATATCATAGCCACGCATAACGGATGACTTGCCGCCAAATGTTGAAGAATTTTAACAATCTTACACTTGAAAAACAGGGGAAACTGTGCTATAATACCAAATGTTCGCTGGTATGGCTCAGCAGGTAGAGCAGTTCACTCGTAATGAACAGGTCATCGGTTCGAATCCGATTACCAGCTCCAAAGACCCCTTGCTTTTGCATGGGGTCTTTTGCTTTGCAAGACGCAGTGAGTATTGCCGAAATTTGAAAGGAAAAGAAAATGAGGATCTTATATCTCGACCTTGATACGCTCCGCCCCGACCATCTCGGTTGCTACGGATATCACAGAAATACGTCTCCGAATATCGACTCCGTTGCAAAGGATGCGATGCGGTTTGATAATTACTACTGTTCCGACGCTCCGTGTCTTCCTTCCAGAAATGCGCTCATGACGGGCAGATTCGGTATCCATTCCGGCGTTGTGGGACACGGCGGCACAGCCGCGGATATGCGCAGGGAGGGCTATCCGCGCGATTTCTGCGATACGCTCAACGCTTCAAGTCTTCCCGGATTTTTAAGAAGACAGGGCTTCAGAACGGTGCTTGTCAGTCCGTTTGCCGAGCGTCATTCATGCTGGCAGTTTTACGCCGGCTTTTCCGAAATGTTCAATACTGGACGTCAGGGCGGTGAATCCGCCGACGAGATCTCCCCCGCGGCTCTCGACTGGCTTGAAAGAAACGCCGAAAGCGACAACTGGTATCTTCACGTTAATTTCTGGGATGCCCACACTCCTTACAGAGCGCCGCTTTCCTTCGGCGAACCGTTTGCAAACGACCCGCTGCCGGACTGGATAACAGACGAAGTGCTTGCCGAGCACGTCCGCCACGTCGGGCCTCATTCGGCAAGGGAGATCGGCATGTATAACAGTAACGAAAATCCCAATGTGCCGCGGCACCCCGGTGAAGTAGTTGACAGAAAGGGCCTTCGCAGAATATTCGACGGCTACGATACCGGCATTCTCTATATGGATATGCATATAGGGTATATCCTCGACGCGCTAAAAAAAGCGGGGGTATACGACGATACGGTGATCATTATCAGCGCCGATCACGCCGAGAATATCGGAGAGCTCGGCCTTTACGCCGAACACGCCACCGCAGATTACGTCAACTGCCGGATTCCCATGATAATAAAATGGCCCGGCGGTAAAACCGGTACGGACGGCAATCTTCACTACAATCTTGATCTTCTGCCCACATACGCGGATATCTTCGGCGCCGAAAAAAACATCAGTTGGGACGGCGAATCGTTTGCTTCCTGCCTGATCCCCGATTTCCCGAGAGAGTCAAAAAAAAGAGATTATCTCGTTTTGTCGCAATGCGCGCACCTTTGTCAGCGGGGCGTTCGCTTCGGCGATTACATCTATCTTCGCACTTATCACGACGGATATCATCTTTATCCGAAAGAAATGCTTTTCAATATAAGATCCGATCCTCACGAGCAGTTTGACCTCGCCGAAAAAGAGCGTTCTCTTTGCGAAAAAGCAGTATATTATCTTAACGACTGGCACGACGGTATGATGCTTACCATGCCCGACGACGTCGATCCTTTATGGACGGTCATGCGTGAGGGCGGCCCGTATCATACAAGAGGCCATCTCGAACAGTATTGCAAACGTCTTGAACAGACCGGCAGAGCCGATGGTGCCGCGGAGCTTCGCAGACGTCATCCTAACGAAAAATAAATACGGAGAATAACGATGGAAAGAATTTATTACGATACCTACGAAAACCGTATCCGCGTAACCGTCTGGGCAGATACCGCCTTTGACGGAAGCTTGCGGATCCATAACTATACGCGCGGGGTCTATATCGACGATATTTTCGGAACTGACGAATACGAAACCTTCGCCGTAATTCCCGCAGATTTCGTTTCGGACGCGCTCACCGCCTCAGGCGCGTCTTCGCTTAAGGAACTGCTCGTTTATTTTGATAATTTTGCTTGTTGCCGCAACGGCTATGAGCGGGTAAAATCGTGGCTCGGAAAAGAGGGTGTCTCTTTCACCGAGGAAACGCTGTGACGGAGAGCGCTTTTAAAATAGCTTGATAATTTGCTCCTTTAACGGGATCCGGACGGTAACGATTCCGATCATCGCCGCCTTATTTTATTATATCTTAAACCATTTCAGTATCATTTTCCTCCAAAAAATAAAATTTTATTATTTTCTATTGACATTTCTGTTTTTTTTTTGATATAATGAAAAAAAATGAATAAGGAGTAAAAAAAAAGAATTATTTTAAGAAAATAATAAGCGTTCTGGTAATCGTCTCGGTTCTTGCGATATTTGCGGTTTCCGCGGCTGCGTCATTGTCTTACACCACGTCTGTTTACTGGAATGCTAATGAAACCGCAGCGTGGGCGGTAACAGAGGGCACGGGATCTTCTGCGCAGAATTTTTATGTAATGGCAAAAATAACAAGTTCGTCAACGGGTCAAACCGCCGTTGATTATGGAGACAGTAATTTTACAACGTATGCAATTGCTACTACCAATCAGGTTGCAGTGACTTATCCTTCGAGTATTCCGCTGGTAACATATTCAGGATCTATTCGATACGGTTACGCTCCTGTTATTGACGGATAAATAATTAACAAAATCTGACCCTGCAAACTCTAACGTTTATAGGGTCAGTTTTATTATTACACTGTTTTAAACATCATTTACTTCAACAGAAAGGATATTAACATTATGAGATCCGTATTTGCGGATATTTGGTCAAGCTTAAAGAAATCACCGTTTCTTTTCCTTTTTCTGTTCGTTCAAATCGTCATCACAAGTCTGATTCTATATATTTCGATCGCGAATTATTACTGGACCGAAGAGGCAAACAATACTGCAAATATAGCTTGGGGCAATAAGGAATATTATAAGCTTTACAATCCTGTTGTTATGGATGACAGCGATATGGAAGAGTTATTTTCGTTCATATGGACTCCCTCGTATTATACTTATATGATGGATCCGGATACATACGATTTTTATTATTCTTTTCTTAAAAAAGTTGAAGATCTTACCGAAAGGCTTGAAGAGATAGACGGTTTAACGGTAATGCCCGTAAAAACGAGTTACACTACGTTGCTTGAGGAGCGCAACTGGTCCGAAGAGGATAAAAAATACGGAGAGTTCGACATGTTTGAGCAAAACACGCCGTCGGTAAAGGACGAAAACGGCAACATAAGATACGTCAGGCTCAAAACTCTTTATGTAGACAGTAAATATTTCGAATATTACAATACTAAGGTCAGCGAAGGAAGACTTTTTGAGAAAAACGATTTTCTGTACGATGACGAATATGTTCCGGTTATCATGGGCAGTAAATACAAAAAGTATTTTTCTTTGGGCGAGGAGTTTGAAATTCAGAGTCGGTTCGGCAAAACAAAAAACAAAGTTATCGGTTTTATCGCCGAAAATCAGTATTATACACATCCGAACGGAGTTGGCTTGGTTTTTTCCTATGATAGTATAATAATAAAACCGATTATAGAAAGAAAAGCTGACGAAATACTCGAAAACGAGGAATATCTGCCTTATCTCGGACAGCTTGGCGCAGTTATCGATCAGGCGTTTTTGCTTATCGAACCCGAAAAGCAGGATGAAGTCGTATCTGAAATCGAAAATCTTCTTGACGAGTTTGAGCTCTCCGATTACCTTCGGCTCTTTCATTTGAGGATCGACAAAGAAATCGTGAGCAACTATAACGATCAGCTCGTTATCGGCATTGTGGCATGCGTGTTAACGCTTATCTTCTCTCTCTTCAGCTTCATATTTACAATGCTTTATAAGATAGATAATAATATAAAAAACTACGCCATCCGTATGGTGGTGGGCGAAACGTATACCGGCATTTCGCTGCGTTATATTATTGAATCTTTGATCGTGTTTTTTCTCGGTCAGGCAACCGGTCTTTTCCTCTTCAGGATTTATGCCGTATACTCATATATCTATCAGGGCTACAACAGTCTTGAAACGGCAACTCTGCGCACGGGAATTATACTTAATATGATTTTCTGCATAGTAAGCGCCGTTATCCTTTATATATGCGTTTCGGTCAAGCTGCGCTCTTACAGTCTTGCAACGCTCATCCGCGGAAATGAAGTGAGAAAAGAAAAGCATCTGCCTTTTTACCGCGTCGTCATCTTCCTTATGCTTGCCGTTGTCGGCGTTTTTGCGATGTTTATAGCAAGTTATCGTGTTCTGCTTGACAGAATAGATATTTATTACAACAGTTACTATACAAAAAACGTTAAGATAGCATACGTTTTGAAAAAGAGCGGCGATGATGCGCCGGAAGTAACGGTAAACTGCGATGAAATAACCGGTAATGTCGGCGACTCTGTCATAAACAAATATATCGATATGTTTTACAAGGGCGACGACTATATAGAGGAACGAGGGCTTTACTTTAACGGATATATAGACCCCGTAAATATGCTTTACGGAAGATTTTTCACTTCCGAGGAATCAGCCGGAGAAGAAAAGATCGCCGTCGTTGGAAAAGGCATATACGAAAAATATGTTACTTTTAACGAAGCTGGCGAACCGGTATATCACTCCGACGCGCTTGACGCAGATCTTCTCGTAACAGGCGTTATGGGCAAGGAGGACGCCGATACAAGTATAGACTTTACCGTTTTTACTCCCATAAAAGTTGCGACTGCAAAAAGCGCTTCGGGCTCCTATACTCTGGACGGAAAAGATAAAGCAACCGTTGAAAAACTCACCGAAGAATTTGAAAAATACGTTTCCGAAACCGCTGAGATAAACACGAGAGATTATAAACCGCGAATAACCGTCGAAGCTCCTACCGATATGCTTCTTATGCTGCTTGCGCTTATAGTTATCAACGCAATGGTCTTCTGCTTCTATTACGTATCAAAGCAGCGGAATATTCATTACGTCAAAAAACTTGTCGGTTATTCAAAAATAATGATTCTTGCCGACACTCTCATTGATTTTCTCGTTCTTACCGCCTGTGCGTTCATTTTCGGCAATGCGGTCACGGTCCTTCTTAAAGAGACCGTTTTCGCCGGCGCGGGTCTGTTTTCGATTTATATACTCGATTTTCAGGCGGTCCTTATTGCTTTCGTCGCCGTTGCGCTGCTTACCGTCGTGCTTACCGTTATTGCCGTGGCAAGAACGTTCGCTTCGGCAAACAACAACGAATACCGCGTATGATTTATAATTCACTTTACTTTTTTAATAATAATTTCACATCTTTTTATTGACTTTTCTGCATATAAGTGATAAAATAAAGGGTAGTATATATTCTGCCCTTTTATTTTTTTTAGGAGAAATCAGATGTCCGGAAACAATTCACTTCAAACTTCAAACAAATTATCAAAAACAAAGAAAATCGCTTTGTACGGGATCCTTTCCGCAATTATTATCATAATGAGCTTTACGCCGCTCGGCTTTCTTAAAATAGGTACGTTTTCAATTACTTTTTTACCGATCCCCGTTGCGGTAGGTGCGGCGATACTCGGCCCTTACGGCGGGCTTTTCTTCGGTTCGCTGTTCGGCCTAATGAGCTTTTTGCAGTGCTTCGGTCTCGACCCGCAGGGAGTGATCCTTCTTGAAATAAATCCGGTTTACACATTTATACTGTGCGTTGTTACAAGAGCGCTGATGGGCTTATGCTGCGGCCTGATTTTTAAACTTATTGCCAAAATAGACAAAACAAAAATAATCTCATTTATCGTTTCAAGCTTTTCCGCCGCTTTTTTAAATACGGTATTCTTTCTTTTCACGTTTACCGTTCTTTTCGGCGATGGCGAGATCTCTGAGCGATTCGGAGCGTCAGTTTCAACTATCCTTGTTACCGTCGTTTCGTTAAACGGAATAGTTGAAGCGATCGTCTGCACCGCAGTCGGCTTTGCGGTATCAAAAGCGCTTTCATATTTCCTTACCAGGGAGAAATCCGCATGAAAACAGTTATCGGTATAGATATCGGCGGCAGCACCACAAAAATAGTCGGCATTTGCTCAGGCGAGCCGATAAGACCTATGCAGGTCAAGGCCACCGACCCAATAACGTCGCTTTACGGTGCTTTCGGCAGATATCTCAGCGAAAACGGACTCTCTATCCCCGATATTTCCGAAATACGCATAACGGGCGTCGGATCGTCGTTTGTCAAAGACGATATTTACGGCATTAAAACCCTAAAGGTCAACGAATTCAAAGCTATCGGCCTCGGCGGACTTTATCTTACGGGACTTTCCGACGCTATCGTTGTAAGTATGGGCACAGGTACGGCTTTTGTCCATGCAAAAGGCGACAGCTTCGAACATCTCGGCGGCACCGGCGTCGGAGGAGGCACGCTTCTCGGACTTTCCTCAAAACTTCTCGGCACAAGAAACTTCAAAAATATCTGTGAGCTTGCCGAGGAGGGAGACCTCTCAAAAATCGATCTTGCCGTAGGCGATATAACTAAAAGCGAAGCGGGGATCCTTAAAAACGAAACGACCGCGTCCAACTTCGGCAAGATATCCGATTACGCAAATAAAAACGACATTGCCGCAGGGCTTATAAACATGGTCTGCCAGACTATCGGCATGCTCGCTTATTTTGCGAGCCGCTTTTCGGAGACTGACAATATCGTCCTTTGCGGCAGTATGACGACCATACCCAATACTAACAATTACTTTTCCGTAATCAATTCGCTTTACGGCGTAAATATCCATGTCCCCGAGGACGCGGAATTTGCGACCGCTCTTGGCGCCGCGCTCGTAAAAGCAGACACAGAGTTAACATAAATACGGAGAACTCCTATGCAGGATCAGGCCAACGCTCTTTTCGATGAGATAAAAGACTTTTCCGTTTCGACCGGAATAACGGCGAAGGTATTCAATTCCGACGGCGTCGAAATGATGTCCTTCGGCAGCTGTCCCGAATGCGAACTTTGCCGCCTTGTGGGCTGTCCCCGGTCAGAATGCGACAGAACTCATAAAAAGGCAGGGGAGGACACTCTCAGATTCGGCGGTAAATACATATACCTGTGTCCGATGGGCTTCGTCTATTCCGCGTCGCCCGTACTGACCGAAAATTCGGAAATTGTAACCGCGGCCGCCGGTCCGATACTCATTATCGGCAAAACCGATTATTTCAACGAATATATCAGGGGGAAAGACAAACTTTCTCCCGAAACCGTTGATGCGATCAGATCAAAGCTTGATACGATACATCTTTATTCTCTCGATCAGGTTACCGCATATTCAAATATGCTTTACTATCTCGCTTCGTATTCAAGCGGGAAAGACGCGGTAAAGCTGCTCAATTCCGAAAAGGAAAACACCGAAGAAAAGCACGGAGAAGAAATGATCAGCTTCAAAAACGGATTTACCGAGAGAACGGAATATCCGCTTTTCAAGGAAAAAGAGCTGCTTGAAGTAATGTCCGTGGGCGACAGAAAAAACGCGCAGCGTCTTCTTAACGAGATCCTCGGTTATATCTTCTTTGCTACAGGCGGCGACACGGACGTTATAAAGACCCGCGTTGCGGAGCTGATAGTCCAGCTTTCAAGGACCGCCGCTCTGAACGGAGGCGTAAACCGCCAGAAAATCATGGAGATCAGCGTTGAATACATGAAAACGATCTGGACTCTCGAATCGGTCGATGATATTTCCGCTTGGATGTCAAGGATTCTTTCGTCGTTTACTCAGATGGTTTTTTCCACGAAAGATATAAAACATCTGGACGTTATACAGAAAGTAGTTTCGTATATCAACGCAAATTATATGAACAAAATATCCCTTGACGATATCGCGAGGGAAGGATTTCTCTCATCTTCGTATCTCAGCAAGCTTTTTAAATCCGAGATGAAAATAAATCTTTCCACATACATAAACAACGTAAGGGTCGAAAAAAGCAAGCTTCTTCTTCTCGATGAAACGCTCAGCATCATGGACGTTGCGACCATGGTCGGCTTTGAAGAGCAAAGCTACTTTTCAAAAGTCTTTCGTAACGTTACGGGGGTTTCACCCGGTAAATTCAGACAGTTAAAAGGACATATATAACAAATTCTAAAAATCAGTAAGGAGCATATTATGAAAACAAAAGCTTGCAGACTTTACGGCAAAAAAGATCTGCGACTGGAAGAATTTGAGCTTCCGCCCATAAAAGATGACGAAATTCTTGCAAAAATTGTCTCCGACAGCGTTTGCATGTCTTCATACAAGGCAGCCATGCAGGGCGAGGATCATAAACGCGTACCGAATGACGTAGCCGAAAATCCGATCATTATCGGTCACGAGTTCTGCGGAGAAATATTGGAAGTCGGAGCAAAATGGCAGCATAAATTCAAGGCAGGCAATAAATTTTCAATCCAGCCCGCCCTCAATGCCGATTTCAATCCTTACGCCGCTCCCGGTTATTCGTTCCGGTATATCGGCGGCTCCGCAACGTATATAGTAATCCCTTCCGTTGTTATGGAAAAGGACTGCCTTCTTGACTACGGCGGCGACGCGTTCTTTTACGGTTCACTCTCCGAACCGATGAGCTGCATCATCGGCGCTTTCCACGCAACTTACCATACGAAATACGGCGTGTACGAACACGAAATGGGCATCCGCAAAGGCGGAAATATGGCTATTCTCGCCGGCGCGGGACCTATGGGCCTCGGTGCGGTAGACTACGCGATTCACTGCGACAGAAAACCTGCGCTTTTGGTCGTTACCGATATAGACGATGCGCGCCTCGCAAGAGCGGCGTCTATTCTTACACCGAAGGAAGCCGAAAAAAACGGCGTGAAACTTGTATATTTAAACACTTCAAAGCCCGAAAACGACAACGATTATATCAAATCTCTCACCGGCGGCGCGGGATTTGACGACGTATTCGTATTCGCACCGGTCAAACCCGTTGTTGAACAGGCGGACAGACTTCTCGCAAGAGACGGATGCCTTAACTTCTTTGCCGGTCCCACAAATACCGAGTTTTCGGCAAATCTCAATTTCTACAACGTTCACTATTCCATGACTCACGTTGTGGGAACAAGCGGCGGAAATACCGACGATATGCGCGAATGTCTAAAAATGGTATCGGAAGGCAAGATCAATCCCGCGGCTATGATAACGCACGTCGGAGGACTTAACGCCACAGCCGAAACTATACTCAATCTTCCCAACATACCCGGCGGAAAGAAACTCATTTATAACCATATCGATCTGCCTCTTACCGCAATATCCGATTTTGCTTCATCTGAAGACCCGATGCTCGTAAAGCTCGGCGAGATCGTTGAAAACAATAACGGGCTCTGGTGCCTCGAGGCGGAAAAATATCTTCTTGCAAACGCAAAACATATATAAATCAAGTGAATTTATTAAAAAGAGGGAAATAATATGCTTGAAGACCTCGTTAAAATCTCGAATAAATACGGCAAACGCGAAGACTGCGTTATCGCCGGAGGCGGAAATTCGTCCGTAAAAGACGAAAACCATATTTATGTAAAAGCATCGGGAACCACTCTTGCGACCATTACGGCGGACGGATTCGTTAAAATGAACCGACGCGCTCTTGCCGAAATGTTTAACCGCGCGTATTCCGATAAAACCGAAGAACGCGAAGCGGAAGTTTTGGAAGACCTTTTAAACGCACGTGAAAGAAGCGAATATTCAAAGCGTCCGTCCGTTGAAACGTCGCTTCACGATCTTTTGCCGCAAAAATACGTTCTTCATCTTCATCCCACCGCGGTCAACGCGCTTTCCTGCGCAAGGGAAGGCGAAAAATACGCCCGTGAAATACTCGGAAACAATATCGTATGGGTCGCTCCCACCGAACCGGGCTGGACTCTTGCGGTAGCCGTTAAAAAGGCGGTAGACTCATACAGGGCTGAAGCCGGCGCGGACGCAAACATAATAATACTTGCAAATCACGGTATTTTCGTCGGAGCGGATACCGTTGAAGAGATCGACAGGATATACGGCGAAATATTCGAGAAGATAAACAGCCGTCTTACGTCCGTTCCCGATCTTTCCGAAGCTGAGTTCGACAGGGAAAAGGCCGCGTACGCAGCTCCCGCTATAAGAATGATCCTTAAGGGCGACTGCGCAACTTCGTCCGTAGTATTCAGAACAAACAGCGAGATCAAGGCGTATACCGCCGATGAAAACGCTTTCGCTCCCGTAGCAAGAGCGTACACGCCCGACCATATGGTATACTGTAACAACGATTTTCTTTTCGTTCCTTCCGTTGACGGCATAGATGCTCAGGACGATCTTATTAAGGATAAAATCGAAGAATACAGAGATAAATTCGGATATTCGCCGAAGATCATCGCTTTGCAAAACGTCGGAGTATTTTCCCACGGCGCAACGAAAAAGGCCGCGGACGTTGCCATGAAGCTTTTTATCGACAATATGAAGATCGCTTCATATTCCCGTAATTTCGGCGGAAACGCATTCCCGCCGCAGAAGCTTGTTGATTTTATCAATAACTGGGACGCAGAACGTTACCGCAGATCTGTAAGTCTTACGGGCGTAACAAAACGCCTCGGAGAAAAAATCGTTATCGTTACCGGCGCTGCACAGGGCTTCGGAGCGGGCATTGCCGATTCTCTCATCGAAGCGGGCGCAAAAACCGTTATTGCGGACCTCAATTACGATCTTGCAAAGAAAAACGTCGATTCTATAAACGAAAAATACGGCGAAGGCGCTTCCCTCGCGGTCAAAGCGGATGTTTCGGACGAAGCAAACGTCCAGAATATGATTTTCGAAACCGTTTTTGAATACGGAGGACTCGACCTTTTCGTTAACAACGCCGGGATTGCAAAACCAGGCAATCTAGAGGAAATGAGCCCGAGTCTTTTCGAGCTTATCACAAAAATAAACTATACCGCATATTTCCTCTGCACGAAACACGCTGCCAGGATCATGAAAATCCAGCATAAATACGCAGAAAGCTACTATACCGATATAGTTTGCGTAAACTCCAAATCGGGACTTCAGGGAAGCAATAAAAACTTCGCCTATGCCGGCAGCAAATTCGGCTCGATAGGTCTTACGCAGAGCTTTGCTCTCGAACTTCTCGATTACAATATAAAAGTCAACGCCGTCTGTCCGGGCAACTTCTTTGACGGACCGCTCTGGTCAGATCCCGTTAAAGGACTCTTTACTCTCTATCTTAACTCGGGCAAAGTTCCCGGTGCGAAAAACGTGGCTGACGTTAAAAAGTATTACGAAAGCAAGATCCCGATGAGAAGGGGATGCCTCCCGTCGGATGTCGCCCGTGCAATTATGTACTGCGTTGAGCAGGAATATGAAACGGGTCAGGCAATTCCCGTTACAGGCGGTCAGGTAATGCTTAAATAATCGGAAAAATAATAAATAATATACAGAAGGATGTGTTTTAATGGCAACACCTGTAATTATGCCCCGTCAGGGTCAGAGCGTTGAAAGCTGCATTATCACCAAATGGCAGAAAAAGCCGGGCGATCATGTTGCGCTCGGAGACGTTCTTTTTACTTACGAAACAGACAAAGCCACCTTTGACGAAAAGGCGAAGGTCGAAGGCGAACTCCTAGGTATTTTCTTTGAAGAAGGCGACGACGTCGAATGTCTCCTCAACGTCTGCGTAATCGGCAATAAAGGCGAGTCATTCGAAGAATTCGATCCGAAAAACAGCGCTCCTGCCGAAAAAGCGGAAGAGACGGAAAAGCCCGTTCAGACAGAAACGGCTGCCTCTCCGCAGACGGTTTCGCCGCAGATTACCGATAACGAACATCTTAAAATATCCCCGAGAGCGAAAAATCTTGCGGGCAATACAGGCGCCGATCTCCGTTTCTGCACACCCACAGGCCCGAACGGACGTATTATCGAGCGCGATATAAGAAAACTGGTTTCAGAGGGTAAAACAGTCTCCCCGGCAGCTGCAAAGGAATATGCGGCAGGCGGAAAAGACGTTGTCGGCACGGGCATAGGCGGAATGATATCCACATCCGACCTTTCGGCACCGGCAGAAGACGCGAAAGCAGCGCCCGCTCCTTCCGTTACCGCCGTAAACTTCGGAGAATGCGAAGAGGTCAAACTTCCCAATATCCGCAAAGTTATCGCACGCCAGATGCACGCTTCGCTTTCAGAAATGGCGCAGCTTACTCTCAATTCGTCGTTTGACGCTACCGAAATACTCGCTTACCGCGCCAAGGTGAAGGAAGGCAGAGAAAAACTCGGTCTTGCAAACATCACTTTAAACGACATAATTCTTTTTGCGGTTTCAAGAGTACTTCCCAACCATAAAGACCTCAACGCAAACTTCTATGAGGATAAGATAGTTTATTACAAACACGTAAATCTCGGCGTTGCCGTAGATACTCCGAGAGGACTTATGGTCCCTACCGTATTCGGCGCAGACACTCTTTCGCTCAGCGAAATATCGTCCGCTTCAAAAAAGCTGCAGGATGAAGCAAAATCAGGCACCGTAAATCCCGATCTTCTCAGAGGCGGAACGTTTACCGTTACAAATCTCGGCAGTCTCGGTGTAGAATCATTTACTCCCGTTATCAATCCTCCGCAGACAGGTATTCTCGGAGTTGACAACATCACAACGAGAGTAAAACTCGTAAACGGCGAAGTAAAACCGTATCAGGCGATGGGTCTTTCTCTTACTTTTGACCACAGAGCCCTTGACGGCGCGCCTGCCGCAAAATTCCTTTCCGACCTTGTATCGGCGCTTGAAAATTTCTCGCTGCTGCTTGCTAAATAGGGGAGGATAAACATATGGTTTACGATCTTATCGTGCTCGGCGGAGGCCCCGCCGGCTATCTTGCAGCCGAAAGAGCCGCTCATGCGGGACTTTCCACCGCGGTGATCGAAAAGCGTTTTTTCGGCGGCTGCTGTCTTAACGAGGGATGCATCCCTTCAAAAGCGCTTCTTTATTCCGCAAAGATTTTCGATTATACAAAACACGGCGATAAATACGGCGTTACTGCAGAAAATCAGAAAATCGACCATGCAAAAGTAGTCGAACGTAAAAACAAAGTAGTCAAAACTCTCGTTTCGGGCATCAAAGGCGCTCTCAAATCAAACGGAGCGGTCGCGATTGAAGGCGAAGGATATATAACAGGCAAAAACGCAGACGGAAATATCACCGTCTCGGTCGGAAGCGATGTTTACGAAGGCAAACATCTTATCATCGCCACCGGCTCCATGCCGGTCGTTCCCCCGATCCCCGGAGTAAAAGAGGGGATCGGTTCCGGTTTTGTTTTAACAAACCGCGAAATACTCGATCTTCAAAGCGTTCCCGAAAATCTCACGGTAATCGGCGGCGGCGTTATAGGCCTTGAAATGGCGTCTTATTTCAATTCCGTCGGTTCAAAAGTAACCGTCATCGAAATGCTCGATAAAATTGCGGGACCCACCGATCGTGAAATAAGCGAAATTCTCATGAATAACTACGCTAAGAAAGGCGTTGATTTCCGCCTCGGATGCAAAGTCGTTTCAGTTGAAAACGGTTCCGTTACTTATGAAAAAGACGGCGTTACCGAGTCAGTAAAGGCGGATAAAGTCCTTCTTTCGATCGGCAGACGCGCCGTAACGAAAGACATCGGCATAGAAAATCTCGGCGTAGCCCTCGAACGCGGAGCGGTAATTACCGACAGATATATGAAAACGAACGTTGCAAACGTATACGCGGCGGGTGATATAAACGGCAAATCGATGCTCGCTCATACCGCATACAGGGAAGCGGAAGTCGCTGTCAACAATATCCTCGGTAAAAAAGACGTAATGCGATACAATGCAATCCCGTCCGTTATTTATACCAATCCCGAAGTCGGCTCCGTCGGCGAAACCGAACAGACTGCCGCGCAGAAGGGAATAGATTTTACGGTCGCTAAGATCTCCATGCGCTATTCCGGAAGATACGTCGCCGAAAACGAAGGCGGAGACGGGATCTGTAAGGTTATCGTAAACAAGAAATACGGAAACGTGATCGGCGTTCATATGATCTGCAACTACGCTTCCGAAATTATCTGGGGCGCGGCGCTTGCCATCGAGCAGGAAATGACGCTTGACAGGATGAAGGAAGTCGTTTTCCCGCATCCCACGGTAAGCGAAATTATCAGAGAAGCTATTTTCAGTATATAAGGAGAGAAAACAATGCCAAAGAGTCAATTTATCAACCCCGATGAGATACGTAAAAGCGGCGTTCTCAGTTTTCAGGATATTCAGCTTAACCAGTATAACAAATCGATAAGAGATGAAAAAGAAAACTTCTCGGATAAGGATCTGATGAGAATTTACCGCGATATGGCTTATATCCGTGAGTTCGAAACAATGCTTTATCTTATCAAGACAACGAGCGAATACAACGGCGTCGCTTACAACAACCCCGGTCCCGCCCATCTTTCCATGGGACAGGAAGCGTCCGCTGTCGGTCAGGCGTATCTTCTTGGTATAGACGATTTTATATTCGGTTCACACAGAAGCCACGGCGAAATCCTGGCAAAAGGTCTTTCCGCTATCGAAAAGATCGACGATACTCAGCTTTATGATATCATGAAGAATTTCTTGGGCGGAAAAATTCTTAAAATCGTTGAAAAAGGTCAGAAATCCGTAAAAGATCTCGCTATCGATTTTCTTATCTACGGCGCTCTCGCCGAAATATTCGCGCGCGATACCGGTTTCCATGAAGGACTCGGCGGTTCTATGCACTGCTTCTTCCTTCCCTTCGGCATTTATCCCAACAACGCTATCGTCGGCGGCTCGGCAACGATTGCAACAGGCGCTGCTCTGTTTAAAAAGGTCAATAAGAAAAACGGTATATGTATTTCCAATATAGGCGACGGCGCTATGGGCCGCGGCCCTGTTTGGGAAGCTATGAACTTTGCCGCCATGGACCAGTACACCCAGCTTTGGGAAGAGGCATACAAAGGCGGACTCCCCGTTATCTTCAACTTCTTCAATAACTCCTACGGTATGGGCGGTCAGACATACGGCGAAACGATGGCATACGGTATCCTTGCAAGAGTAGGCGCCGGCGTTACCCCGTCGCAGATGTATTCCGAACGCGTAGACGGATACAATCCTCTCGCAGTGATCGACGCTATGCGCCGTAAGATCGATATAATCAAAGAAAACAAAGGTCCCGTCCTTCTCGATACAGTTACTTACCGTATCGCCGGCCATTCTCCTTCCGACTCAAGCTCTTACAGAACTCAGGAAGAGATTCAGGCATGGGAAGAACAGGATGTCCTGAAATCATACAGCGCAAAGCTTATCGAAGCAAACGTTGGCAGTGAAGACGTTTTTGAAGCGATCAGAGAAGAGGTTAAAAGCCGCATAACAAAGATTTGCGCAATGGCGGTCGACGAATCGATCTCTCCCAGAATGGATCTTTTCAAAACACCCGACGCAATCGAAAAACTCATGTTCTCCAACGAGAAAATCGAGAAAATGGAAGACAGACCCGTTGAGGTCAATATGCCTATGTCCGAAAATCCGCGTGTTCAGGCAATTGCAAAGAAGGAACGTTACGGCTTTGACGCAGAGGGCAAGCTCGTATCCAAAAACAAGGTTTTCCAGCTCAGAGACGGTCTTTTCGAGGCAATTATAGATAAATTCTACAAAGACCCCACTCTTATCACTTACGGCGAAGACGTCCGTGACTGGGGCGGAGCATATGCGGTTTACAGAGGACTTACCGAGGCGTTGCCGTATCACAGACTTTTCAACGCGCCCATTTCCGAATCCGCAATTATCGGCACCGCCGTTGGCTATGCTATGGCAGGCGGCCGTGCGATAGTCGAGCTTATGTACTGCGACTTTATCGGTTGCGCGGGCGATGAAATATTCAACCAGCTCGCAAAATGGCAGGCAATGAGCGCAGGCCTTCTCAAAATGCCCGTTGTCGTCCGCGTTTCCGTCGGTTCAAAATACGGCGCGCAGCATTCTCAGGACTGGACGTCGCTCTGCGCTGCTATCCCCGGTCTTAAATGCGTATTCCCCGTAACTCCTTACGACGCAAAAGGACTTATGAATGCCGCTCTTGCAGGCACCGACCCCGTAATATTCTTTGAAAGCCAGAGAGTATACGACGTAGGCGAACAGTTCCACGAAGGCGGAGTTCCCGAAGGCTATTATGAAGTAGAAATCGGCGAACCCGATATAAAGAAACAGGGCAGCGATATCACGATCCTTACCGTCGGCTCTACTCTTTATACGGCGCTTAAAGCGGCTAAGGAGCTTGAAGAAAAATACAATATTTCGGCAGAAGTCATAGACGCCCGTACAATCGTTCCTTTCAATTACGATAAGGTTATCGAAAGCGTAAAGAAGACAGGCAAGATACTTCTTGCTTCCGATGCGGTTGACCGCGGCTCCGTTCTCAAAACAATGGCAGCCAATATTTCGGAGCTTGCGTTTGATTATCTCGACGCTCCTCCGGTCGTTCTCGGCTCGCGCAACTGGATAACTCCGGCATTT
Source organism: Clostridia bacterium (assembly GCA_017427285.1). Taxonomy (GTDB): domain Bacteria; phylum Bacillota; class Clostridia; order Oscillospirales; family UBA644; genus HGM12619. Next base: position 123,881 of record JAFRTE010000046.1, read on the forward strand.
GAGCTTGAAAAACACTTCTTCCCGCAGCCCGACTGGATAATCGATGCTATCCACGAACGCATCATGCCTATTGAGGGCTATGTTCCCACCCGCAACTTTACGGACGGCGAACGTATCCGCCGCGAAAAACTCGGAGTTTGATCCTTATATGATAACGGCAGCGGTTTTACCGCTGCCGTAACCTCTTATTTCGCACATTTTTTCGAACAATTCCGTATTTTGTTGATTTATACACAAAACTATGTTATAATACCAGAGTTCGCTGACTGCGAATTAAATTACTCAGACTACACACACGGGGTATATCCGACCAGGTGCGGAAAAACGGTTTTTTTCGTTGTCGGTCAAGCCGCGTGGTGGTAAAAACTGAAAAAGGAGCAAAAAAATGGCAGTAGTATCCATGAAACAGCTTCTTGAAGCCGGTGTTCATTTCGGACATCACACAAGAAGATGGAACCCCAAGATGGCCGAGTATATTTTCACCGAAAGAAATGGTGTTTATATTATCGACCTTCAGAAAACCGTAAAGAAAATCGAAGAAGCTTATGACTTTGTCCGTCAGCTCGCGGAAGACGGTGAAACCGTTCTTTTTGTCGGAACAAAGAAGCAGGCTCAGGACTCTATCCGTGAAGAAGCGGAAAGAGTAGGCATGTTCTACGTCAACGCAAGATGGCTCGGCGGCATGCTCACAAACTTCACCACTATCAAAACCCGTATCGACCGTCTTGCGCAGCTTCGCAAGATGGAAGAAGACGGCACATTCGATCTTCTTCCCAAAAAGGAAGTTATCAAACTCAACCTCGAGATCGAACGTCTTGAAAAATACCTCGGCGGTATTAAAAACATGAAAAAGCTTCCCGGCGCTCTCTTTATCGTAGACCCGCGCAAGGAACGCAACGCAGTAGCCGAAGCAAGAAAACTTAACATCCCCATCGTTGCCATCGTAGACACAAACTGCGACCCCGATGAGATCGACTATCCCATTCCCGGTAACGACGATGCTATCCGCGGCGTACGTCTTATATCCGCTACAATAGCAAACGCTATCCTCGAAGGCAAGCAGGGCGAACAGCTTTCAGACAGCGCCGAAGACGCAGCTCCCGCAGAAGAAGTTGCAGAAGAAGAATAATTCAAGGAGGAAAGTTGAATGGCAAATATTACAGCTAAAGAAGTCCAGGCCCTCAGAGAGAGAACCGGCGTAGGCATGATGAAATGCAAAGAAGCTCTCATCGCAACAGACGGCGATATGGAAAAAGCCGTTACCTTCCTTCGCGAAAAAGGACTTGCAGTTGCCGCTAAAAAGGCAAGCAGGATCGCTGCCGAAGGTATCGTAGCGCTTTACTGCGACGAAAAAGTAGGCGTTCTCGTTGAAGTTAACTCCGAAACAGACTTCGTTGCAAAGAATCCCGTATTCAAAGCATTTGCAGACGGCGTTGCAAAAGTGATTGCCGAAAACAACCCCGCAGACGTAGACGCTCTTCTCGGTATGAAATTCCCCGAATCCGACCTCACCGTTGAAGAAATGCGCAAAGAAAAGATCCTCGTCATCGGCGAAAACATCAATATCCGCCGTTTCGCACGCGAAGAAGGCGCAACATTCTGCTACAGCCACGGCGGCGGCAGAATCGGCGTTCTCGTTAAATTCGACGGCAAGGGTACAGGCGATTTCGCAACCGACGCAAAGAACGTTTGCATGCAGATCGCAGCTATGACCCCCTCATATCTCAATAAAGAGTCCGTTCCCGAAGATATCATCCAAAACGAAAAAGACATTCTCCTCGCTCAGATCAAAAACGATCCCAAGCAGGCGAACAAACCCCAGAATGTCATCGACAAAATGATCAACGGCAAGCTCACAAAGTTCTATACCGAAAACGTTCTTCTCGAACAGGCATTCTTCTTTGATGAAACAGTAACCGTCGGCAAGGCGCTTGCTCAGTCCGGTCTCAATCTCGTTACCTTCACCCGCTTTGAAAAAGGCGAAGGACTTCAGAAGAGAGAAGACAACTTTGCTGCCGAAGTAGCCGCAATGACCAAATAATCGGATAATAAACATCATTACATTTTCTTACACTAATTCGGAGGTGTGAATACTTTGCCTAATATTAAATCAGCAAAGAAACGTGTTAAAGTAAACGCTGCTAAGCGTATGCAGAATAAAATACAGAAAAGCGAAATGAAAACCCAGCTCAAAGCGATTGCTGCCAAGATAGCTGAAACAAAGGATGAAAAACTCCTCAGCGACGCTTACAAAACGATCGACCAGGCAGTTGCAAAGGGTCTTCTTCACCGCAACACCGCAGCGCGCAAAAAAGCTCAGTATGCTGCAATGGTTAAATAATCAGTATAAACCGATAAAACGGTCCCTTTAAAAGGGGACCGTTTTTGTCAAAGAAAACAGATAAAACTTCAACCGTAAAATCGTTGAAAAATCAACAAATTCACAAAAAGTTCACACTGCGCATATTGACCTTTAACCGAAAATGTGATATAATAATCAAGCGTTGAAAAACGGATGACAGAATATGCTGGTGTGGCTCAATGGCAGAGCAGCTGATTTGTAATCAGCAGGTTGATGGTTCGACTCCGTTCACCAGCTCCACCGGACAGTATTCATCCGTAAAACTGAATATTATGGGGGAATTCCCGAGCGGCCAAAGGGGGCAGACTGTAAATCTGTTGTCAGTGACTTCGGTGGTCCGAATCCACCTTCCCCCACCAGAAAAGCCTCGTCATCAGACGAGGCTTTTCAACTAAGTGTTCCGCCCCGGCGGAACGTGAAGTGTTCTCCGGACGTGAAGTGCTCTTCGCGCGTGAAGTGTGCCTTCGGCACGATATGCGGAACACTTAACTTCACTTTGCGGCAAAGCCGCAAAACTTCACTGTGAGCGCAGCGAACAACTTCACTTGCCCGCAGGGAAAACTTCACTGAAAGGAAACGATCATGTCCGAATCAAAACTCCGCGATCAGTCCCTTGAGTTTGCCATCTCTGTTATCAACCTCGTCAAAGACCTGAAATCCAAGCATGAAACTGTAATTTCCAACCAGATCGGACGCTCCGGCACGTCCATCGGCGCGAATATCCGTGAAGCTCAGTACGCCCACGGCAAGCCGGATTTTATCGCAAAACTGCAAATCGCGCTCAAAGAGGCAAACGAGACCGGCTATTGGCTCGAACTCTTATATAAAACCGATTATATCGGCGAGCAGACGTATAAATCCCTCGACGCCGCCTGCGCCTCGATCCGCGTGATGCTCATCGCCTCGATCAATACGTCGAAAGAGAATAGCCGAGGTTGAAAAATCCACATCTTTCTGCTATAATTAACTCAACAAATCGGGATTTGCAGGAGAAACAGATTATGAAGCAGATTTTTGAATCGGATCAAATCAGCTTTATTGAGGTGTCGGAGTGCTTGATTCATGATTACCTTATCATGTTCAGTGATTACGAAAATGTCAATCGGTGGTTTAGCGATGGGGAAAGAGTGTTTTCCGTTGAACAGGAGCTTGAGTGGGTGCGGAATACTCTGGAGAAAAAAGCCGTTGTTTTCTCTATGATTGAAAAGAAAAGCGGCATGTTTATCGGAAACATCGAATTGAAGGATCCAAAGGACGGGGAAGGAGAACTCGGAATCGTCATAACGGCGCAAATGCAGAATCGTGGCTACGGAACCGAAGCCGTTCTCGCAATTACAAAATACGGTCGGGAACAACTGGGACTGAAGAGAATCTTTCTAAGAACCAAACCTTACAACGCCAGAGCGATCCATGTTTACAAAAAATGCGGTTTTAAGGAGTATGATCGTGATTCCGTGCATGTTTACATGGAAATGCCTTGACAAATTCCGGTTTGTCGAAATAAAGACGCATCTATTCTGCACGTTTGCAAGAGGGCGAATGCATCTAAACTGTACGTTTGCTTTTTAACGAAATGCCAGAAAAAACCGGTTTTTTACAGGAATGCATCTAAATTGATCGTCACGCTCAGAAAACCCGATGCGCAAGCATCGGGTTTTCAACTAAGTGTTCCGCCCCGGCGGAACGTGAAGTGTTCTCCGGACGTGAAGTGCGCTTCGCTCGTGAAGTGTGCCTTCGGCACGATATGCGGAACACTTAACTTCACTTTGCGGCAAAGCCGCAAAATTTCACTGTGAGCGCAGCGAACAACTTCACTTGCCCGCAGGGCAAACTTCACTGAAAGGAAACGTTGATGTCCGAATCAAAACTCCGCGATCAGTCCCTTGAGTTTGCCATCTCTGTTATCAACCTCGTCAAAGACTTAAAATCGAAACACGAAACGATCATCTCCAACCAGATCGGACGCTCCGGCACGTCCATTGGCGCGAATATCCGCGAAGCGCAGTACGCCCACGGCAAGCCGGATTTTATCGCAATTGTGAACTCATTGTAAATTATGGTAACAGAACCTCTTTTTTTTACTCAATCCTCTTGACAAGATATATATATATTATATATAATGTTTTCTGTCAAAATTTAGTCTGTTTTGGTAGACAATTTATGTCAGGAGGAACATAACATGAAGAAGATCATAGCAGCAGTTCTCGCTGTGCTGATGCTTGCAAGCCTTTGCGCATGCGGCGTTATAAACAACCAGGGGCAAAACACCCCGTCGAACCAGACCGGAGATCCGGGACAGCCCGGAAACAATTCCGGTAACAGCGGTCAATCCGGGAATACAAATCCCGAAGCGGCGAAACTGACCGGTAAGCTCAACATCATCAATCTTGACGACAGAGATCCCTCTGTCCTGCGCGGCGTGATTATCAAAGGCAATAGTGTCGGCTCAGCCGAAGGCTTCAACGGAAGAGAGTCTTCTCTTACCGACGTCCGCTGCATTTTCGAACTCGGCGAGTGGATCGAGTTTTACCCCGACACCGACGCAACCTACGGCATCAGAGTCTGGATCCTTAAGCACCGTGATGATCAGGAGTATTACAATACAGCCAAATTCTCCGATCTCGATCCGAACTTTGCAAACTACTGCGATCTGCATTATCCTGAGGATGCGGAAACCCCGGACGAGTGGTATTGGGGCAATTTCTCTCTCCATCAAGAAGAGTGCGAACCCGGATATTACGATTTCGTTTTCACCTATGAAGGAAAAGCCGTCGCCACCTTGCTCACCCGTTTTTATAAGGTAGGCGAAATCTCCGCAAAATCCGACGCCGAGCTTGAGGCGCTGATGCATGAATAACGGACTCTGTACCTGTAATTAAAGTCATTTGACCTGATACCGGAAAGAACAGACGAACCGGTGAGTTCGACAAATTCCTGTTTACGGAGCAAAAAGCAATGGAAAAGACCGAAGAAAAAAAGATATTCGACCTAGCGACCGAGAAACTCGATCTTTACGTTCCACTGTGTCTTGAAGACGGCTGCACCGAAGATGCAAAAGCGTTCCTTCAGCCGGGCGGACCTTACGTGAGATTCGCCTTGAAGGAGTTCATGAAAGAGCTTTTGTTTGAGCTTATAAAGCCCGTGGGAGAGTGGACGAAGGACCCTTATTATATCGATATGGTCCCGATCTACGAGACGGTAAAGCATGAGCTTGCGGAGCATTTTGAGGTCAGTCACGGGCTCGAGGAATATATTTTTCCGAATACGTCCACGTGCAGATAAACGATATCCTGTCTTTCGATCTTCTGAGGGGACACCATGCGTTCTCTACCGTCGGGGTACGCGTCAACGGCTTTTGGGACGACGACGACAGCGACTGGATGGGATACGTAGCAGAAAAAACGGACGACGAGCTGCTTGAGTGTCAGGCGAACGGTGACTGCGAGCGATGCTCCGCGTACTTTTTCCCCGATCAGACGGCAGAGTTCTGCCGCGTCGCGGAATACGTATACGACAACGTAGACCGTTTCACTCAGATGGCTGAGGAAAAGGCGCGGGAAGAAAGAAAAAAGTATGACCTGTAAATCATATGAAAACAGGTGGTTTTATGGAAACGATAGAAAAGTATACCGACTGCAAAAAAGAGGACGTGATCCGCAAAGTCCCGGAGAAACTCTGGTGCGACTGGCTCGAGCGGGCGTCCGATGAGGACAGAGCGGACGAGGCCTTTATGAAAAAGCTCGTCCTGCGCCGCGGGGAATGTCTGCGGTTCGCGCCCGACTCGCTGCGATCCGATCAGAGCACGGTCCTGAAGATCGTAAAGAGCTTCCCCGCCGCCATCGTTTATGCGTTGGAGGAGCTGCAGAACGACCGTAAGTTCATCAAGCAGGCGGTAAACCTGAACGCCGAAGTGATAAAATACGTAAGCGAAAGGTTCAGAAACGACAAAGGGCTCGTCCTCCTCGCCGTCAGAAGTGACCGGGAAATATTCTCCTTTCTCACGGAGGAGATGCAGAGCGACGCCGACGTGGCGGAAGCGTGGCTCGGCGGAAAACCGTTCAAACTGAAAAACGCGCCGGAAATAATACGGGACAACAAGGAGTTTGCGATCAGAACGCTTTCCATGTACGGCAGTATGCTAAAAGACGTGAGTGATCGTCTCCGCGCCGACAAAGAAGTCGTGACGGCTGCAGTCGGTTCGGCGTGGAACGCGCTCGGATACGCCGCCGAAGATTTGCGCGGCGACCGCGATGTGGTCCTTGCCGCCGTCGGGCACGACGGCTACGCACTTCAGTTCGCGTCTGAAGAATTGAAGGACGACAAAGAGATAGTCCTTTCGGCGATAGAGACCTATGAAGGCGACGTACTCGAATACGCATCGGAGCGGCTGAAGGACGACAAGGAGACGGTCCTTGCCGAGGTAAAGAGATGCGGAGATTCTATCGGCTTCGCGTCAGAGCGGTTAAGACACGACGGCGACGTTATCCGCGCGGTTCTTGACGCTTACCCCGGTCAGTTTGAAAACCTGCCGGACGACGTGCAGGAAAACCTCGATTACATTCTTTTCGGGCTCGAAAGCGTCGTAAGGAATCTCCCCGATCCCGAAAATTACAGCTTTTTCGAAGATTCGACAAGCGAATATTACTCCGACTTTGCTCAGGCGGAAGAGGATTTTCTCGACATATTCGAATCGATACCGCCCGAGGAACTGGAGGATGATCCGGAGCTGAACGACAGAGTCAGCCGGCTTGCCGTCGAACTGAACGGCGCATATTACAAAGAAGGCGATTATCCGTATGAAGACGTTCACGACGGATTCATCTGCAGCATTGAAGCGCTGTACGAAGAACACGATATCCCGGTAAGCCCTGTCCTGAAAGAAGCTGTCGACGCGCTTCGCCGGGAAAGCGAAAAGAAAAAGGACGATAAATACAAGGATCTAAGCCCTGAGAAGAGATCATTTTACGAAAATCTTGACTGGTATGAAAAGACCGTCGGCGGATCAGCCGTGAGATTCGGAGCGGAAGACAATCGGGATTATCTCGCCCCGGACGGCGGCTTTGTGAAAAACTGCATGACGTCCTTTGTCAAGGATCTGGTTTACTCGACGGACGGACTTTACCGCGACAGCGGGCTGTGGGAGGACGACGGATACGAGGTCGATCTCGACAAAGCTTACGAAGAGATCCGCGCACGGCTGTCTCCTGAGATAAACATCGTAAGGAATCATGATTCTTATTATTCGGAAAACATCACCGTCGACGTGACCGACGATATTCATCTCATACTTGTCAGATCCGTTCCGATGAAAATCATGAATATATGGGTGAACAAACAGGATTCCGAGCACGAGCGCGGCAGGTGGCTTTCCCCCGACAGGCTCGGAGAGTTCTGCGGCATGGTCGAACATATCCGCGATATTTACGGAAAATATGAGGAGCTTGCCCTGCTGCGCGCCGCAGAAATCAGAGAAAAACTCTGCTTGTAATACCGGATCCATTGAGAAAAAAGGAAAGTTCATGGTGGAAACAAATTACGGTTTGCCGAGGTAATCGAATGGATAGTAACCGTAAATACGACATAATCAAAAATCATCTGCACCACGTTTCACAACGTCATCCGCAGCTGAGCAAGGCAAGCTATGCAGCGAGATTTTCTCCGTTTGCGGCGCTTACCGGCTATGACGATATCGTCAATGAGGCCGCAAGAAGTACAGATGAGAAATACGATTTTGATGACGACGCAAGACTGAGGCTGTCAAACAGACTGTCAGTGGTTTTTGACCATCTCGACGAATAGCCCGAGATCTCAATTACATACTTTATTCTCATCGGTAGTGCGGGAAAATACATCTACAGGGATGACGCAGGCAGGTACGTCGTTCCGAATCACACTGACGGAGGAGATCATGAATGCATCAGCACTTATCAAACTTACGAGTATATCGGTGTCAGCCGGAAATTCAATTGAGGTAGAATATGGTGTCTGATAAAGCAAAGAAAATCCGGCCGTTTTCGGCATGTGGTGTGGATTCGGACGTCCGGAACGAAAAAAGCGGGCAGATTTTGAGCTGTTTTCAGCAAGAAATCTGCCCTTTTTCTTTCCCCTGAAATGTTATATTGTCTCTTCTTTTCTTGAATTCTCCCGTACTGAAAAAGTTTCATTTCGCACTTGCCTGCATTTCAGTTTTCAAGAACCTTGACATCACGCTGTTTATTTGCTATAATACAAAATAGGGTAGGTAATGTCAAATGTGTTAAAGGAGCATATCCCGATTTATACCGAAATAACAAAGAAGCATTGAAGCGTCTATATGACGTATGCCTTCGTTTTTTCTCTGCAAACGGATAATGAGGCTGAATAGCCGTTCGGCACTTTTCAAACCGTTCGATGATACAAAACCGCATTATCGGGAAAAGACTGCGGTATACGGAAATGATAATATTTGACCCCTCGGCACGGTAATACAGATAAATGATAAGACACGGGAAAGAGGTCGTAAATTATGAAAAAGATCTTAAGCACGGTTATTTCATTCATTCTTGTTTTTTCTGTTTCCTGTTCTCAGGCGGAGGAGATCTTTGATGAAGATTTCACCACTGAATATGGCGTCGATCTCGGAGGGATAACGTTCAGATGGGGCACGGCGTGGCCTCAGCAGTTAATTCCAAACGAAGGCTTCAGCATTATGGGCGACAAGATGAGGGCCCGCTACCGCGAAGTTGAAAGCGAGCTGAACTGCAAGATAGAGATCGTAACCTGGGCTGACGGCGTCGGAAGTCTTCCCGCGGAAGTAGCTTCCGGTTTCCAAACGCTCGATCTTCTTGACGGACACGTCTACGCCGCAGGACTTCCCCTGTATAGGGCGGGAATACTTCTTCCCGTCGAGTCTGTTCCGAATATGAACGGATACGATGAAAAATTCGGTCCTCTCAGATTCCGTCAATACGGCATATTCGACGGCGTACTGTACGGTATCTATCAGTACGCGTGGGATTTCCCTCCCGAATTCGCATGCGCGATGTCGTTCAACAAGGATATGCTTACGATATTCGGCGTAACATCTCCTTATGAACTGCAGGAAAACGGAACGTGGGACTGGGAACATTTCAAATCGCTTCTCTATTCCATACAGGATGCGGCGGTCGATGCAGGTTATGAAAGCACATTTGCGCCGGCTGTATCGCTTGATCTAGCAAAGGACGCCCTCGGCTTCATGTTCGTAAACGGATGTCAGGTCATTGAAAAGAGTGCAAACGGAGACTATTACTTCGGTCTGGACAATGAAAGCGGGATCGAAGCTCTTGAGTTTTTGCAGGGCATTTATAACGAGAAGCTCTACAGAGGCGGCAATGCCGATATGTTCATCCGGGAAAATGCCGCAATCATGATGGGTGAATCGTATTATTCAACACATTATACCGAATCGAACGGTTATCTGCCTGGCAGCGATATCATCTACGGATTTATGAACTATCCTCACGGTCCCCACGGTGATGAAACCTGTGTTTCCTCTTTCGTTCACAGAGTAAGAAGGATGAACTGGATCATCGGTTTCAGCGGAAACAGCATAGACGACATAGGCACAGTCATCAACAGACTGTTTGATCCGATAGACGATAACGGGGGCTGGAAAGGTTCGCTTGAGAGGAATATATTCTTCGATTCAAGGGATTTTGAAAATTACAAATTCATGGTCGAAAACATCAATTACAGACACGACGCAGATCTCGGAGACAGCGCGTCAAGTCTCATGGACGATGCTTTCACGAAAGCGATATCCGGATCAAAAGCGCCCGCTGAAGCATTCAATTCCATACGTACAGCTGTCAACGAAGCGATAGCTCAGAATGTCAACTGGGTATTTGAGGACATAATACAGTAACATAAACAGTCACATATACGGACATAATCTTCATTGACCGATCACTTTTTGTCAAAGTCGGTTGGCAGAAAGATCCTGTAAACATCGAATATAGACCGTTGCGCTTCCGGAGAGCAACGGTCTGTTCGGCAGGACTGCAAATGTTGATTTTGTGCAGTTAATTAAAGTATATTTTTACCCGTCAGGATATGCGGCGATCGAGCATATCTTGATAAGATTAACAGAGGAAAAACCATGAATAAAATATACCTATACCTTTTCGAACCCTTCAACAATCTTTCAAAGCGGTTATACATAACGATAATGACCGTTCTTTCTTGAAATAAAAGCTTTCTCGCATATATCGCTAATTGACAGGTGGCTTTTTTCTCCTTTTAAAAGCTCAACTGCAATACTTTTAATCTGTTCGTGATTGGAGTTTGTTATATCGTAATTGTTTATTACCATATTCATCTCTCTGTTAAATAAAAGAGTGCATATTTAAAAAAACTGTGAACTTAACATTGCTTCTTTTCTATAGTATACTATATACAGCAGCACTTGTCAACCCACCCCATTCGGAGTATATACGATTCCGTTTCCTGCGCGCAAAACGAAACGGAAACCGAGAGCTCATTTAATTCGGATCTGTGCTGACAATGTTTCCACATATTAATATAATAAGGAGAAATACAGCATGAATTAAAACTATTATTGCGATTGCCGTTGTTGCGGTGATCATTTCAGCTATCGCTGTTCCCGCGTTTGCAGGTGCGACCGGTCTGACGTATCAGGCGGGATGGGAAGCATCTGACTTGCCACATAATTTGGTTGCTCGTGCAACTCTTTCCTTCAGCGGTGGTAATGGCAGAGAGGTCTATTGTTCTGCAGTTGCGGAAACAAATTTGGGGAATCTTTCGATTATATTCGAATTAACCCATGCGATCTCCGCATCATACGTGGGCGAATATGTTCCGTATCAATTGGATATTCCGTTTGTTGTCAGCTATTATGGTTCAGCCACATATACCGGCAGACCGTAATTAAAAAATGAAATGCTGAGGGGATGATATTGCATCCCCTCGCATAAAGGAATCAATAAAGGATAAAATGAGGGATCGATATGAAAATGCTTCTTTTGAATATATGGTGCAATATTAAAAAATCCCCAATCATTTCTCTGATTATTTTTTTACAAATCCTTCTTACGGGATTTTTCCTTTTTGTAACCGTAAACACACATGTATATCAGTCGATGCGCAATACGGACGTTCAGAATGCATACGGTGTAAACAAGCTGCTCGACATTGCAAACGATTTTTCTTCCACTGCCGGACAGGCGGAAATGACGCGTATGATGGGAATAGGATTCGTTTCACCCGAAGAGACCGGATATTCGGATTATGAGTATTTTCACGATAAAATAAACGAATCTGAAATAGTCAAAACTGCAGTTCAGTATCATATTCAGGTAAACCTTGATTATCCGATAAGCAAATGGGGCATAAAAGACGACAGCGAAGGGTATTACTCTTTCTACCATACAAAACACGAGGGCGCAGATGTAACTTTTGACGGCGTGGAATATCCCGAATATGTTATCAACGCATATGCTGTTGACAAAAATTATCTTGATATTTTTGGCATTTCTCTTGACAGCGGAAGACTCTTTTCTGATGAAGAGTTTGAAAATTGCGATTTTACGCGAGTTCCCGTTATTTTAGGTTATGATTATAAAGAATACTTTTCACTCGGAGATACGTTTGAAGCAAGTTTTATTGATTTTCCCGGGAACAGCCCGAGTGGAGGATATGCGGAGCCGATGACATTCGAGGTTATCGGTTTTGTCGGCAAAGACTCGATTGTTTATACGGTAGGCGGCAGTGAACCGTATTCTCTTAATAAATACATAATAATTCCGTATTATACTAAAACTCTTGAGGAGTGGTTTGAATTTTACTCTGAAAATAAAGAATACGGCGGAGGAACGTTCAGATATGTAAATTACTATATGCACGAATTGGGCATCGGCGCGGGCCTTTCAAAGCACTATGTAACGTCAAAGGAAAACGAATCCGCCGCAATTGAGGAGATCAACAGGCTGCTTGATGAAGCCGGACTCGGTGAAGCGTTTATAGTCCACAGAGTTATCGCGCCAGAACAGCTTGCGGATCAGTATGCTGAAAGAACGGCGCTGGAAACAATTCTTCTTGCGGTAATGCTTGCTCTTTCACTGCTGAGTATCGTTTTTTCAACAGTCAATAATGTTACGGACAATATGAAAACATATGCGATTCACAATCTTGTCGGCGCTCAGAAGATGCATATCGTCCTGTTTGCGGTTGTGGAAACGGTTTTGTATTGCATATTGGGCTTTGCTGGAGGAATGCTTTGGTATAAGCTGATGTATAACAACGTGAGGGGAGATCCCACATATGAAACCGCTGTTGTTTATGCTTGTCTGATCTCTCTTGCATATATTGCTGTCGCCTGCATTATTTCAATTCTTGTTGTTTTAATAATGACAAAAAAATACAGCATCTCGTCGCTTATTCGCGGCAACATAGTAAAATCAGGCGGAAAAGTGTCGTTATACAAGATTATAACGTTTGCAATAATTGCTGTTTTGAGTATCTGTTCTACGGTAGCCGCCAATTATGCGTGGCAGATTGAACACGTAGATAAATACCAGCATGATTTTTTCAGTAATCAAGCAAAGACTATTTATATCAGTTCCCTCGGTCAGGAGAATGCTCCTGCAATCGATTTTGAATACGATATAGATGTTGATAATTACATAATTGATAAACTGATAAAATACTATTACGATTCGTTGCTCGGTCCTTCAATACGCGCTACTTTCTATAAGGGCAATGTGGAATTGCCTGAAATGACGTCGGGACGGTATTTTACGGAAGAAGAAATAAAAGCGGTAACCGACACAGTGGTTGTCGGAAAAAATGTTGTCAAAGATTTTGTTGATGAAAAAGACGGCGAAATGATCTTCACTTACCTAGATAAAGAGTATAAAGTCATAGGAATAATGGGCAGGGAAGGACATGACACCTCGCTTGACAACTGGGTATTTTTCACACTTCCTACCATATTTAAGAATTCAGATTGGCAGGGAACGTATATAATCGACGCACCGACAACCGGTGAAATTGCAGCCGTGATCGATGACCTTCAGGCACAGCTTGCCGAAATCAGTTTAACCAGAGTTGAACCGATACCTTTAAAGGATGTTGGCATATCTGATGATGTTTTGATTGAGTTCATTCTGCTTGTTTTGTTTACTGCGCTGATTTTTGCCGTTTATTATATAAATGAGAATTTCCGCGTTTTTGATGTGAAAAAACTGATAGGATACTCCAAAACAATGATTTTTGCAGATACGCTGTTTGAATTTTTAATAATTTCAACAGCCGCATATATAACAGGATCTTTAATCCTGTTTATTTCCGCAAAAACTGTTATGGGCAAATACCTGCTTTTCTCATCGCTTTCTCTCAGTTTTCCGGTTTTGGGAATGTCATATTGCGGAGTTTTGATCCTTGCGGTAGTATTGTCGGTTATTGCTCTTCACAAAACCTTCCGCGGCACCGCAAGAGACCTCAAGAGGGGTTGACGCAGAAACCGTATTTATGATATAACAGCAACGGAAACGTCTATCATTACGAAAATCAATAACAACATAAAATTTAACAAATAATACAGGAGGACCCACATGGAAAACATAATATCACTAAAAGGTATATGCAAAACATACGGAAAAGGCGACGGACTTGTAACCGCGCTGCGTCCCATTGATCTTGATATCAAAAAAGGCGAAATGCTTGCCATTATGGGTAAATCGGGTTCAGGTAAATCAACGCTGTTAAATCTTCTTGCAGGACTTGATACTCCCGACAGCGGAGAATATATCTACAACGGC
>JAFRTE010000047.1 GCA_017427285.1 Clostridia bacterium
CCATCATATCCTCCGCTAAAAATAAATATACCGCTACAACTTTTCAGAAAAGTGTAGCAGTAATACACTTTTGCGTAAAGTTGTAGTTGCAATTTGCTCTTTTTTTGTATTATACTATATTCAGGAACAAAAGTCAACCCCCATTCGGATTGTATACGATTCCGTTTCCTGCGCGCAAAACGAAACGGAAACCAACCGCGCGGATACTTCGGATATGGCGCTGACGATTGTTTCAGATTTAAATAAAATGGAGGAAACTAATGCAAATATTTTTTAAAAAAATAATCGCAATCGCCATTGTCGCGATCATTGCTGCTGTAATTGCCATCCCCGCTTTTGCAGGAATGTATTCATTGAGTGCCACTGCCGGATGGGAAGCCACGGACCTCCCACGTCTGTTCAACGCTCGTGCAACTCTTTCATACACCGGAGGCAACGGGAATGAAGTTTTTGCATATGCTTATGCCGAAACAAATTTAGAAAACATCTCTGTTATCGCCAAATGGGATACTGCAGTTGCAGCGTCTTTTGTCGGACCGTGGAAAGCATACACCCTTGACAGCATTCCGTTTGTTACAAACTATTATGGATATGCCATATATACCGGTAACTGATACCCGGTGAAAGTTTTTATGTCAGGAGATAACATGTTTATCTCCTGACGTCCCCCCTGATTTATAATTTTGATATAGTATATCGGAGGTTAAAAATATATGAAACTTGCACTTCTGAATCTCTGGATAAACCTGAAAAAATCACCGATAATCTCGCTAATTATTTTTATTCAGCTCGTTTTGACCGGATTTTTCATCTTTTATGCAATATACGCGCAGACCGATCTTGATGCAAACAACAGATATGTTCAGAATCAATTTGGAAAATATAAGTTTTTTTATGTTTCATACCGCGGCAGCGATATACAGGAAGTAACAAGAAGTCAGGGCTTTACATTTACATCTATCGATGAAACTGATTATTCGGACTATTATGCGTTTCACGATAAAATCAGTAATTCGGAAATTACGAAAACGGCTGTTCAAACCAATTTTATTCAGATCGCCCTTGATTATCCTATATCGCGGTGGGGCATAAAAGATGAAAACTCGGGCGAATATTCTTTTTATAACTCGAAAAGCGGGACGGAATATCTGCTGAATACATGGAGCGTAGATAAGAATTTCTGTGAATATCTCGGTTTTCAGATCGAAAGCGGCAGAATGTTTGAAGACGGAGATTTCGATAACTTCAATCCAGATCATATTCCCGTTATCCTCGGCTCGGACTATAAAGGCTATTTATCCCTCGGCGATACCTTTAAGGGCAGTATTTTCGCAGTCCCCGGCGAACGAAACGGAAAATACAATGAGTATATGACTTTTGAAGTAGTCGGTTTCATTAAAAAAGATCAGTATGTGGTTCCTATCGGATCTTCTGAGCCTTGCCCGCTAAACAGATATGTCGTAATACCGTATTTTTCCAGGACTCTTGACTACTGGGTTCAATTTCAGCAGGATAATCCTCAGTATGGCGGTCGTTCTCGCTTTGTTAACTATTATATGTATGAAATCGGGATAGGTGGGCTTGGATCAAAACATTATATAACATTGCCCGAAAACGAGGGCGCCGCATATAATGAGATCAATGCTTTTTTGCAGGAAGCAGGACTTGAAGACTATTCTGCAGGTAAAGCATACACATCCGAGCAGCTTGCGGACAGATATGCGGAGCGCACATTGATTCAGAGATATCTTCTCATTATTATGCTCATTTTAACGCTTCTGAGCGTTATTTTTACATCAATAAATAAAATATCCGCCAATATTAAGGCGTATGCGGTCCACAGTCTCGTGGGAGCAACAAAACCGACAGTTGTATTCTGGTCGCTGTTTGAAACTTTTATTTACTGCGCACTCGGTATTTTCGGAGGGTATTTGTGGTTTGAAGCCGTAATAATATCGGACGAGCCTTCTTTGAGGTCGCTTTCTTCATACGGTGAAGCTGTTTTTAAATCAGTTATCATTTCCGGTATATTTACTTTACTTGCATGTCTGTTTTCGTTCGTCTTTGTGTTGATAAAAATGAAAAGTTACAGTCTTGTCTCGCTTGTTCGCGGAAACGATGTAAAAAAAGGAAAAGGTTTTTCTGCATACAAAATTATAACCCTGTTTATGTTCGGACTTGTAGGTATTTGTATAACATTCGTTACAAGCTATAATTATCAGGTTGAAAATATAGATAAATATCAACGCAACTTTTACGGTAAAAACGCGTATATTTTTACCGTTCAGCCTCTTATGGAAGAAGACGCCCCCAGGCCTGAGGTACAATACGATATCGATGTTGCAAATTACAGCATAGATCGCGTTATTACACAGCGCTATGACTCCATTATGAGCCCCGCCGTAAGGGGAACTTATTTCAAAGGCAATTCCGATCTTCCGGAAATGACGCAGGGAAGATATTTTACTTCCGATGAAGTAAAAAGTGTCCAGCATAAAGTAGTTGTAGGCAAAAACGTTGTAGATGATTTTGTAACGGAAATCGACGGCAAAATGATTTTTAACTACCGTAACACCGACTATGAGGTCATTGGTGTTATGGGCAGGGAAGGACATGACACAACGCTCGATAACTGGGCGATTTTTACTCTGCCTACAATGTTGCCGTCCGGCACAACCGGCACATATATCATTGATGCGCCTTCTGCCGAAGAAGTATCCGATGCGATTGCGGCATTTCGCAAACAGCTTGAATCTGTATGCGATTATACTGAAATGCCGTACAGTTCGGCTATTGATATCGGGATAAGCTCGTATGTATTGTATATTTTCATTGCATTGATCATTCTCACGTCGATAGTTTTCTCTGTTTATTTCATTGATAAATTAACAAAAATAATCAATGTTAAAAAATTCATCGGCTACTCAAAAATAATGATTCTTGCGGATACCGCCGCGCAGTTTATTCTGCTTTCATCTGTTGCGTTTATTGCCGGCAACGGAATAATGCTGCTTCTTTCGCAGACTGCTCTGAAAAACGCTGTTTTGTTCGCCGCTTTCGCAATAAATCTGCCGATCCTGACGCTTTCATTCGGTTCCCTAATCCTCATTGCCTTTGCGCTCTCTCTGCTCGCCGTCTACCGCTCCTTTGCCGGCACCGCGCGCGACCTTAAGAGAGGTTGACAGAATTATCGTTATGTAATATAATAATATCATAAACATAAATAACAGGCATAAAATACAAAAAATAATACAGGAGGACCCATATGAAAAATATAACAAAAGTTTTATGCGGTTGTTTCGCCGTAGTCATTATTTTCACAATTTTTATTGTGCCTGTGACGATGGCGTTTACTTCGTCACCGAGTTATACCTGTGGATTCGAAACTAATGCAGATTATAACAATTATAAGAGTAGGGCGAGAATACGGGTTACGGACTTTACAGGTAATTGGGTTTATTATTCGGCTTATTCTGTGTCGAATATGGGTTATAGATCATCTGTTGAAGGATATATGATGAATGCGACCGGAACATATTACGGTGATTGGGTTGCAACGGATTGCACTTATTATCCGCTTGTTACTTCTTACGGCGGAACGGCATATTATGATTCACCGTTTTAATTCATTCAACTATAATCGTTAAACGATAGAAAACGGAGGAGCATTTCATGATTAAATCGTTTTTTTCTCAGTTCTGGACCGATATAAAAAGATCGCCGCTTATTGAGATTTTGATTTTTATTCAGATAGTTCTTACTTCATACTGCCTGTTTAACGTTTTATGGACTTTTTCGGCGTATGATGTAAACAACGCGCATGTTCAGGGTATATATGGTAAAAAATCAATATATATCGTTAAAAGAAAGTCCGGGTTGTCTCAGGAAGATTTTATGAGGGTTACAGGCGCGTTTTTCGGTATGGAAGGGGAGGACAGCTCCAATTTTGAAGCGTTTTACCGAAGGGCAAGTGAACTCATAGAAGAAAACGACGGTATCGATACAGCCCTTTTTCTGCCGACGACCGTATTTTTTGAAGACGGTCCGTTGGCGAATGCTTATGCCGTTGATAAAAATTATATAGATATTTACGCACCGGTACTCGAATCCGGCCGCTTTTTCACCGAAGAGGAGTATGCTGATTTTGACTTTGACCATATCCCCGTTGTTCTCGGAGCGGCATATAAAAGCAAATACTCTCTCGGCGACACCTTCAAGGCAAGTGTTTTTCAGTCTAACGAAAAAATGACCTACGAGGTCGTCGGATTTCTGACTGAAGGGCAGATCTTCATTAAACCGCAGGTGGGCGATATCAACTCCTTTGATAAGTTTATGATAATTCCGTATATATACAAAACCGAGGAGGAATGGCTTGCGTGGCTTTATGATCCCGCAAACGCCGATTACCGTCCTCCGGTCAGGGGAATGGTCGGAGATTACTTTCTGCCGAGTCTCGGTCATATGTCGTATGCAAGAACGTTTCTTGTTGACAAGGGCAACGAGGAGCTTGCCGAATCCGTATTAAGCACAGCGCTTGAGGAGAGCGGGCTCACCGACTGCTTAACTTACGGATTGTCGTCAAGAATCGAAAATCAGGCGTCCGACTATTTCCGCGAAAACGGCACAACGCTCATGGTCCTTGTTTCCGTAATGGTGCTGTTTGCAATCTTGGGGATCGTATTTTCCGCAATCAACAATACGAGCGCAAATATGCGTTCATACGCCATTCAGACGCTTATCGGCGCAACGAGAACAAGCAATATCGTTTATGCCGCTCTTGAAACGCTTCTTTATTGCGTTTTCGGCTTCCTTGTCGGCTTTATCATGATGTATTCAAGTCTTATTAACTACGGTTTTGAAAATCACCCCGCGCTGAAAATGATGATCCAAAGAGGTTTTGCCGTCTCAGCAATATTCACTGTTGCCGCCTGTGCGCTTACATTTTTTTTCGTCTGGCTTAAAATGCGAAAATACAGCGTTGCCGAGCTTATTCGCGGCAGAGAGGTTAAAAAGGACGGCGGAATGCCGTTATACCGCGCCATCACCTTTGCAATGTTTATGCTGGCAAGCGTCGCGGTAACGTTTTTAACGAGCTATATCTGGACGACAGACCATATAGACAAATATCAGAACAATTATCTCGATTCCGGCGAAAAATTCTTATTCCTTCAGCCCCTTGCGGGTGACGAAGCACCCGAAGTTATGCTGAAATACGATATGGACGGATTTGATGCCTACAGTCTTGATATGCTTATCCGCCAGAAGTACGATACCGAAAGCGGAACGGGAAACGGTCCGAAGATCCGCGCGTTTTACAGCAAAGGCGGATATAATATTCCTGAAATTATTCAGGGCAGATTTTTTACCGAAGAAGAAATGTCGAAACAGGTAAATTATGTCGTCGCAGGCAAAAACGTAATTGAAGATTTTGCAACAGAAAAAAACGGTAAACTGTATTTCACGTTTATGGGAGTCGATTACGAAGTAATAGGCGTTGTCGGCAGAGAAGGACACGATACGTCAATGGACGACTGGGTAATATTTTCAATGGAAACGATCGTTCAGCGGTACGGCTCTTCGAACGCTCCCATATTTATCAGCGCAAAGTCCGAAGAAACCGTAAACGGCATAATAAACGAAATAATCGCGCTTGCCGAAGACGCTTACCGCTATGAGCAGGGTCAGTTCTATCCGCAGGTGGATATCGGCGTTGACCGCTCCGTAATGGTATACTTTATCGCCCTTATACTCATATCCTTCGTTGTTTTCTGTATTTACTATATAGACCGCATACTTCATATAATGAACGTAAAGAAAGTTGTCGGCTACTCAAAAACTATGATCCTTGCGGACACTGCGGCGCAGTTTATTCTTCTCTCGGCTGTTGCATACATTATAGGCAACGCAATAATGCTGCTTCTGTCAAAAACCGTATTCGGTAAAATTGCACTGTTTGCGGCGTTTAATATAAATCTGCCGGTTTTGTCGTTTTCACTCGGCGCACTGCTGACAATAGCTTTTGTCTTTTCGGTTATTGCCGTATTCCGCTCATTCTCCGGCACCGCGCGCGACCTTAAGAGAGGTTGACAGAATTATCGTTATGTGATATAATAATATCGTAAACATAAATAACAGGCATAAAAAACAAAAAATAATACAGGAGGACCCACATGGAAAATTTAATATCACTCAGAGGCATATGCAAAACGTACGGCAAGGGCGACGGACTTGTAACGGCGCTCCGCCCGATAGACCTTGATATCAAAAAAGGCGAAATGCTCGCCATAATGGGCAAATCCGGTTCAGGTAAATCAACGCTTTTAAACCTCCTTGCAGGACTCGATACTCCCGACAGCGGAGAATACATCTATAACGGCGAAAAGATAAATACTAAAAATCAGAATAAGATGGCAAAATTCAGAAGAAGCGACGTCGGCTTCGTCGTTCAGCATTTTGCGCTTATAGACGAATACAACGTA
>JAFRTE010000048.1 GCA_017427285.1 Clostridia bacterium
AACGGTTCCGTTTTATGCGGCCGCAATATAAAACGGAAACTGTGTGCGCAAATAATGCAAAAAACGGCGATGACGGGTTTTACAAATTTGAAAGGAAAAAAAGAAAATGGCTAAAATTAAAACAATTATCGCAGTATGCACAATAAATTGACTATAGTTTTCCTCAAAATGATATGTTGCATTATTCATAGAGGCATATTTTAATACTTGATAAATGAAATGCAGGATTTCTAACAAACGTTCTATCATGGTTACAATACCATTCCAGATTATTCGGTATCTGTGACCCGTTAATTCCGGTCACAGATATCGATGTTATAAAAGGAGAATAAAGATGAAACATCTGTTTATGGATTTATGGTTTTCAATTAAAAAAGCTCCGATCTTGTTTCTGTTTATCTTCATTCAGATAGTAATAACGAGCGTTATTCTTTATTCCGTCATCGCCGATTGTTTGTGGACTGATGAACAGAGCGGGAAAGCGCAGATAACATGGGGAGACAGGGAATATCTGAAATTTACGCAGAATATGTTCGCGCCTTATGAAAAAACAAAACCTATTACGTTCTCAAGAGCGAATTTCTCAAACGGCGAAGGCGGAGGTACAAACGCGGACTATGAAGTGTTTGAAAACATTGATAATTTATTTAAAGAAATTGTAGATGATCCCGATATTACGGTTCTTATCAATCAAAGCAACTGGGACATTGTTTTATCGGAACCGAAAAAATGGGAGCCTGAGGATAAAAATACGGGAGATTTCGGGCTTTTCAGGGATGAGACCGGAAATATGCAGCCATTCGATCTCGTCCATTGTTTTATCGTCAGCTCAAATTATCTTGATTATTTTGATATAAAGCTCAGTGAAGGCAAATATTTCAAATCAGAAGATTATCTTTATGAAGACGAATGTGTTCCGGTTCTTATGGGAAGCATTTATAAAAAGTATTATACTCTCGGCGAAGAATTTGATGGTGAATTGAATTATACAAAAACCAAATTCAAAGTTGTAGGTTTTATTGCCGAAAATCAATATCTTACAACGCCAAACAGACAAACTACGGTTTTGAAATACGATAACTGGATAGTTGTTCCTTATTTGGAAAAAGATCTTGAAGGTTGCATCGAATCGGGAAGGATGAATCTTTTTACTTCAAGGTTCATATCATCGTTTTTCGTTTGCGAACAGGAAAAGCTTGAAAGTGTCAGAGAGAAGATTGATTCGCTTCTGGTAAAATACGGTCTGTCCGATCTGTATTCCACTTTTAGATGCCGTATCGAAAAAGAGCTTGCAAATAATTACAAGGACCGTCTCGTTATAAGCATAACAGTGTGCATCGCAGCGCTCGTCTTCTCGTTGTTCAGCTTTGTGTTTACAATGTTGTATAAAATAAATAATAATATTAAAAATTATGCCGTAAGGATGGTTGTAGGCGAAACATACGGAGATATTTCCCTTAGATACTTGTTTGAATCAATCGTTCTCTTTATCGCCGGACAGATAACCGGATTATGCGTCTTTAAAATCTATTCTGCGTATACCTTTTTATCAGAGGGCTTTGAGTATCTTCAATGGAATACCATCAGACTTGGGATTATTACGAATTTAGCGTTTTATATAGTGACAGCCGTCGTTTTGTATATATGCGTAAACGTAAAGCTCAGATCGTATTCCATTGCGACTCTCATCAGAGGCAGCGAGGTAAAGAAAGAAAATCAGATGCCGCTTTACAGAGTAGTAATCTTCTTTATGCTTGCAATAGTAGGCGTTTTTAGTATGTTTATCGCAAGTTATCAGGTAGCTGTAGACAGAATAGACATATATTATACCGGATATTACACAAAGAATGTTAAAATTGCGTATGTCAGCGCTCTTGCGCAAGAGGACGCTCCGGCTGTAAAAATATCTGCTGAAGAAATCGGCGGATATGTCGATAATGTAATTATCAACAGATTTATAAGCACGAAATATAAGGGCGATGATTATATACAGGAAAGAGGTATATATTTTAACGGGTATATAGACCCGGTAAATATGCTCGAAGGAAGGTTCTTCACGAAGGAAGAAACGGCGGGAAAAGACGAGATAGCCGTTGTGGGTAAAGAAATATATGCGAAATATGTCACTTTCGATGACGAAGGTCAACCTTGGTATTACTGTGAAGATCTTGATAAAGATATGCATGTTATCGGCGTAATGGGCAAAGAGGAACAGGAGACGAATATCGATTATATAGTGCTTGTTCCGCTCAAAACAGCAAATTCGAAACTTGGTGCTCAGGGGAGCTATACGCTTGACGGAAAAGACAAAGAAACGGTTGAAAAACTCGAAAAAGCGTTTGTTGAACATGCGACCGAAACTGCAATGGTAAACACATTAAAATACAATCCCCGCCTTACGGTTGAAGCACCTACGGATATATTGCTGCTGCTTCTTATCGTCGTTGTGATCAACGCAACGGTATTCTGCTTCTACTACGTATCGAAGCAGGGACATATCCACGCAGTAAAGAAGATAGTGGGATACTCAAAGCTGATGATACTTACCGATACTTTCTTTGATTTCCTTCTCCTTACCGTCGGAGCGTTCGTAACGGGTAATGCGATAGTTATACTGCTTAAAGAAACAATATTCAAAAACGTTCAGCTTTTCTCGATATACATGCTTGACCCGCAGGTAATAATCATATCGCTTGTTGCAGTCGTCGCCCTTACGGTCCTTCTTTCCGTAATAGCCATAGCAAAAGCCTTCACCGCCGGCAATACAAACGAATACAGAGGGTAAAACAAAAAAACGACGAATAACAGAAAAAAACATGCGTTATTCGTCGTTTTGATTTCCGAAATCCCGATTTGATACTTTTTTTTACATAAAAAACAAAAAATAATTATTTTTTATAAAAAAGTATAGACAAATAAAAAAAAATGTGCTATAATACAAAATATACAGGCGGTTTGCCGGATCATATTATATCATATAAATCCGCGAAATTCAAACTGTTTTTCGATATGTCGAAAATCTTCGCATATTTTCGACATTTGACGCAGAGCACAATTTTTAATTAAATAAATTTCAGGAGGTAACTATCATGTTTTGTCCCAAATGCGGCGCGCAGGTTGAAGACGGCGTAAAAGTTTGTCCGACATGCGGCGAAAATCTCGAAGCAAAAACCGAGGATGTTTCCGCTAAAGTTGCCGAGCTTACAAACACGGCAGATCTTACGGCTACATTCGACCCCAACGACATCCAGAACAACAAGGTAATGGCTATTCTTGCTTATTTATCCTGGCTTGTTCTCATTCCCCTCTTTGCGGCAAAAGATTCTCCGTTTGCACGTTTCCATGTTAAACAGGGTCTTCTTCTTGCGATTTGCGAAATCATTGTTGCTGTTGTATTCGGCATTCTTACGTCGATACTCGGCGGAGTCTTTGTTCTCTGGCTTATCTTCACGCTCATTCAGGCAGTATGCAACATTATCTTCTTTGTCCTCTCCATAATGGGTATCATCAATGCCGCTCAGGGCAAAGCTAAAGAGCTTCCCATTATCGGCAAACTGAAGATCCTTGACAACGTAATCAAATAATTATTACGACAGATAAAAAAACCGATGCTTTGCGCATCGGTTTTTTTCTGTTTATTTTTCGTTTATCAGCCGATATCGGGGATGTTGATCTCAACTTCTCTGCCGAGTTCCGCAGATCTGACGATACCGTCGAGGATCGCCTGGTTTCTGATGATCTGGCTTGAAGGAACGGGAGATTCGCCGTTGTATTTAACAGCGTCGAGGAACGAACGGACTTTCTTGTCAAACAGATTTCCGCCGCCGCCGAGAATGGGAACTTCAAACTGAGTGCAAACGCCGGCAACGTCGCGGTAAATCTTCATCGGGCCGCCGACGGAGCCGTTCCAGCAGTCTGTTGAAGGAATTCTGAGGCCTGCCTTCTTGCCGAGTATGAGAGTGTCGCCCGGAGTATCCATATGCATAGCCCAGGAGATTCTGAAATCAAGGATTATGCCGCCTTCGAGACGGATGAAAGCCGCAGCAAAGTCGTCAACGTTGAAACGAGCCGCATCTTTCGGATAAAGCTCGGGGTTTTTGCCGAAGAAGTCGGACTTGTAGGCGGATACGGTAAGGGGCTTCGGGTATCCGATCGCGTTAAGGACCATATCGAGCGAATAGCAGCCGATATCGCCGAGAGCGCCGATGCCTGCGGTCGATTTCTCGATAAATGTTGAGCCGGGGATACCGCGTCTGCGTCCGCCGCCTGTCTGAATATAGTAAACTTCGCCGAGTTCACCGGACTGAACGATCTTTTTGATCATCTGCATATTCGGGTCGAAACGGGGCTGGAAACCGATAGAGAGAACTTTGCCGCTCTTGAGCTCTGCTTTTCTGATCTCTACGGCTTCTTCGAGAGTAACGCACATGGGTTTTTCGAGAAGAACGGGAATACCTTTGTTAAGGCAATCGATGGTACATTCCGCATGGGTCATATTGTAGGTACAAACGGAAACAGCGTCCAGCTCTTCGGCTGCGAGCATTTCCGTGTGATGTCCGTAAATATGGGCATGGGGAACGCCGTATTTTTCTGCGAACGCAGCTGCCTTGCCGGGAATGATATCCGCAAGGGCTACAACCTCAACGTCGGGCATACGCTTGTAGCTGTCGATATGGGCTTCTGCGATCCAGCCCGTACCGATAATGCCGACGCGGAGTTTTTTGGAAGCGTCAACTGCTTTCGCTTCTTCCGCTTTTTTGAACATTGAAAGAATCGAATCTCCTGCCATAATAAAAATCTCCTTTGATTTGAATTTGATTTTTTATTCTATTTTATTACCTCGGCGCCGTTTTTGTCAACGCCGAGCGGCAATACGAACCAAAAATGATTGAATTCCGAAACGAGCTTTTCAAGTCTGGGTTTTATATCCGAACCTTTCGGAGCAACTACCATAATCGTGGGGCCCGCACCCGAAAGATATGCGCCATATGCGCCGAATTCCACGGAATGGCGGATAATGCTTTCCATGCCGGGAATAAGTATTTTTCTGTAAGGCTGATGTATTTCGTCCTGCATCGCTACCGAAAGAGCGCCGAAATTGCCGCTCATCATCGCTGAAACGAGAAGAGCAACGCGAGAACAGTTGAAAACCGCCTGCTCTTTGGTATATGCGCGCGGCAAAACGGCTCTGGCGTCCTCAGTGGAAAGCGGGAAATCAGGGATCACGGCGAAAAATTCAAGCTCGTCGCTGACGTCTATCCTGACATGCTCGAATCTCTTGCCGTCCGACGCTCCGACTACCATTCCGCCGAGGAAAGCGGGCGCGACGTTATCCGGATGTCCTTCGATTTCAACGGACATATTGATCAGCTCGTCTTTCGGGATGCCGCTTTTTGTAAGCTCGTTTGCGATCATAAGCCCCGCAACAACGCATGCCGCAGAACTGCCGAGTCCGCGTGTAAGCGGGATGGCGTCTGTTTGGCGGATCGCGAAAAACGGCACGGGAACACCTACCTTTTCACAGAAAAGGTTAACGGTCTGCCATACGAGATTTGTTTCGTCGTCGGGAATTATCTGATTTGCGCGGATGCTTTCCTCGATTATGCAGTTTACCTCGATAAGCGGACGCGGGTTTGCCTCGATATCGTTTTTATCGAAAACTTCCGTTTCATTGTAAAGCGTGAGCGCAAGACCCGCAGTATCAAAGCAGGGGCCGATGTTTGCGCTTGTGGCGGGAACTCTGACTGTAAACATAAAAAACCTTTTTTACAATAAATTACTGTCTGATTATCTGTGAAAGAACTTCAAAATCTGGTTTTGCGTGAATAATTTTATCTTCTGCGGCGCCGTTGCCGATAATGACCGAAGTGTCTTTAAGTCCGTTACCCGTAAGGATGCAGACTATTTCGATACGATTGTCTTTTTCAAAACGGTTTTCCTTTGCAAATCTGACAACTCCGGCTATGGATGCGCACGAGGCGGGCTCAGCAAAAATACCCTCTTCGTAAGCAAGAAGCTTCTGAGCTTCGAGTATTTCTTCGTCCGTAACGGCGCTTATCGAGCCGTTGCTTTCGTCTCTCGCTCTTACGGCTTTATCCCAGCTTGCCGGATTGCCTATGCGGATCGCGGTAGCTACGGTCTCGGGATTTTCTATAATGCGGTTTTCAACGATCGGAGCCGCACCCGCCGCCTGAAATCCCGTCATTTTCGGAAGAGTAGAAATGATCTTATTATCGTAATACTCTTTGAATCCCATCCAGTATGCGGAAATATTGCCCGCATTGCCTACGGGAAGAACGAGATAGTCGGGTGCGTGGCCGAGATCGTCACAGATCTCGAAAGCAGCCGTTTTCTGCCCCTGAAGCCTGTTTGGATTTACGGAATTTACAAGAGTTACCGGTTCGGTTTTCGCAAGGCGGATTACCATATTGAGCGCGTCGTCGAAATTACCGTCTATGGCAATAACTTTTGCTCCGTAAACGATCGCCTGGGCGAGCTTGCCGAGAGCTATCTTTCTATCCGGAATAAGCACGAACGCCTTCATGCCCGCAACAGCCGCATATGCGGCTGCGGAGGCGGAGGTATTGCCGGTCGAAGCGCAGATCACCGCTCCCGAGCCCTGCTCGTTTGCTTTTGTGACCGCCATGGTCATACCGCGGTCCTTAAAAGACCCCGTGGGATTAAGTCCTTCGAATTTGATATAAATATCGGCGTTTTTAAGCCCGAGAGTTTTCGGCAGATTGACGAGTTTGTGGAAAAGAGTCCTTCCCTCGTTCATGGTAACGATTTTGGAATCGTCTTCGATATTCAGATACTGTCTGTAACGTTTTATAACTCCGTTATACATTTGATTTTTCCTTATTTCAGAAGGTTATAAAATTTTTTGTTAATTATATCATTAAAATACTGCTTTGTCAAGGAGTAAAAACACTGTTTTCTCTTATCCGACGGTTATTTCGGCGGCAAAAATCATATTCGGGTCGCAGCGCTCTGCAACAGTCTTTTTTATGTATTCGATAGAGGGTGTTACGTTATATTCCTTCGTTTCTCCGTTTATAACTACTTTTACGGGTTTGAAGAGGTCTACCATTTCGTCGTTGAGCATGATTTTTATTTCGCCCTCAACGGTGTTTTGCTCAATGGTAATTGTATTTGTCGCCTTATCGTAATTTGCGACTATAACGCCCGAACGCAGATCCGTTGACGCTCTGAGCCAGTAGAAAGACTCCGTTGAGACCTCGTCTGCTCTGACGGAAAGATCCCATACGACGCGTTCGGGAACGGGGTCGCGCTTAAACTGTTCGACAAAATATATGGAGTTTGAGTTGACCGACGTGGGAACGGGCATTTCACCGTAATACCACTGAATGGGGTTTGACATAACTCCCTGCTCGCTCATATTCGGATCGTTGTCTATAATGCCGTGTTCGCGCATAAGATGAATGTTTACGTTATGGATATACCCGCCGTTATACGTTTCACGCAGTTTGTCGAGAACTTCGCAGTAGTATGCGTTCATGGTGTTTCTGTTATACGAAGAGTCGTTCTGACCGCACTGTATCTGGAAGGGGACATTGTAAAGGTTAGTGAGGTTGACGCCGTTGGGATGTCCAGCAGACATATTTGCCGCAGCGAACCTGTCGGCAAGACGCGGAGTTATCTGATATACGCCGTCTCCTCCGGCGGAATAACCGACGATATATACGCGGTTCGTATCGATCCCGTAGTAAATCGACAGATCGTCTATCAAACGTTCGTAAAGAGGATAGCTTTCGGGGTTAAAGTGGGTATCCCAAGTATCTCTGACTCCTCTTGTGGCAACGTAAAGACCGTTTGTTACGCTGTCGAGATAATATATCTTCATATGGTCCCACTGCTGGTCGTTGACTTCTTTCGAGCCGCCTCCGCCGCCGTGAAGAGCGATAATGAGAGGATAGCCGTCAGCGCCTGCTTTGCCTACGATTTTAAGGTCGAAATGCATCGTTGCCTCGCCGTATGTTATGGCTTTCTGAGTTATTTCCTCAACTCTTTCGGGATCTTTGCGTTCTTTTTCCTTATATTCTTCCCATACAAGATTGCGGACTGCTTTGACTGCAATGTTTGAGTCGAGTTTTATCTCCTCGGGAGATTTTTT
This sequence comes from Clostridia bacterium, assembly GCA_017427285.1. Lineage (GTDB taxonomy): Bacteria > Bacillota > Clostridia > Oscillospirales > UBA644 > HGM12619. The sequence continues at coordinate 8,135 of JAFRTE010000048.1, forward strand.
CATAAGCTCGTTGTAAAGCTCGTCAAGCTCTTTCTGATTTGTGCCGGAACAAGCCGATAAAACTGAAACAAACATAACCAGGCAGAGAAATAAACTGAAAAACCTTTTCATGAATATGCCTTCTTTCGAAATCATATAAAATTATTTTTTACTGTTTAACCGTGTGGGGCAAATCGCCCGGGGGAGGCGGAAACGGCCTGCCGCGGTTTTCTTTGCCGTTTTTGTCGGGGCCGAGATTTTCGCCGATATTGTCTATATAACGTTTTGCCTGAGTATTGAAAAGCTCCGCATATTTCCCGTCTTTTCGTATAAGGTCTTTATGCGAACCTTCCTCGACGATGCGGCCCTCTTCAAGCACGACTATTTTATCGGCGATAGTAGCGGACGAGAGACGGTGAGAAACGAAAATCGTTGTTTTGGGAACTCCTCCGTCGGACGGATGCGCGAGTTCGTCAAACTGATTGAATATTTCCTGCTCCGCCATCGGGTCGAGAGACGCCGTAGGTTCGTCGAGTATCATTATGGAGCTGTCTCTGAAAAACGCTCTGGCAACAGCGATTTTCTGCCACTGACCTATTGAAAGCTCTCTTCCGTTTTCTTCGAACACGCGTGTGAGCGCGGTATCGTATCCGTCATTGAGTCTGCTTATGAATTCAGTTGCGGCGCTCTTTTGAGACGCTTTTTCAACACGCTCGCGATCGTTTATATATTCAAGCTGCCCGAAGCCGATATTTTCCGAAACGGTAAACGCGTATTTGCCGAAATCCTGGAATATTATGCCGAAAACGGCATAAAGCTCGTTTACGTCATATTCGCGGATATCGTGTCCGTCAAAATAAATAACGCCTTCCGTAGGGTCGTAAAGACGGGTAAGCAGCTTTAAAAGCGTTGTTTTGCCCGCGCCGTTAAGGCCGACAAGGACGATCGTCTGCCCCTGCTCTATTTTCAGATTAATGTTTTTAAGCACTTTTTTCTGAGTTCCGGGATAAGAGAACGAGCAGTTTTTGAATTCGATAACGTGAGACGCTTTTTTGTCTATCTTTCTCGGTTCGGCAAGCGACGACACGATAGTTGTGGGTTCGTCCATAAACGTTATCATATTGTCTATATAAAGCGTTCCCTCGTAGATGTTGGCGGCTGTGTGGACTATCGTAGAAACGCTGCCGGATATTGAAAACAGAGCGTTTGTGTAAAGCGACCAGTCTCCGACGGTAAGTATCTTATCGAAGACCTGGCGCGCTATACGCAGGAAAATGAAAGCGGAAAGCGCGGAATTGAGCACGGAAAGACCGATGCCGATAAAGCTTTCGGTCATAATAAGGTTTCTTACGCCCCGGTAATAGTTAAGAAAGACTTCTTTGTATCTGCCGATAAAGAAATCGGCAAGATTGAAGAGTTTTACCTCTTTTACGAGGTCTTTGTTTACGAGCAGCCCGCTGTAGTAATCCATCTGACGCCTGTCTTTCGAGCGATGGCGGACATAGCGGAACATCTTGCCGCGGTATTTGAAGCTTACTATCGCAGACGGCAGTGAAACAAGAATTATGAGTATCGGCGCATACCACATAAGCGAGCCGAGTATTGCAATAAAGCCGACGAGACTTATTACCGTACTAACTATGCTGAACGACGCGGACATGATCGAAAGCGGTCTGTTGCCGGCTTCTCTGTTGGCGTTTTCGAGCTTCGAATAAAACTCGGGCAGGTCAAAATCGGCGAGGTCGATCGTTTTTGCCTTGTTCATTATTTTAAGCTTTATGCTGTAAACGATTATTTCGTTTGAAAGGCGGTTGACCATATTGTTGAGCGAATTGACGAGCGAAACGAAAAACTGATAGGCGATCTGGAAAACAAGAAGACCTCCGAGCGCCCAGAAGTTGTCTCCGAGCTCGCCGGTCGCCGCTTTTGCGAGCGCGTCGAGGAGAAGTTTTGAGATATACGCGCTTATAACCGGTGAAACGCCGTTGAAAACCGTCATGAAAATCATTGTTATGAAAATCCACGGACGGGCGTCCCAGACAAGTCCGTAAATATAAAACAGACGACGGAAAAGTTTTTTGGCGTTGCGCCAGATATATGAAGGCCAGTCTTTAAGATGCTTTGGTCTCGGCTCTTTGAGCTGATCGTGATCATCTCTGCCGGGCGGGAACATGGGACCGAACATAATCGGATTCCTTTCAGTATATTATTAATTATTTATACATCGATATTTTACATCTTTTTGCGCGTTCAGTCAACAATACGTGCGATATTGTCGATTTAATTTCGTTTTTTACTAAAGATAAACGCATCCTGTTCAAAAAAAGGCGAACAGCGCAAATATTTCTTGACAAACTGATAAAACTGTGATAATATTCTGTATAATGACAATATCTGCTGCGGAGGACAGAATATGACGCCAAAGGAGAGAGCGATCGCGGCGCTGACGCTGCGTCAGCCGGACGAAGTCCCCACTTTTGAGCTTGAATTTCAGCTTGAGGAGGAAATGTTCGGAAAATCGCCGATCGATTACAATGAATACAGACGTTCGGAGCTTGACAAGCTTACGGAGCTGGAAGCAGAGAAAAAGCTGAGAAAATGGGCGCTTCACCATGCCGAAATGTACAAAAAGCTGGAGTATGCCATCTGGCCGATGATATATCTTCCCGATATGTGGAACGAGGACGGTACTCTCGGAAAATACCAGAAAACCGTACTGAAAGCGCTTCGCGAATATGCCGAAGACAAATATATGATCCATTGCCACGGAGACGGAACATTCGCCCTGCCCGACGGAAACGGGATGTATGAATTTGCATACAGACTTGCCGACGATTTTGACGGAATACTCGAAGAGGCGGAAAGATACTGCGTAAGCGCAATCGAAAGGAACAAACAGATCGTGGACGCGGGCGTTGAAGTGCTTATTCTTTGCTCGGACTACTGCTACAATATGGGCCCGTTCGTTTCGCCTTCCACTTTTGCGGATATCATCACGCCTTATCTTGCCCGTATCTGCGCCAGCGGCCGCGAAAACGGCGCGTACGTTATAAAGCACACGGACGGCGATATAATGCCGATAATAGACCAGCTCGTTTCATGCAAGCCCCATGCGATTCACTCTCTTGACCCGATGGCGAGGGTCGATATAAAGCAGGTCAAAGAAAAATGGGGCGACAAAGTCGCGCTCTGCGGCAACGTTAACTGCGCACTCATGCAGACAGGTACCGAGCAGGAAGTAATAGAAAGCGCGGAATACTGTCTAAAATACGCGAAGCCGGGCGGCGGATATATCTATTGCACGTCGAACGTTCCTTTTAAGGGACTGCCTGCAGACAGATATCAGCTCGTTTTGGACGTCTGGAAAAAGCACAGAAAGTATTAAAAAAGCGGAACGCCGTTTTTCGGCGTTCCTTCGGTTTAGATCTCAATATTATCGCTTCTGAATTTAGGCATATGACCCGTTAAGGTGTAAACAGTCCTTTCGATGGCGTCCTTGCTGTTTTTCCAGTCCTCTTTGGCGAAACGGTAATCGAATTTGCGGCAAAACCAGTCGATATCGCCGTGAAGAGTTTCCAGATATCTCATTTCGATCGAGTCTGCGATCTCAAAAAAAGCCGCAAAATCCTTTTTGGGAAAGATCTTTGCCCCGTATTCGATAAGCTCCCTGTAATGCGGCAGACAGAAGAATTTCTGTTTGGCAAAAAGATCTCTGAAATTGACGTCGTTTCTGTAAAGATAGAAAAGATTGGATAAAACGCTGTCCATATTCCCGTTTATTCTGCGGCAGACGTAGCAGTCGCCTTCAAGCGTTTTCAGTCTTTTCGCCTGAACGTCTCCCTTTTTGCGGTTGATATCCTTATATATTTCGTTTATGTGACTTTCAAGAATAAGCGCTACGGGGAGCTTTTTGCCGACGAGAAGCATCTGTGAAAAATGACGTTCGCAAAAGCCGTATTCGTTTGTTTTTATACGGACGTCCGGTTCCATCATCGAAGCTCCCGTTACCGTTTCTATCTCGTTTCTTTCCATCATGTCGAAAAGACCGCAGAGAGGGCATCCCTCAAGCTTAGAAAAATGTTCGTTCAGCGGAATCGTATAAATGTGTTCCTTCATAAAATCTGCTCCTCAAACATCAATAAATTCTCTGTATCTCGGCATTATCCCGATACCGTCTTTGTAAAAAGCTGAAAACTGCGGAACCGCATGCGACGGGAACGAATTTCCTTCGATAAATACCGGGCCGTCCGGCGTTATTGCAACGTCCCATGCGATATATCTCATCTGCGGAACCTTTTTTGCCGCCTCGAGACACATCTCCTTTGCTTCGGCAAAATACGGTATTGTAAAGCCCTCAAGCTTTACTCCGCTTTCCGGATGACACTCGTAAACGTTGCCCTGCTTATCTGCGCCGGGCGTGCAGATAATTCCGCTGTCAAGATCTATTCTGCATGCCATTCCTCCGCAGTCAACATTGTCCATATCGGTACCGTTTTGACCGATTCTTATGCAGGCGTAAACTATTCCGTTTTTCTTCGGGCCGTTTAAAGTAACTATTCGTACGGTGTTTACGGACGACGGATTTATTCTGTTTATGTCTTCGTGCTGAATCACGCACTCTTCAACGATCCCCGTTCCGTCCGCCTTTAATTCCTCGTAAAAATCCGGATTCCCGCGGTATTTTTCGGGACGTATCTTTTTAACGCCTCTGCCCGAAGAACCGTCGAGCGGTTTTGCGACGATAACGTCCTTATCCTCGAGCCATTTTGAAAACTCTTCTTTTGTGCCGTTTTTGAGGTCAAACCAGCCGCGCTTGACGTATTCCGCAAAAAGTTTGTTAAATTCGGTTTTATTGTCAAAAAAGTGCCAGTATTCCTTCGGATTCATTTCGGCAACTATCCTGTTTGAGATGCCTCTTGTGATAACGGTCTTTCTCTGTGAAGGCGAAAGCCTATACATCTCGGCGATCCGATAATCGACATATCCCGCTCCGTATCTTATCGCGCACCCCGCCATATCGAAGAGGACCGATATCCTTGCTTTGCCCGTTTTTTCGCTTATCTGCTTTGCGGTCGCGAAAAATTTATCGTAGTGCATATACCTTATGCGGCGAAAAAGAAATGAAAGTTTTCCCATAAGTTTATCCTTCATTATATTGATAATCACATTATATACTATTTTTGTGCAAAAAGAAAGGGGGTTTTTAAAATTTTTCCCGACATTAAAGAAATTTCGGAAAAATATTATAAAATTTCTCCGACCGATATTTCGCTGAAAGACACGTTTGAGTGCGGCCAGTGCTTCCGTTTTAACGACGACGGCAACGGATATACAGGCGTTGCACGAAAAAAAGCAGTCCGTTTCATACAGGGAGACGGCTGCATTTACATAAAAGGCGCGGACAGAGCCGATATTGAAAATATCTGGCTTGATTATCTCTCGCTCGACAAGGACTATTCCGACGCAGTCAAGCGGTTCGAGAACGACGAATACATAAAAACCGTCTCTGAATTCGGAAAAGGGATAAGGATACTTCGCCAGGAGCCGTGCGAAACGACGATTTCCTTTATAATATCGTCAAACAACAATATAAAGCGGATAAAAAAGATAATCGAGCATTTTTGCGCTCTTTTCGGAGAAGAGATCTCATTTGAGGGCAAAACGTTATACACGTTCCCCACCGGTGACGAGCTAAAAAAAATAACGACCGAGGCGCTGGCGCCGATAAGAGCGGGATTTCGGGACAAATATATTTACGATGCCGCGCGGAAAATCGTTTCGGGAGAGATCGATTTTGACAAAATATCTCTTTTGACTACCGATGAGGCGAGAAAAGAGCTTATGAAAATAAAAGGCGTGGGCGAAAAAGTTGCGGACTGCATATTGCTTTTCGGCTTTGACAGAGGCGAAGCGTTCCCGAAAGACGTTTGGATAAAGCGCGTTATGCGCAATATTTACGGGGAAAGATTCGACGAGAAGCTGTTCGGGAAAGACGCGGGAATAATCCAGCAGTGGATGTTTAACTACGCAAGACTGAATCCGGATAAATTTACGGACACGGATTAAAAAAAGAGGAAATTATGGAGTATATTTTAATTGCGATTGCGGTTATTGCGGGACTTTTTCTTATATATACCGTTGCGGGAACCGTTTTGGGAACGATGATGGCGATCGTCCGCGTTCCCGAAAAGAAAAACCGTAAAAAGGAAGAAAATCAGCCGCTGCTTTACGACGCCGTCTACGGCAAAAAACTGAGCGAGATGAAAGCGGAAGGGCTTGAATGGCTGAAAAACAGACCGTTTGAAAACCACACGATAAAAACGTTTGACGGTCTTACGCTCAGAGGCAAGTTTTATAAAACTGAAAACGCGCGCGCGACCGTAATGCTCGTTCACGGCTACCGTTCGTGGCCCGAAAGGGATTTCGGCACGGTTGTAAAGTATTTCGGAGAAAACGGATTCAATATTTTTATGTATGACCGAAGGGCGCACGGGGAAAGCGACGGAAGGTATATAACGTTCGGAGTACTTGACCGATACGATCTGCGCGACTGGACCGTTTACGTGGACGCTCTTTGCGAAAACAGGCTGCCTATCCTGTGGGACGGCATATCTATGGGCGGGGCCACGGTTTGCATGGCGTCGTCACTCGAACTTCCCGAAAACCTGAAAGCGATAGTCGCAGACTGTCCGTATACAACGCCGAAAGAAGAAATACTGTATTCCATGGCCCACTACTATCATATCCCGCCGTTTCCGCTCATTTATACGGTTGATTGGGCAGCGCGGCTTGTTGCGAAATACGGCTTTACGGAATGTGATTCGAGAAAAGAGGTTGCTAAAACGAAAATCCCCGTATTTTTTGCGCACGGTCAGGCAGACAACTTCGTACCGCATTATATGGGTAAAGAAATATATGACGCCTGCAGTTCGCCGAAAGAGTTTTTTTCAGTCCCCGACGCGATCCACGGCTTTTCGTATATAGTGGCCACCGAAGAATATCAGCGCAGGCTTACGGATTTTCTTGAAAGAAACAAATTTTTCGGATGAAAGAGAAAGGATTATCAGATGTATTAGGTGATAATATGCAAAGCATAAACTCATCATCAATTACAACATTTTGCGTTATTGTCGGAACGATTATTCTATTAGTGGTTTTTATAATTATAGTGTTATATAGAGAAGGTAAACAAAAGCTGATTGCAAAAAGAACTGAAATCGTCAAAGAATACAGCAAAAAATACCAAAAAATAAAGCAGATTAATGGTCAATACCCTTTTTCTCCGCTTCAACAGCAATATCGTATTGCAAAAAACTGTAAAACAAAACAAGAATTTGATAAAACTGATATAGATACAATTCTGTGCAGTGATATTTCAGATAATCTTGCAGAATATAAACAATTACTGAATAGCGTTATTAGAAATCAAAATCAGTACGAACTGTATAATAAAGATTTTAATATTTGTTTGTATGAAATTACTGACGAAGACAAAGAATTGTATTTAAAGTGGGATTTTTTTGATGAATATGAAGAGAAATTATGTGAAGAATTAAGGCAAAAGCCTATTACAGAACTAATAGTTAAAGTTGAAAAGGAATACTATTCTCCCAAAGGAAGAAATCATTACAGAGCTTGTTCTGTATTTGACACAAAAGAAATAATTGCACACTACAAAGAAGCAAGACTACACTCAGAATTTGATTATATTTTTAAAACATCATACTATAAAAATGATAATAGACGAGACCCGATTCCCCCATCCATGAGATATGATATTATGAAACGTGACGGTTTTCGTTGCGTTCTATGTGGTGCGTCTGCTCAAGATGGAGTCAAATTACATATAGACCATATTTTGCCTGTTTCAAAGGGCGGAGTAACCGAACCGTCAAATTTGCGAACACTGTGCGACAAGTGCAATTTAGGTAAGGGAGCAAAATACGATCCATACGGATTTAACTAGTGCTATATCTTTTTTATTCATATATATATATTCGGACCGACAAAAATCGGTCCGTTTTTTTGCAGTAACAGTTCGGGGCAAGTATCGGTTGAAAGGGGATCGGCGAGGTCGGTTCAGTCTGTGTCAGAATTATGAAGAAAAAAAATAATTTATAAAAAAGCGAAATATCATATTGACAAATCGGTAAAAAAGTGGTACATTATGCCTGTTGTTAGCACTCGGATGTCAAGAGTGCCAAATATCGGTTCTGTTTTATGAAAGGAGTGGCGGTTTAACGGTGCTTGACGAGAGAAAAAGTCAGATACTTGACCTTGTTATATCCGAATATATATCAACGGGCGAGCCGGTAGGTTCAAAAGCGCTGATCGAAAAATCCAAAATCAACGTATCGTCCGCCACGATCCGCAGCGAAATGCTGGAGCTGGAGAAAATGGGGCTGCTTTGCAAGCCGCACACCTCCGCCGGACGTATTCCGTCGCAGAAGGGGCTTAAACAGTTTGCCGAAAAATCCATAAACAGATATTCGCTTACCGAAGAAGACCTGCACATTCTCGTGCCCGCAGTAAGAGCGAGCGTCGGGCTTATCGAAGCGATAAAAGACGCTTCCGTAAGACTTGCTGAGTTTTCCGGATGCGCTGTATTTACAGCATCTCCACTCTCGGAGGACGGCTGCTTCACTTTTGAGGTCATGCCGGCAGGAAAAAAGGCGATAGCGATCATGGCGGTAAGCTCTTCCGGCGCGGTAAAATCGGTATTCACGAAGGTTGACAGAGAGATAAGCGCAGAAGCGGCGCAGAAGCTTACAAACGTTTTAAACTCGGTATTTTCCGGCTTTCCGGTTAACGAGATAAACGGCGTAAGAGTAATGCTTTTCAAGGACGAGGTTTCAAAAAACTTTCCGGAATTCAGCTGCGTTATCGTACCGGTCGTAGACCTCGTAAAAAGCATAAAATCTTACGAACTGTGCATATCGGGAAGCTCAAACCTGCTTTCGTATCCGGAATTTGCGAATATCGAAACGGCGCGCGAATATATGCAGCTTCTCGACAGGCGGGAAGATATCATAGACGAGCTTTTGCATACTTCCGACAGTGGGATAGACATTAAAATCGGCGATGATTCGCATCTTTTAAAAACAACTCCCGCCGGAATAGTTTCCGCAAAAATCAGCAACAGGATACCGATAGTCATCGGCGTTTTAGGTCCCGCAAGGATGAATTACTCAAAAATCATTGCCGGCTGCAAGCACGTTATCCTTCAGCTTCGCGAACGCACCGACGGTGAAACGGAATAATATTTACATGGAGAGACTATAATGGCAAAAGACAAAAACAGAAAGAAAGAAGCCGAAAACGAAAAGGAAGCTTCCGAAACCGAAAAAGAGACCGCGGCAGCCGAAGAGAGCGAGGAAGAGAAAAAGGAAGAACACGTTCCCGCCGAAAAAGACGAATATAAAGATAAATTCATCAGACTTGCGGCGGATTTCGACAATTTCAAAAAACGCTCCAAAACGGAAAAAGAGGGTATATACAATCTTGCGGTTGCAGACACCGTAGCAAAGTTCCTACCCGTTATCGACGATATGGAACGCGCTTGCGCGGCGGCTCCCGAAGATTCGCCTCTGAAAAAAGGCGTTGACCAGGTTGCGGCAAAATTTGCTTCAACGCTCGAGCAGCTCGGAGTTACGCCGATAGGCGAAAAAGGCGAAAAATTCGACGTTTCGCTTCACGAAGCGGTCATGCACTGCGAAAGCGACGAATTTGAAGAGGGCTCTGTAATCGAGGTATTCCAGAAGGGATACAAGCTCGGAGACAAGGTCGTAAGATACGCGAAAGTAAAGGTCAATTAGACCGAATCAACATGTTTTTAAAAATATCTATATACGGAGGCAAAGATTATGTCTAAAATCATCGGTATCGACTTAGGTACCACAAACTCATGCGTCGCCATAATGGAAGGCGGCGAACCCGTTGTTATAGCCAATGCGGAAGGCGCAAGAACTACGCCGTCTGTTGTAGCTTTCTCCAAAACAGGCGAAAGAATGGTCGGTCAGGTTGCTAAACGTCAGGCAATAACGAACCCTGACAGAACCATCGTTTCAATAAAAAGAGATATGGGATCAAACAGAAAGATAAAAATTGACGGCACGGAACACACACCTGAAATGATATCTTCGATGATCCTTCAGAAACTGAAAGCGGACGCAGAAGCATATCTAGGCGAAAAAGTTACCGAAGCGGTAATTACCGTTCCCGCTTATTTCAGCGACGCTCAGCGTCAGGCAACTAAAAACGCCGGCATTATCGCCGGACTCGACGTTAAAAGGATCATTAACGAACCTACCGCCGCAGCTCTCGCATACGGCGTAGACAAAGAAGCCGAACAGAAGATAATGGTTTACGACCTCGGCGGCGGAACGTTCGACGTTTCCATTCTCGATATCGGCGACGGAGTATTCGAAGTACTTGCAACAAACGGCAACAACCGTCTCGGCGGCGACGATTTTGACGAAAGAATCATCAGATATCTTATCTCCGAATTCAAGAAAGACAGCGGCATAGACCTCAGCAACGACAAAATGGCTATGCAGAGACTTAAAGAGGCGGCAGAAAAAGCTAAAATCGAGCTTTCCGGCATGACTTCTTCAAATATCAACCTGCCGTTTATCACAGCAGACGCCACAGGCCCGAAGCACCTCGATATCACCCTTACAAGAGCAAAATTCAACGAGCTTACGGCAGACCTCGTTGAAGCGACCATGACCCCTGTCCGCAAAGCGCTTTCGGACGCCGGACTCACACCGGAAAAGATAGACAAAGTCCTTCTCGTAGGCGGTTCTTCAAGGATCCCCGCAGTACAGGAAGCTCTTAAGAAATTTATAAACAAAGAGCCGCACAAGGGCATCAACCCGGACGAATGCGTTGCGATCGGCGCAGCGATCCAGGCAGGTATCCTAGGCGGAGACGTTACGGGCCTCGTTCTTCTCGATGTTACGCCTCTTTCTCTCGGCGTTGAAACATACGGCGGAGTATTTACGAGAGTAATCGACAGAAACACCACTATCCCCGTAAAGAAGAGCCAGATTTTCACAACTGCCGCAGACGGACAGACATCCGTTGAGATCCACGTCCTTCAGGGCGAGCGCGAAATGGCTGCGGATAACAAAACTCTCGGACACTTCTCCCTCGACGGTATTCCGCCGGCACCGAAGCAGGTACCGCAGATCGAAGTTACCTTCGATATCGACGCTAACGGTATAGTTAACGTTTACGCAAAAGACAAGGGCACAAACAGAGAGCAGCATATAACCATCACCGCATCCTCCAATATGTCCAAGGAAGACGTTGAAAAAGCAGTTGCCGAAGCGGAAAAATACGCTGCGGAAGACAAGAAGCGCAGAGAAGAGGTCGAAGTCCGCAACAACGCGGAGCAGATGATCTATCAATGCGAAAAGAGTCTCGGCGAGCTCGGCGAAAAAGTTTCCGCAGAAGAAAAGGCGGAAATGGAAGCCGGCATAAACAAGCTCAAATCCACGCTTTCCGGCAGCGATACGGCCGCGATAAAAGCTGATACCGAAGCTCTCCAGCAGTCCTTCTACAAGATAGCCGAAAAGCTTTACGCTCAGCAGCAGTCGGCAGGACAGGCGCCTCAGGACGGCACAGTTCCTCCCAATGACGGAAACGGCGGCACCGACGGTCAGGATTACACGGTAATCGACGACGACAACAAGTAATTATCTTTTTTCAATCCTGTTTATTGTGAGGATTATATGGCAGACTACTACGACGTGCTCGGTGTCGACAGAAATGCGAGCGAAGAGGACATAAAAAAAGCGTACAGAAAGCTCGCAAAGCAGTATCATCCCGACCTGAATCCGGGAAACAAAGACGCCGAGCAGAAATTCAAGGAGATCGGAGAGGCATATGCCGTTCTCTCCGACCCCGACAAAAAAGCCCGCTACGACCAGTTCGGACAGGCGGGCGTAGACCCGAGCTACGGAGCGGGGCCGGGCGGAGTTTCGTATACGAATATAGATTTCGGCGATATAGGTGATATATTCGGAAGCTTTTTCGGAGGAATGTCCGGCACGAGAAGGAGGTCTAACGTTATTCCGGGCGAGGATGTAAACGTAAGTATTTCGATAGATTTCCTTGAAGCGGTTTTCGGCTGCACAAAAACCGTAAACGTAAGAAGACTCATTACCTGCCCCGACTGCAGCGGTACGGGCGCGGCGAAGGGCACTTCTCCCGAATCATGCCCGACCTGTAAAGGCACGGGCCGCATACGCCAGGTTACGCAGACTATGTTCGGCAGTATGCAGACCGAAAGAGTCTGCTCGGCATGCGGCGGAAGCGGCAAAACGATAAAAAACCCCTGCAAAACGTGTAACGGCAACGGACAGACCAGAAGATCGTTTACCGAGGACATCAAAATTCCGGCGGGCATAAACGACGGACAGACCGTTCAGATACACGGCAAAGGCGGCGCAGGCAAAAACGGCGGGACTTCCGGAAACCTCAATGTCCGCGTAACGGTAAATCCGCATCCGGTATTTGAAAGACGGGATTTTGACATCTATCTCGATCTTCCCGTAACGCTCGTTCAGGCATGCCTCGGATGCACGGTCGATATCCCTACGGTCGACGGACAGACGATAAAGCATAAGATCCCCGACGGTATACAGTCGGGAACGGTTTACAATTTCAAAGGGAAAGGCGTTCCGTATATAAACTCCAAAGGCAGGGGCGATATGTACGTAAGAGTTGTTGTTGAAACGCCGAAAGGCCTTTCGTCAAAGCAGAAAGAGCTTCTTGCTGAATTTGACAAACTCAACAAAAAGAACTATGAGCGCACAGACAGCTTCTGGAACAGAGTTAAAGGAATGTTCAACCAGAAATAGTTTTTATCTGCAAAAAAACATACTGCCGCAAAACGGGTAAGTTTTGCGGCAGTTTTTATTGAGGCGGAAAGCGGTGATTTACGCCCTGTATTGATTTGTGTTGCCGGCGGTGAAGGTTTTTGTGACGGCGACAACAGAAAAGAATACCGTAAGAAGGATAATCGCTGCGAGAGAAATCAAGATAACGACAGGGTCGAGCATGTATATGGAAAACAGCTCTACTTTACTGAATAAAGTTTCTTTAAGCAGGATAACTATAGCGTTGCCCGCGACGAAAGCGCCTACGGAAAGCATAAGAAAGTCCGTAAAAGTATCCGTTAAAATCATCGTTTTCGAATATCCGATAATCTTTTTTACGCCCTGGATGCGGCTCTGTTTTGAAACGTAGTAAAAGCAGAATACCATTGCGTTGATTATTATTATAACAAGCAGCATGAGCAGTATATCCGTAGGCGCTTCAACCGTGAGTCGGGGCGTAAATTGGTAAGAAGACACCTCGGAGGTCTGAGAGGCATGATCCGTAAACGCTTTTTCAAGCTGTTCAACGGCAGCCGCGCTCTTTCCGTCAAGATAGTAGCTGCCCTCGGGGCCCAAAACCGAGATCATCGTCTTTATCGGCGTGAAAACAAAATAATCAAGGGCGGTAGACTTATCCTCTTTACCCATTACGCCGATAACGCGAAGCTTCATATCAAGATAATCGCTGTAATAATACGCGTTTCCTTCTTCGTCGAAAGTAACGTATTTATTATAGATTTCTTTGCCGACAACGGCTGTATCCCCTTTACCGTCAACCGTTTCTTCGGAGGTAAAAAATCTGCCTTCAAGTATATTTACGGGGTCGATATAGCCGTTGAAATAAACGCCCCTTTCCTGTATATAATCGTCGCCCCTGTATCTTGTGCTGCCCTGTCTGAAAATCACAGCGTTTTCGGCATTCGCGCCGATTATATCAAAATCGAGTTTTATGTCTGTTTCGGGGCGGTCAGGGTCGTTGATTTTGGAGATCTGAGTTACCATGACGTTTTTTGTAAGATATCCGGTATAGTATATGTCTATCCGCGCCGTAGCCACGTTATAGCTTGCAATAAACATCCCGAATACGCCTACGATCGCAAGCATAAATGCGATAACCGCCCTGTAAAGAGGCGTACGTCTTTCTCTTTTCACTTCGCTGCCGCGTATGAGCGTTGCAAGCGAATACGTCCTGAGTTTAACGTTTACGCATATGGCAAGGATCACCGCCGTAACTATATAAAACGCCGCGTTTATAATAATCCCCGTTTTTAAAGTCGGTTCTTCAAGATATGCGTAACCTTCGTTGAGAAACGTATAAACGGAATAGATCCTGAAAACGAAAAATCCCGTAAGCTGGCCGAGAAAGAATAAAACGAACGACTCAAACAAATATCTGAACGTTATATTTCCGTAAGTTTCGCCCACGACCATTCTGATAGCGTAGTTTTTAATGTTTTCGTCAATTTTATAAAGCATTGAAAAAACGATACTGAAAAGAGAAAAGATTATCGTTGCCACACATACCGCAACGCTTATCGAAAGGCGATCGGAATAATTGCTCGCAAGCTCTTTCTGAACGCGCGCCCTTTGCGTATAAAACATATCAGACAGATCGTTTTTATCAAGAGCCGCCTGAATCCTTTCTTTCACCTCGTCAAGCTTCTGAGAATCGCAAACGTAAAAAGAAGCTTTAAATCTTGACGTAAAAAGGTTGGAACGTTTGACTGCGATGCATCCGTCAAGATCTTTTTCAATATACGGGACGATGATGTGATTATCATACCTGTATACATCCGAAGGCGCTGCCGGAATTGAAAAATACTGATTTTCGGCAATAAATCCGATAACTTTAAATTTATTATTCTGTCTGTAGTCCAGCATCCCTTCAAATTCATCGCCTATTTTATAGTATTTCTTATAAATACTTCCCATAAGAACGGGAATACAGTCACCCTCGTAAAGGAAATCTTCTTCTTTGAAATACTCCCCTTCGCTTAGTTTTACATCGAAATAGTCAAGACAATTGGAGCTGACAAGAAGAGATTTAACGTTGTCAAACGGATGAAACGTGCTGTTTTCATTGTATAATATCCCGCTGCCATACCTTGATTTGTCTTTTTCATCCCATTCTTTCGGCTCATATAATAATACCGGCACATATTCTTCGCATATAAGCACAGTTATATCGGGATCTTCTTTGATCTCATTGAAAAAGCCGTCGATCTGATAATAAAACTTAAGAATTTCCTGTTTCTCGTGCTCCGTTCGGGCATGTGTATAATCACCCTTATATATCAGGCTGCTGCGAGTATTTCCGGGCAGAGAAACGAATTTCAGATACTCTTTATCGCCCCAGGTGATACTCGTCGTATTGCTTCTTTCATCGGTCCAGTAATAGGTAGCGAGCATCGAATAAAGAACCACGCTTGTAATAACAATCTGAATAAATATAAAAAAGAAGAGAAATGGAGATTTTCTTATTCCGAGCCAGATATCAGAAATAATATGCTTCATGTCTTTATCACCTTTCAAATGATTTTTTGTTAAAATTAGCGCAGTTCAGGGCATCTTTTCTCTTATATTTATTATATCAAAAAAAAACATTTGTCAATACCTGAATAAATCTTAACAACAAATACCGTTATATTTCATACTCTGGTCTCCGCCGAAGTTTTACGCGGAAAATGCGTTTTATGGCGACTGAGAGACCGAAAGTCTGCTATTTTTTCGCAAATACTTGACAAGCGATAAAAAAAACTGTATAATGAGCTGTAAACAGCGTTTTGAGGCAATGATATGCAAACAACTCTTTATCTCGCCCCTCTTGCGGGGATAACCGACTCGCCTTTCCGCAGACTGTGCAAAAAATACGGCGCGGATGTTTTATGCACCGAGATGATAAGCTCGAGGGGCATTTACTATAAAGACAGAAAAACAGCCGAACTGCTCGAATTTAAAGATGAAGAGCAGCCGATAGGCATTCAGCTTTTCGGAAACGATCCTGCAATAATGGCTTATGCAGCAAAAGTCGTTGAAGAAAGAGGTCCGGCGTTTATAGATATAAATATGGGCTGCCCGATGCCGAAGATAGTAAACAACGGCGACGGATGCGCGCTTATGAAGGACCTTTTGCTTGCGGGACAAATTATAGAGGCGACCGTAAAAGCGGTAATATGCCCGGTTACGGTAAAATTCCGCGCGGGCTGGTCGGCAGACAGGATAAACGCGGTCGAATTTGCCAAAACAGCCGAAAAAAGCGGCGCTTCGAGAATTACCGTTCACCCGAGAACGAGAGATCAGCTTTATTCAGGGAAAGCGGATATGGAAATAACGGCGGCAGTTAAAAACGCCGTTAAAATACCTGTTATCGGCAACGGAGACATTTTTTCGCCCGAATCCGCAAAGGAAATGGTTGAAAAAACGGGCTGCGACGGAATAATGATAGCAAGGGGCGCGCTCGGAAATCCGTTTATTTTCACATACATAAAAGAGTATTTCGCTGAGGGAACATACAACACCGTTTCGGCGGAAAAAAGTCTTTCGGAGGCGCTTTGGCAGACGCGAGAGATGTGCAAAGAAAAACCCGAAAAAATTGCTATCGCGGAAGCGAGAAAACATCTTGCGTGGTATGTTAAGGGGCTGCGCGGTTCCGCAAGAGTAAGAAACGATATAATGAAGGCGCAGACATACACACAAGCCGAACAGATTATCACCGATTATTTGGAAGAAAGCGGGTGCATAAATGAATGAAGGTCTTGAAAAGCTTTTAAGCGGCGACGAAAAAGCTTTTGAAGAGTTTATCAAAGACAATCAGACGAAGGTTTACCGAATTGCGCTCTCTATGGTAAGAAACCCGCAGGACGCCGAGGATATAGCGCAGGAAACATTCGTCAGAGTATATATGTCCCTCCCGTCTTTCGCAGGACGCAGCGAGATAACAACGTGGGTTTACAGAATAGTATACAATCTTTCGATAGATTTTTTAAAAAAGCACGGAAAGCGGGCGAAAATAACGAAAACGCTCGACGATCCGGAAGACACTGAGCTTCTTGAATTATCGGACGACTCCTTTTTGCCGGAAGACGCGTTCGAGAAGAAAGAGACGAAAAAAGATATATACGACGCCTTGCAGTCACTGCCCGACGAGCAGCGCGAGCTGATAGAATTAAAGGATATCCACGGTTTTTCCTACGAGGAGATAGCCGAGATGCTTTCAATAAAGGAAGGCACCCTTAAATCACGGCTCAACAGAGGTCGGTTGGCTCTGAAAAAAATTCTTTCGAGAAAATGGAACATTGACGGATAAAAACAGTCTAATGTTTCAGAAGCGTTAAAAAAGGAGTTTGCAGTGGAAAACATAAAAGACATTTTCTTCGACATAAATTTCATAAACGACGTAATCGACGGTCTTGTTGACGATGTGACCGCCGCAGAATTCTTTGAACATATAAACGAATGTGAAAACTGCCGAAGAGCTTACGAAGAAGCGCTTAAAATAAGAGAAACCATGAAGCAGGACGGTTTTTTGCCCGGAACGGAAAACATGCCCTCTGCCGATTTTGCCGAAAAGACGATGGCGAAAATCCGCGCCGCTAAAAAACCGCTGATAATAAGAATTATAAGCCATCCTGCAGTCAAAACCGCTGCCGCGGCAGTTGCCGTATTGCTTATCGCGGTATTTGTATTCAGATCCGATCTTTTCGGTAAAATTGACGGCGCAAACGGTCTTGCGGGCGAAATGATAGCGTCGGACACAAGGGAAACGGGCAAGTCTGCAAATGAAGAGGAAGTCGTTTTTTCTGTCGAGGTACCCGAAGAGCCCAAAGAGATGGAAGACGAAGTCGAAAGCGGCTTATATACGGCGTATAACGTTGAAACGGCCGAAGTGACGACCGACTTTGAAGCGGGATCGATCACGGACGTTTCGGACGATATGTTTAACGGCGGATACACCGAAAGCTATATTCCTCCCGAAATGCCCATGGCAGAGGAAGGAACCGTTATTGAAGAAGAGCCGGCTGAGTCTTCCGCAAAAAACGCTTACGATCAAAGCGCAGTAACCGAAGAGGCGGCAAACGCAGCCGTTCCGGAGTTTGAACCGGCGGCTTCAAGCGGATGCGCTTTCGGCACGGAAGAGCCTGATTTTGCCGAAGAGGAAATGCCCGAAGATGCGGTTATAACCGAGGAGAGCGTAACTACGGCAACAACGACAGAATACATCGAAACGCCGGAGACAAGGGCGGTATACGGGCTTTACGCAACAGGAAAAGACACTGAAACCGCACGGGCAGTTGCGGATATACTCGCAAAAGACAAGCTTGGCGGAGGGGTTTACACAAGGATAATTCTTGTTTTGCAAAATTACGGGGAAGATTTCCCGATCGACCCGAATATCTACGAAAAGATCGGGCAAACCGAATATGACGGATATATTTATACCGCATACGAATGCACGGTTTACGGCGGAAACGACACGGCAGCCGCCGATTTCGGAAGCAGCGCGATGGAAATATTCCCCGAAATTTACTCGGAATATGAAGACAAAGAGATCCTGCTCGTATTATTCAGAACAGATAAATAAAAGTGCTAAACACCCCGTATATGACCGTATACGGAGTGTTTTTATGTATTCGATCAAAGAAACGGAAGATAAAATGGAAGAAAGCAGATTTTATATAGAGCCGATAGCCCGTATTTATACGGGTTTTCCCGAAAAATTCGGGATCCCGAGACAGAGCGGACTTGTAAAAGAGCTGACGGGAAAGATAGTTTTTGAAAAAAAATACAGACGCCCCGAAGCTGTCCGCGGACTTGAAGATTTTTCGCATATATGGCTTATATGGCGGTTTGAAAACGACGTATCCGATGAATTTCGTCCGACCGTACGTCCTCCCCGTCTCGGCGGAAACGAGCGGATCGGCGTGTTTGCAACACGGTCGCCGTTCCGTCCGAACGCCCTCGGGCTTTCGTGCGTCAAGCTTGAGAGAATAGATATGTACGACGGCGACGCGCCGGCAATTTACGTTTCGGGAATAGATATGCTTGACAAAACGCCGATAATAGATATCAAGCCGTATATCCCCATGGCTGATCTGCACCCCGATGCGGCCGAAGGTTACACCGAAACAACAAAAGAGCATTCGCTCGACGTGGTTTTTGAAAACGGTACGGACGGCAACGTCCCCGACGACATTCTTTCCGCGATTACCGGCATACTGAGCAACGATCCGCGTCCGGGTTATGCGGACGACCCCGAAAAGATATACGGTCTGACTTATTCCGGCTATGACGTCGGCTTTTGCAGCGACGGGAAAGCCGTGTTCGTTAAAAGAATAAACAGGATATACTGAGATATGACGAAAATAAAAATCATTCCGGAATTTTATACACGCAATAAAAAACCGACGCTTCGGCTGCTGCTTACGCTGACAGCGGTTTCTGCGGTAATTGTTGCGATACTGCTTGCAACAGGCGGAGAAAAGTTTTCCGCGGCCGTTTGTATTACCGCCTCAGTTTATTTTCTTTGCGCGGCGATCGCTCTTTTACGGGCGTTTCGTCAGCAGTTGCAGTATTCGCCGTATTCTTACAATACGATTTTTTATATCGGTTTTGCATTGTTTGCAATATCCGTTATGCTTGAATTCATAAACCTTTCCGTTTATATGATAAAAGACCCGGATATATACCGTGGGTTTACGCTTATTCATACCCTTCTCGGGTCCGCGCATAACTTTATGTTTTATTCATTCCCCTTTATCGCGGTTTTTTCTCTTATGCTCTGCATATCGAATATTTCGCTTATTAGGCATGAGGGGCTGCGGGTTGTAAACCTTTTGGGGATTGCCCTTTCGTTTATACTTGTAGGCGGCTTTATCCTGCTTTTTTCATTTGATTATTATGCTTCGGGGAGCGCGACCGAAATAATGATACACGACCTTTTCACGAACCTTTTCGCAGCAATTTATCTGTATTTTGAATGTATGATGATAGGTACTGTCATCGCTTCCGCTGTAACGTCGCGTTATGAACCGAAAAAGGAAATGGATTTTCTGATCATACTCGGATGTTCGCTGAGAAAGGACGGCACGCCTACTCCCTTGCTTAAAAGCAGGATCGACCGCGCGCTGAAATTTTATGAAGAGCAGAAACAGCTGACGGGAAAAGAGGCGGTTTTTGTAACTTCCGGCGGACAGGGAGCTGACGAGGCGGTCGCCGAAAGCACGTCCATGAAACGTTATCTTACGGAAAACGGGATATCTCCCGAAAGGATAATCGAGGAGGACAGATCGACTAACACGCTCGAGAATATGAAGTATTCAAAAGAAAAGATCGACGAGATAGATCCAAACGCAAAAATAGCTTTTTCAACGAATAAATACCATGTATTTCGCAGCGGATTGCTCGCAGACAGTTTAAATGTGCGCGTAACGGGCATCGGAGCTTCAACAAAATGGTATTTCTGGCCCAACGCCGCTGTCCGCGAATTTGCGGGGCTTATATCAAAGCAAAAAGTAAGACAACTGACGATACTTGCGCTGATGATCGTTTTTTACGCTGTTTTAACTGTAATTGCGTATTCGTTTTTCTGATTTTACGGACCGGGAAGTCAAATTCAACGAAAAGAATACGGCGGCAAAGACACTTTGGGAAAATGTAACCGAAAAAATACCGTCCGAAAAGAGCTTTTATACTCAACCGAATAGGTTCTGTCTTTCAGTACAAAAGAAAATAAAAAGCGAAGACCGCGCGGTATCACGCACGGTCTTTAAACGCCTATTGACAACTCATTAACCGGATGATATAATGATAGTGTATCGATCACTTTTTTAATTCTCTCTTAAAACCGACAGAGTATTTTTTCGGAAAGGAATCTGAGCGAATGAAAACGGCTGTAAAAACTTTTATTCTTATTCTTTTATCTCTGGTTATTTTCGCTGCATGCAGTCCTCTCGAGGAGGAGATTTTCGACGTTGATTTCTCTTTAAAGAGCGATAAAACCGATCTTGAAGGCGCAACGATAAAATATGTGCGCGAATCGGGCGGACTTGCATTTAACGTCGGAGACGGAGAAGTGCTAGGCTACGAGATGAATACCGTGCTCGGAGACCTCGCCCTTCAACGAGTAAAAGACGTGCAAAAGGATCTTAACTGCAAGCTTGACATCGTGTATTTTACAGGTGACGCGCAATATACAAATTACCGTTTGAGCAACGCCGCGGGATCGTATTACTGCGACGTTTTCTGCGGAATATCGGACAGATTCCGCGAATATATGAAAGCCGGCACGATCGTGGGCCTTTCGCAGCTTGACGGCTTGATCGATTATCGCAACGAGGAAAAATGGGGCACTCGAAACATTCTGGAGGTCCTTTACTGGGAAGACGACGTTTACGGACTGATCCCCATGGCATGGCCTACATCCTCGGTATCATACACCGGTCTTACGATAGTCAACGAAGACCTTATAGCGTCTTTGAATGCGGAAGATCCTCGGGATCTTTATGAAAACGGAAACTGGACGTGGGAAACATTCCGCGACTGTCTTGAAAAATACTATGCGCAGGAGGGCAGCGAGGTAAAGCACTACGCTTTGGCTTCGGTACCTTTCGATTTCGGAGCGAACTATCTTTTATCAAACGGTTACAGACTTGCCGAAAAAGGACCTGACGGCAATTACAGGTCCGGAGTAAACAATCCATCCGCTCTTGCGGCAATGAACGAAGCGCTGGACGTATTTAACGGCCCGCTGTCTTACACGATCGACCGCAGAAACATTATACTTGCGCCGGTAGAGGATCTTATAGCTGGTCAGGCGGTAATGGGCGTTATGCATTATGCGGAATACGTTGCCGACAGAATTGTTAAATCGATGACCAATTTCGGTGTTCTGCCGTGGCCGTCGGGCCCGTCGGTAGAGCCCGGGTTTATCGCTTCTTTCCATATGAATCTCGAAAGGGCGGTCGTTATTTCAAGCATGTCAAATAACCTTGAGGCCACGGCGATCGCTCTGAATGCGCTTTACGAACCTTTTGCGGAATATCCGGATATAGAATCCGTAAAGGATTTTCTGCATCATACATACTTTTTTGACCGCCGCGACGCAGATATCTACTATGATATGTTCCAACGCGCACAGTATGCGTATTTCTCCACGGCGCCTTTTCAGACGCTCGGCGAATGGGTCGAAAACGGACAGACTCCGACGGAATATATCGAGTCTCGCATAGATAAAATCGAGGAATATATCGCTCAGGAAATCGCGCCTTCAAAGAGAGGCATAGACAGCGTATGGCAAGAAGAATAGTTCGGCTATAAAAAAACGGTCTGACGGATTACTCTGTCGGACCGTTTTGCGTTATTGACATAAAAGCGTAAAAGTGGTATACTTACATCAGTTTTCGATAAGGTATTCGTCGGTTATATAGCGGTTTATAATGCTGCCTACAGACCACATAAGCGCTTTGCCGTTATCGGGCATATGATCGGATGTTACGCGGGTATACGTGACGCCGTCCTTAAAATTTAAAACGTAATATGCGCCCGTGATGCCGTAATAATCGGGATTTGAATTCCATTCGCGGAAATTGCATTTTTCTATCGCTTCGTAGCACTCATCCACTACTTCGGCGGGAACGGCGTATTTTTTGTGAGTCTCGCCTTCCTCGTCACCCCAATATGCGTCAACGATCACCACAGACCTGTCGTTATTTGCCAATAAAACAAGCTCGTAATATTCGTCGCCGCCAACGGTGGCTACCGTTGCCTCATAGTAGTCTATCAGCATTTCGGTTGCGTTGGAAGGTATATATTCCATACTGTTAATCGAGTCAAACCAGACCTTGACGTCGTTTTCGGGCATAACAAACGAAATGATATAGCCCTTTGCATCGTCATAATCCGTATTGAAATCAGCGCCTTCAACATAAAAATGATAATCCGTATCGGTAGCGATGAAAGGGAAATAGAGAGTTACTTTTTCTCCTGCAGCATAAGCGTCCTTCGCATTTTCAAACGAATTTTTCGTTCCGCAATAGTCAACGGAATATTTTGTATTGTCACATCCGCTCATAAAAATCAATACAGCCCCCATAAACAAAATCAATATCAAACTCAAAACTTTTTTCATTTTAACATCACTCCCCGTTTTTTCTGCCTATATTGTATCATACGAATCAAAAAAAATCAACCTTTTTTTATCAATTTCAATTATTTCAGAAAGAAAAGACCGAAAAAATGAAACATACTGTAATTACCGGACATTACGGTTCCGGAAAAACCAATATCGCCGTAAATCTTGCGCTTGAAGCTGCAAAGAAAACCGACAAAAAAGTATACCTGATAGACGCTGATATCGTAAACCCCTATTTTCGTTCCGCAGATAACGAAAATCTGCTTGCCGAGGCGGGAGTGAAGCTTATTGCGCCGATGAGCGCAAACACAAATCTCGATATCCCTGCCATGCCTGCAACTGTTATGAAAGTATTCAATACTGACTGTGAGGTTATCTGGGATATAGGCGGAGACGATTCGGGTGCAGTCGTGCTCGGAAGATATTCTGACGACATAAAAAAACAGGGTTATGAAATGATCTATACCGTTAATTTTTACAGACCGATGACGTCGACCGAAGACGATATGATCTCTCTTTTATACGATATCGAAGCGGCTTCGCATCTTAAAGCGACCGCGATAGTAAACAACTCAAACCTCGGCGCGGATACCGACCGCGAGATAGTTGAGGCGTCGAAAGAAAAAGCGGCAAGACTGTCGGAAATAACGAAGCTTCCCGTAAAGTTTACCTCGGTTGACGAAAAGCTTGCGAGAGACATTCCCGAATGCAAACCGATAAAAATGGTAACGAAAAAGCTCTGGTAAGCGGCAAAGTTATTCAATACCGCCGTAATCTTTTCCGAGATTTGCTTTCAGCAAGGATATTTCTTCATCCGTCATTCCGAGATTTTTCAGATAGTCAAGCGCATAGTCCGCAAGAGACACCCCTTCTTTGTCAATTGCGCCTATACCGAATGCTTTTGAGAGCGATGATTTTATATTGCTGTTTGCGATCTGCAAATACTGCTCCGATTCGGCGGTAATGCCGTAATAATTGTAATAAGTTATCATATAATCGCATATTACTTCCTCTGCACTTGCGCCCATCAGACATTCGAGTATTGCCGCTGCAAATCCCGTGCGGTCTTTGCCCTCGTTGCAGTGAATAAGATACGGTCCTTCATGCGATGCGATATATCTGAAACCTTCGGCGAGTTTTTCTCTGAAATCTTCCGATTCAAAGTCCACTCCCATATTAAGAGCGGCAACGTCAAGCGTTGAATAAACGGTCGAATAGTAGTCGGAATAATTTTTCATCGTTTCGGAATTGTCCGCCATATTTATAACCGTGCGGACAAGCGAGTAAGAAAGCGCGCTGTCTGCCTCTTTATTTCTGTTAAGAGCGGGATTTATCGGGGACGACGAGCGAAACAGAGTATTCTTGCCCATTCCGGACGTTTCAACCGATCTGAAATTTGCGTATTCGGCATCGCTGAGATCCGCATAATCTTCGCGCTTGTTCGTCCGAGCGCCCGCGATCTGATGCATGGCGTATTCTTCCGCATATCCCTGTTTTTTTGACATTGTCAAAGATACCGCACTGTTTTCCCCGAAGCCGTCGGACCAGACGATCTCATACCCCGGTTCTTCATCGGTGCTTCGTATCTCTGCAATATTCAAAGATGAGATCAGATTACCCGAATTTATCGCCAGAATTACGTATCCTCTGCCGCCGTCGGGGTCTTTTCTTAAAACGCAGACGGGTTTTCCGCTGTCAACGTCGCTGTAAGAGGTGCCGATCGGCATTTCGAGCGAAATATCTCCTATTTTCACGTTGATCATGTCAGCCGCTTCAAAGCCG
This sequence comes from Clostridia bacterium, assembly GCA_017427285.1. Taxonomy (GTDB): domain Bacteria; phylum Bacillota; class Clostridia; order Oscillospirales; family UBA644; genus HGM12619. The sequence goes on from JAFRTE010000048.1 coordinate 32,909, forward strand.
AGGTTTTCCATGCTCTGCGGGCCTACTGTAAGGACTATATTCCCGTATTTGCTTACGCTTTCTATCCCTGCTTCAAGCACCGTTTGCTTTTCACCGCAGGAAGAAAGCAAAATCAGCAAAGCGATCAGAATTGCTGCGACCGTATTTCTTTTGACACTGTTTCTCATAACCAAACCTTCTCATTTCGTGAAGTCGTTTTTTCATAGACAATTATACACCATTTCAAAACCCGTGTCAAGGTGATCTTTTACGGTATATCATAGATCTTCGAAGTTTTTGCATACAAAAACCGGACTGCCCGAATAAGGCGGTCCGGTATAGTATTTACGGCGTTTTATGCGTTTTCGGGAGCGGGAGCAGTATCGAATATTGCGTAAAATTCTTCGGCGGACATTTTTTCCTTTTCCATAAGAATTTCGGCGATTTTATCAAGATACTGTCTGTTTTGCTCGAGAATGGATTTTGCCATCGTGTATGCTCGGTTGATGATTGCAGATATCTCTCTGTCGATTTTTGCGGAGGTTTCTTCGGAGTAGTTGGGCTGAGTGCCGAACGAACGTCCTATAAACACCTCGTCCTGTCCCGCATAGTCTATCGGGCCGAGATCGGACATACCGTATTTTGTAACCATTTTCTTTGCGATCGAAGTTGCGCGCTGAATATCGTTTGAAGCGCCGGTGGAAATATCGTCAAGACAGAGCGCTTCGGCTACACGACCGCCGAGCAAAGACACGATCTCCTCAAACATCTCGTTTTTGGACATATAGTTTTTGTCTTCCTGAGGCAGCGAAAGCGTAAAGCCGCCGGCAAGTCCTCTCGGAATTATAGATATCTGATGAACGGGTCCCTGGGATACGAGCACCTTGTTTATAATAGCGTGTCCGCCTTCGTGATAGGACGTAAGACGTTTCTCTTTTTCGGTTATTTTTCTCGATTTCTTTTCGATACCTACGATGACCTTTAAGATCGCGTCTTCGATATCGATCATCTTTATCTTGTCGCGTTTTCTTCTCGCCGCGAGGAGAGCGCTTTCGTTAAGGATATTCTGCAAATCGGCGGGAGAGAATCCGGCGGTCGTTTTTGCTATAACGGAAAGGTCTACGTCGTCGCCTATCGGCTTATTTTTGGAGTGTATTTTAAGTATTTCTTCTCTCGCTTTTATGTCGGGAAGATTGATAACTATCTGTCTGTCGAAACGGCCCGGACGCAGAAGCGCGCTGTCGAGGATATCGGGACGGTTTGTTGCCGCCATTACTATAACGCCTTCATTTTCGTCAAATCCGTCCATTTCAACGAGAAGCTGGTTTAAAGTCTGCTCGCGTTCGTCATGTCCGCCGCCGAGACCTGCGCCTCTCTGTCTGCCCACAGCGTCTATTTCGTCTATAAACACGATGCAGGGAGAGTTTTTCTTCGCCTGCTCAAAAGTATCGCGTACACGTGACGCACCTACGCCGACGTAAAGCTCAACGAAATCCGAACCGGAGATCGAGAAGAACGGAACGCCCGCCTCGCCGGAAGCTGCTTTTGCAAGATATGTTTTACCAGTGCCCGGAGGGCCTACGAGAAGAATGCCTCTCGGAATATGAGCGCCCATATCGGTGTATTTTTTCGGCTGCTTCAAGAAATCGACAACTTCGGTAAGCTCTTCTTTTTCTTCGTCCGCACCTGCAACGTCCGCAAAAGTGACGCGTTTTTTCTGTCCGTCATTTGTTTTAAGTCTCGCTCTGCCGAACGACATCGCCTTTGCTCCGCCGTTCATCTGATTCATCATAAAGAACCATACGAGAAGTATACCCACGCCGAAGATCAGATACGGTAAAAATGTAAGCCAGATCGGAGTTTCCGCGGGCGGCGTGAGGTCGTAGCCGGTAAGCGTACCATTTTCTTTTGCCGCCTCAACGTCTTCGCGGACGTCCTCGATAAACAGCAACGGATAGTAAAGCGTAAACGAATATTTCTCGCCGCTTATAAGCTGAACGTCGAGAACGTTATCGTTGATTTCAAAATAATAAACCTGTCTGTTTTTAAAATGGTCCAAAACCTGCGAATACTTTATCTTTTTTTCGTTTCCGCCGCTGAAAAGCAGAGAAATTATTAAAATAAGAACAAGTATCAGCGCTGCGTAAAAGCCGATGCTTCTTAAATTTTTCAATCGTTTGTCCTCCTAAAAAGGGATTTACGGCTCAAGTATGCCTATATATGGAAGGTTTCTGTATTTTTCATCGTAATCCAGTCCGTAGCCCACGATAAACTCATCGGGTACGGTGAAACCGCAATAGTCGAGATCGACGTTTACGACGCGGCGGTCGGGCTTATCGAGAAGAGTGCAGATTTTAAGGGATTTCGGTTTGCGGACTTTCAGAATTTCCAGTAGCTTTGAAAGAGTGTATCCGCTGTCGAGGATATCCTCAACGATAAGCAGATCGTAATTTGAAATATTTATATCGAGGTCTTTGATAATCTTAACGTTGCCCTTTGAAGAGGTAGAACGTCCGTAGCTCGAAATCACCATAAAATCTATGGAAAGATCAATGTCGATATTCCGTATAAGGTCGCTCAAAAAGATAACGGAACCCTTGAGAATGGAGATTACGAGAAGATTTTTATCGCTTCCGCGGTAATCTTCGGATATCTGCTTTCCGAGCTCGGCGACCTTCTCTTTAATTTCTTTTTCGGAAAGAAATACTTTTACGTCTTTCATTTTTTATGTGTTCCCCCTTGTATTTCTCTGATTTTCATTCGTTTTGTTTTCGATGATATCGATCTCCCACGCGGTATCTCCGATTTTGACATAAGCCCCCTCGCCCGCTCCGAAATCACGGAGAAATATCGGGCGGTTTTCGGAATCGGCAACAATGAGCATGGAAGGACGGTTTTTTGACGGTATTTTTTCGTCTATAAAAAGCTCTCTTACGGATTTTTCGGGTCTGCCGTAAAGACGTATCCGGTCAGAAGCGGCTCTCGACCTGATAACAAACGGAGGATTTCCGCAAAAACACGATTTAATGTTATCTTTGGTTACTACCGCCCTTTTGAGCGTTACCCCAAAACCGTCTAAGACGTTTTCGCCTTCATCGATCTGCGCAAATACGGACTGCGCGGGCGACGCTTCTTCTTTTTCGAATCGCAAAACTTCATATCCTAGCACGGCGAAATAACCGTCCGAGATAAGGACTCTGTCGGAGGTGTTTCCCGATTCGAGCAGAAAAATTATATCATTTGTTTGCCGGAATGTCAAGCCCGAACGCGTTTCGAGCGACGAATAAACCCTTCTTAAAAGCCTTGAAATCACCGGTTTTTCGGCATTCCTTAAAAAATTCAGCGGGACTTCGTTTTTCTGCCGATTTTTGCCGAAAGACAAAAGCGCCTTATCGACCTGTTTTTCGAAATATTCCTCGTCGTCCTGCGCCAACGAAGAAAGACGAAATACCGCCTCGTCAAGTCTCGGATTTATTTCGCGAAGACGCGGCAAGACCTCGTTTCGCAGGATATTTCTCGTACCGATACTTTCGAAATTCGTTTTATCCGTAACGTAAGGAATCCCGTTTTTTTCACAGTGCCTCAGAATACCGTTTTTCTCGCATAAAAGAAGCGGTCTGATAACTCCGTCGTTTCTTGAAACCGGAATCGAAGCGGCGCCCTTCATGCCCGAGCCTCTGACGATATTGAGAAAGAAAGATTCCGTAGCGTCGTTTCTGTTATGCGCGGTGGCGATATGCGAAAAACCGTATTTGTTTTTTATTTCGTTAAAAAACGCATATCTGACCTGTCTTGCGTATTCTTCCGTTGTTTTCCCCGAAGGCTTTGTGCCGGGGATATCGGCCTTGCATACCTCGCACTGCACGGAAAATTTATTGCAGTAAGACCTTACAAACTCTTCCTCGGCGTCGGATTCCTCGCGGATACCGTGGTTGACATGCGCCGCAACGAACGGAATATTTTTAACTTCTCTGATAAAATAATCGAGAAGAGTCATCGAGTCCGAACCGCCAGAAACTGCGATCACGACCCCGGTGCATCCCGAAAACAGACTGTTTTTTTCTATATTTTCACGGATAAGACCGTCGATACCGCTATTCATCTATATCACTTGAAGAAAGAGAGTGGAACGATGTATGAGCGCCGTCCCAGAAGATCTTTACCTTGCCCGTCTGACCGTGACGGTTTTTTTCTATTATAACGTAACAGATGTTTTTCTGCTCGGTTTCTTTATCGTAATAGTCGGGTCTGCTGAGGAACATGACGACGTCGGCGTCCTGCTCGATAGAACCCGAATCTCGCAGGTCGGAAAGACGGGGTGTTTTGTTGTCGTCTTTACGCTGCTCGATGCTTCTTGAAAGCTGTGAAAGCAATATTACCGGAACGTTGAATTCTTTTGCAAGTATTTTCAGCGAACGTGTTATTTCGGATATTTCAAGCACGCGGTTATCTATATGACGGGATGAGTTCATCAGCTGCAGGTAGTCTACGACTATAAGGCCGAGATTGGGGATCCTGCGGAGCTTCGCCTTCATCTCTATAACGGTGATCGACGGCGTATCGTCAAAATACATCTGCACGTTTTGCAGATCATCGTGCCAGAATTTAAACAGATCGGACCACTGATCGTCCGAAAGTGAGCCCGTTCGCAAAACGTAGCTGTCCATACGGCGTTCCATGGATATTATTCTGTGGGCAAGCTGCTCTTTCGACATTTCAAGGGAGAAAAAGACGACAGAGCGCTTCGGAGTATAGTTTGAAGAGTTTGCGATATTATAAGCGATATTGAGCGCGAACGACGTTTTGCCTATACCGGGACGGCCTGCGATGACTACAAGGTCGGTATTGTTGAGTCCTCCGATAAAGGAATCTACCGCCGAGATTTCAAGTTTTAACGGATCGTATTTGCCCGTAGTATCGTTTTTCTGATCTGACCAACGCTCAAGTTCGCCCTTGACGACGGCTTCGAGCTTGTAAAGATTTGTATTCTGGCGGCCGTTTGTTATTTCGTAAAAGCTCTTTTCCGCGATATCCAGGACATCCCTGACCTCGTCGCCGCTGTAACAAAGCGCGCTTACACTGCCGCAGACATCGATTATTCTGCGAAGAGAAGCTTTGTCTGCAACGATATCTATATAATAATTGATATCGTTTATAAGCGAAGACGACTCGGCAAGGCGCAAGAGATACTCTTTATCCGCCTCATCCTCAAAATAACCTTTTTCCCTGAGTTTTTCGAGCAAAAGGATACCTTCGATGGGGATAGTCAAATTAAACATCTCCGTCATCGTTTCGAAAATCTCTGAATGCTTTTTGAAATAAAAACTGTCGGGTTTCAGCTGTCTTGCCGCATCGGCGATCTTTTCGGGGTTAAGCAGTATGGCCCCGAGGACCGCCTGTTCGGCTTCTATGCTGTACGGCATTTTACGGTCGGTATCTTTAAATTCCATTTTTTTCTTCCGGCACTATATGAACGGTGATTTTTGCCGCCGTTTCGGGATAGAGCTTCACCTCGGCGGTATATTCGCCGTATGTTTTGATGTTTGCAACGTTTATTTTCTTTTTATCTATTGCAAGTCCGCTCTCTTTTTCGAGCGCTTCGGCAATTTCCTTAGATGTGATAGCGCCGAAAAGCTTTGTGCTGCTTCCCTTTGCTTTTATTGTAAGCACGCGGTTTTCAAGAAGCTTTTTATCCTCTTCCGCCTTCGCTTTTTCCGCCTTGCGTTTGTTTTCTTCGGCTTTGTTGTGAATTTCTACCGCATTTTTGTTTACTGCGGTTGCCTCGACCGCAAGTTTTTTGGGGAAAAGAAAGTTTCTTGCATAGCCGTCGCTTACTTTTACGGTCTGATTCTTTTTTCCGAGTGTTTTAACGTCCTGAAGTAAAATAACCTCCATGATACAGTCCTCCTTTAAACGTTATTTAATATCTATCCTGCCCTGTTCTTCAAGGAATGCGTCTATGGCGTTGGTAAGCTTTATATACGCCTCTTTTGCGTTAACTCCTTTAAGCTGAGTACCCGCCATGCTCTGATGTCCGCCTCCGCCGAGCTTTTCCATTATAAGCTGAACGTTTATATTGCCGAACGAACGGGATGAAATATTTGAGTAGTCTTTTGTTTCGAATATCGTAAACGTTGCCTGAACGCCCTCGATATTAAGCATTTCGTCCGCCGCCTGCGAAGTGGCGATCTTGATATTGCCCTCCGACTGCGATTCGAAAACCGAGATCGCGAATATCGACCTGTATATCTGCGTGTTTTTTACTATCTCGGCGCGGTCCCTGTAAGTTTCCATATCGGTCTGGAACATAAGCTTGACGTTGACGGTATTCGCGCCCATTGTTTTGAGGAACGCGGCGGCTTCAAAAGTACATGTTCCCGTGCGGACCGAGAAGTTTTTGGTATCGAGATAAATACCCGCAAGCAGCGCTTCCGCTTCTATCGGAGAGGGGTTGCAGTCGCCAAGATACTGGATAAGCTCCGTTATCATTTCGCATGCGGAAGAAGCGTAAGGTTCGTGGAAGAAAAACGCCGTGTCTTTGATAAAGTCCGCCGCTTTTCTGTGATGGTCGATAACCGCCGTCTTGCCGGCATAGGAGAGAAGGTCCGGCATCTCGGTATACATGCCTCTGTGAGTATCGACAACGACGAGCAGCGTATTAAGGTCAACCGTCATGAGCGCCTGCTCTTTTGAGATAAAAAGGTTTTTGTGGCGTTCTGACATTATCAGTCTGTCGTAAAGCGTATCGGCAAGATTGGTCTCGGTATCAAGGACAATATATGCTTCCTTATGTTTTGACATTGCTATGCATGCAACGCCGATACACGCGCCAAGACTGTCCATATCGGCATATTTATGTCCCATAACGATAACTTTGTCTACGCTTTTGATAACTTCCGCAAAAGTAGACGCCAAAACGCGCGAGCGGATTTTTGTGCGGGTATCGTTGATCCTCGCGTATCCGCCGAAAAATTCAAATCCGTTGGGAGTTGATATAACCGCCTGGTCTCCGCCTCTGCTCAGCGCCATATCGAGCGCTTTTCTTGCGGAATCCTCGCTTTCGGAAAGCGATCCGCCGGATACTCCGACGCCGATTGAAAGCGTAGGGGGAATGGAGCTGATAATGGGCAGATCCCTAACTTTATCGAGTATATCGAAGCGGTCGGTTGAAAACTGCTTTATAAACCTGTTTTCAAAAATGAAGAAATATCTGTTTTTCTCCGTTTTTTTGATAATTCCGTCCGCCTGAGCCGCCCAGTGCATTACCGCATCGTCTATCGTTGCGACCGCAACGGAGCTGTCTCCTTCGCGGATGTTTTTGAAAAGCTCGTCGTAGTTGTCTATCGTAAGATATGCCGCAACGGGTTTCAGAAGCTGCTGTTCGCGTTTCAGAACGGCGTAATCGGTTTTATCGAAGAAATAAAGAATATACATTACGCCGTTTTCGGTATCGTCTTTATCAACGTAAACCGAAGCGGTTTTCTCGCCGATGCTAAGCTCGGGACGGTCCGAAGACGGAAGAGATCTGTCAAGCGCCTTTATGTTGTTTAGCTTTGAAACGAACGGTTCTCCCGCGAAATCAACGAATTTCTCGCTGTACCAGAGGATATCGCCCGAATCGTTGCACACGACAACGGGAAGCGGAAACGAACCGAGACGGTTGACGGTTTGAAGGTTCATTGCGGCAACCGTATTTTTAAGCGTTTTTTTAACGTTTTTCCGTGTGATCTGAGCATAAATCTCAAAACCGACGATATAAAGGACCGATACGAGGATGAAAAGATAGCTCAGCGTGCCGGGATGATAAATGCGGAAAAGAACGGAAAAAACCGCAAGAATCATATAAATAATGCGGGATGAAAGGGCTGTTATTAAATACCTTCCGCTCATGAGACACCTCCAATTTTCAATGACCGGAATTCATCAGTCTTTCCCTTATATTGAGATATGAATCCACAAGTCCCAGTATGGAAAGAAGATACGATATGCCTATCGGCAGAATACCGACGGCAAAAAGGGCGATAATGATTATACGTCTTAAAATATCCGGAATGTTTTTAAAATCAAGGATGTAGTTAACAAGGGATATACCCGCATATGCAAGGACTACCGACATAACGCCCGTAAAATTGAGCGTTGCCGTGCCGACCGCCGAGCCAAGCGTCAGAAGCGAGATAAGCGAAGCGATAAAATAAGCGACAGCGCCTGCCCTGCTTACTCTGAAATCGCTGAATTCGCCCATAAAGGACACTTCTTCCTGAGCGGCTTTCAGCGCTTTTCTCAATACAGAGAAAGATACCGCCGAGCAGAAAAGATACCATATCGCGATTGCCGCGGGGATATACGAAAAAATTGCGGAAGCGATCGTTGAAACGGAATAAAGATACATATTGTCCGTAATTTCGGACTGCACGCTGAAAGCTTCCGTAAGCATGCTTTCGACCTGGGGAACAAACGTGTTTTTCAGATTTTCCGCAGCATCCGCAAAGTTGCCCACAGTAAACAGCGCATAAACGGCGAATACGGCAAAGATGAAGACCGCGCCGAACATAACCGCCATAGCGCCCGCAGAGTTGAGGTTCCTTTTCATAAGATACGCCGTGCCTACCGCCCAGCCGACGGGGAAAAACATTGCAAGGATGAGAAGCCCCGGTACGGGGTCGTTGAACACAAACACGGAGGCGATGTAGAAAACCGCGATGACCGCCTGAGATACTATACGCGATGCGTTTGTATCCGACAAAACAATAACGAAAGTAAAAAGTACGGTCGTAATAAGCGAAAAAAGAAGTATGGCGCCGGGGAAAAGCAGCGAAAGAAGAGCAACGGCGACTGTCAGCGCGGTAAAAATCGCTGCAAATACGCATTTTTTCATGACAGTCACATCCTTTTTATTATTTATGGTAAAGTTTTTTAGTCTGGTATTTCGGTGCGCAGGTAAGACGGATACCGAGTTTTCTGTATGTATCGTTGTCTACCTGAGTTAATATTACCGTGGAATGCGCCTCGCATCCGCGAAGAAGCGGAAGCGCTGCTGCTGCTCTTGCCGCGTCGGGGTCTGTCGCCGCCGAAATCGACAGCGCGATAAGGACTTCGTCGGAATGGAGTCTCGGATTGTGATTTCCGAGAACGTCCGTTTTAAGACGCTGGATCGGTTCGATGACCGACGGAGAAATCAGTTTTTTCTCTTTTTCCATATTGCAAAGCGCTTTAACGGCGTTGAGCAGCGCTGCGGCGGAAGGGCCGAGAAGAGGAGACGTTTTTCCCGAAACCACACTCCCGTCGGGAAGCTCGATGGCAACTGCGGGAGCGCCGGTCGTATTTTCTCTTTCCAGAGCGGCGGCGATAGGTTTTCTGTCTGCATCGCCTATTCCCGCCTGCTGCATAAGCATCTCTATTTTCTTTACGGTCGAGTCGTCGGTTTTGCCGTTTATGCGGTCGCACATGGTAGCGTAGTAGCGTCTGATGATCTCCTGTTTTGCCGCCGCACTGACTACATCGTCGTCGGTTATGCAGTATCCCGCCATGTTAACGCCCATATCAGTCGGTGATTTATACGGGCTTTCGCCGTAGATATTGCGAAACATCGCATTTAGAACGGGGAATATCTCAACGTCACGGTTATAGTTTACGGTCGTTTTTCCGTACGCTTCAAGGTGGTACGGGTCTATCATATTAACGTCGTTAAGATCTGCCGTTGCGGCTTCGTACGCAAGATTGACGGGATGTTTGAGCGGCATATTCCATACTGGAAACGTTTCAAATTTTGCATATCCCGCTTTTATGCCTCGAAGATGGTCGTGATATATCTGAGAAAGACACGTTGCCATTTTTCCGCTGCCGGGTCCGGGCGCGGTTATTACAACGAGCGGACGCTGAGTTTCGATATAGTCGTTTTTGCCGTATCCGTCTTCGCTTACTATTCTAGAAACATTGAAGGGATAATCGGGTATAACGTAATGACGGTATACTTTAAGCCCGAGCGTTTCTAGTCTGTTTTTGAAATTTTCCGCCGCCGGCTGTCCCGCATACTGGGTTATTACAACGCTTCCCACAAAAAGACCGATATCGCGGAATGCGTCTATAAGACGGAGCACGTCGGTTTCGTAAGTGATACCGTAATCTTTTCTGACTTTATTGTTTTCGATGTCACCGGCGCTGATACTGATCACTATCTCAACGTCGTCCGCTATTTTTTTAAGCATCTGCAGCTTGCTGTCCGGAGCAAAACCGGGAAGGACGCGGGACGCGTGATAGTCGTCGAAAAGCTTTCCGCCGAATTCGAGGTAAAGCTTGCCTCCGAACTCCCCTATTCTCTGCATGATATGCTCTGACTGCATCTTAAGATACTTTGCGTTGTCAAAACCGGTAACCATAAAGTCTGTTTCTCCTGATCAAGGTATATATTTTTACTTATCCCTTCTATTATATAACATTTATAAGAAAATGTAAATGAATAAAGTTTAACAATTTTCAAATAATTATGGTTTTATATATAAATTTATACTTAAAAGAGATAAACCGGAAGCAAAACTGTTTTTACTTCCGATTTTTCATACCGTATTCCCGTCGCTGCGCGAAATCACGTAAACCGTTCGCATCTCGGGAGGACATTTTACGATATACTTTTTGCCCGTTTCCTTTCGGGTCGGTGTTTTTGCCGCGCATGCGGCGTATATTTTTTCGGCGCCCGCTTTTTTTACCGTTCTTGCGGCAGACGATAACGTTGAACCCGAAGTGGAAATATCGTCTATGATAATGACCGTTTTGCCTTCGAGTTTTTTTGCTGCGTCTTTGTTGAGAATAAATGCGTTTGCTATGTTTTCCTTTCTTTCGCGTAAAGTGCTGCACTCCGTTTGCGATTTTACGGACTTTTTCTTTCTCATCGCGTCGCCGACGTACTCAGCGCGAAGCTTTTTCGCGATGCGTTTTGCGAGAAATTCCGCCTGAACGTATTCCCTGTCCGTTTTTTCTATATTGCCCGGGACGGGAACGATAACGCAGTTTTCATTAAAAAACTTTTCCTTTTTTATCATTTCGGCAATACGGTCGGCAAAAAACGCGCCTGCAGCCCCGTCGCCTCTGTATTTGAAGCGGTGAAGGCCGTGTCTTGCCGGTCCCGAAAAAGAGTAAACCGCTTTGAGATACTCGATATCGGAAGTATAAAAAATTTTGTCGGAAATGTCTTTAAAACCGGGAAGACACGCATCGCATATATCGTTTTTGCCGAATACATCAATCGGCTCACCGCATCCGGGGCATCTTCTCGTTAAGATCATATCCGTAATAACGGTAATAATATTTCTCATAGCATTTTAAGGATCATGTATTTAAGTCCGCAGTAGCGTTTATCAGAAGTTTGATTTTCGACCATTTTTTTCAGTCTGTTGTATGAACCGACTATAACGAGAAGTTTTTTTGCGCGAGTAACGGCCGTATAAAGCAGATTTCTCGTAAAAAGTCCGTCGTACCCGTCCATGATCGGAAGGATTACAGCGTCCCATTCGCTTCCCTGGCTTTTATGCACCGTAATGGCGTAGGCAAGCTCAACGTCTTCAAGATCCTGCGAGTAATACGTGACCTTTTTGTCGTCAAATCTGACGGTCATTGCGTCTCCGTCAGGCGAAACCTGCTCTATTCTGCCGATATCACCGTTGAAAACGCCCTGATCTTCCGAGCCGAAATCGCTTTCGTAAACGATCTCGTAATTGTTTTTCGTCTGCATAACCTTGTCGCCCTCGCGAAAAACAGTTCCTCTGAAAGTAAGCTCGCGTTTTTCGCCCTGACCGGGATTTGCAAGCTCTTTGAGCATTGAATTCAGCGAAACAGTCCCGCAAAGCGTCTTTTTTGTGGGACAGATTATCTGTATATCCGTCATAGGGTCAAAGCCGTATGCGCGGGGTAGTCTTGTTGTGTAAAGATCCGAAACCGTCATGGCAAGATCTTCGGGAGTTGAGACCGGAAGGAAGAAAAAATCGTGTTTTTTATCTCTGCATTCGGGCATACGTCCGTTTATTATTTCGTGGGCGTTTGTTACTATCATGCTTTCGCGCGACTGACGGAATATTTCATTGAGCTCCACAACGGAAACTGCGCCGGACGAAATAATATCCTTAAAAACACACCCCGGTCCGACGGGAGGGAGCTGATTTGCGTCGCCTACAAGTATAAGCCGCGCCGAAACCGGCATCGCCTGCAAAAGTGAGGAAAAAAGGAAAAGATCGACCATGGAGCTTTCGTCTATTATTACCGCGTCGTACTGAAGCGGATTTTCGCGGTTTTTTGCGAAAGTCCCTTTTTCGCCGTATTCGAGAAGACGGTGGATCGTTTTTGCCTCTTTGCCAGTCAGCTCCGTCATTCTTTTTGCCGCGCGTCCCGTAGGCGCTGCGAGCGCAAAAGATATTCCCTTCTGCTCAAAATTATATATTATGCCGTTGAGAGTTGTGGTTTTTCCGGTGCCCGGGCCGCCCGTAAGAACCATTATTTTATAGCAAAGACTGTTTTTTACGGCGTCTTTCTGATTTTCCGCAAAGGTGATGCCGAGAGCGGTTTCCGCCTTCTGAATATCTTTACGGAAGTCTCCCGGATATTCGTTTTCAAATTTGGAAGCGAGGGCTACCCTCTCGCTTATTATTTCTTCGGCGAGGTATGCGGGATACCAGTATACCCCGTTTGTATTGCCGATTTTTTTCACGGTCGCAACGTCTTTTTCCTCTTCGAGACGGTCGATGACGATATCTATTTCGTCTTGCGAAACGTCAAGAAGGCTTTGTGCCGCCGCTATAAGCTTTTCTCTGGGCTGAAAAGTATGTCCGTTATTGCTGAGATTGTGTCTGAGTACGTAAAGCACGCCTGCGCGGATCCTGTCAAAACCGTTTGCGGGACAGTTCATTTTTTGCGCGATCCTGTCAGCTTTTTCAAAACCGAAACCTGAGATATCGCAGAGCTTATACGGATTCATGCAGACCAATTCATACGCGTGAGCGCCGAAATGTCTGTATATTCCGAATGCATCCGTCGGGGTGATACCGAAGCCCGCAAGACCCATAAGTATCGATTTTACGCCAGTCAACGACTTCATCTGCTCGGAAATTTTCAATGCTCTGTCAAGAGACATGCCTTTTACGGACGCTGCTCTTTCAGGATCGTTTTCAAGTACGTCAAGAGTATCGGGCCCGAATGCGTTTATGAAATTTTTTGCCGTAACGGCACGGACGCCCTTAATTATACCCGACGACAGATAACGGAATATCGACGTTTCGTCCGCGGGAAGAGAGGATTTGAAGGATTCTGCAAGAAACTGTCTGCCGTATGTGGAGTGATTTGTATAATCGCCCTCAACTTCTATCTGTTCGCCCTCGCCTATAACGGGAAGAGTGCCCACAACGGTTTCGATACCCTGTTTAGTTTCTATTTCCAGAACAGTGTAGCCCGTTTCGTGATTTCTGAATATTATGCTGTCTACTACGCCGACAAGTACCATTTTTCACTCCGTGTCAAACCTGAATATTGCCTGTCATTTCCCTGAACTCGGCTTCGTCTATTATCTTTACCCCGAGCTTTTTCGCTTTTTCGAGCTTGCTGCCCGCGTCTTCGCCTGCAAGGACAAACGTTGTTTTTTTAGAGACGGAAGAGCTTGTTTTTCCTCCGAGACTTTCTATTATCCGCGACGCCTCGTCTCTGGTGTAAGTCGGAAGAGCGCCGGTTAGAACGAAAGTCATTCCCGAAAAAATATCCGATACGCGGTCTGACGTATATGTAAAATTAAGTCCCGCTTTTCTGAGATCCGCAATAAGCTCGAGATTTTTCGGGTTTTTGAAAAATTCGGTGATATTGCTCGTTGTTACCTCTCCTATTTCGCCTACGGAAAGAAGCTCGTTTTCGTCAGCCCGGATAAGAGCGTCGAGAGTTTTGAATCTTTCGCATAAAAGCTTTGCCGCCTTAGCGCCTACCTCCCGTATGCCGAGCGCGTATACAAGTCTGTCGAGGTTGTTCGACTTTGATTTTTCTATCGCATTTTTCAGATTTTCAACGCTTTTTTCGCCGTATCTTTCCATCTCCCTGATTTTGTCGAAATCAAGCGTATATAAATCCGCGGCGGAGGAGATAAGTCCGCACGAAATAAACCGTTCTATCTGCTGCACGCCGCAGCCGTCGATATCCATGGCGTCTTTCGAAACAAAATGAACGATGTTTCTCACAAGCTGGGCGGGACATTCCGCATTTATGCAGCGCACGAACGGACTGTCCGTATCCTGAGCGACCTTCTGACCGCAAACCGGGCAGTATTCGGGCATGCTGAAAGGAACGCTGCCCTCTTTGCGCTTTGAAAATACAACGCTGTCTATTGCAGGTATAACGTCGCCCGCCTTCTGAATAATCACCGTATCGCCTATCCTGATATCTTTTTCGGCGATAAAATCTTTATTGTGAAGCGTTGCCTTAGAAACTACCGATCCCGCGACCGCAACGGGCTTTAAAATCGCAAGCGGCGTTAAAACGCCCGTTCTGCCGACGTTTATCTGAATATCTTCGAGCAGAGTTTCCTTTTTTTCGGGCGGATATTTAAACGCTATCTGCCATCTCGGGAATTTAACCGTACTTCCGAGCGTTTTTCTCTGCGACAAGCTGTTTACCTTTACAACTGCTCCGTCGATATCGAATTCCAGTCCTTCGCGTTTTTCTCCGAGCCGTTTTATCTCCTCTATAGCGTCCTCGACAGATATGTAACTGTTGTAATACGGACTTACGCAAAAACCGAGCGATTTCATATAATCAAGAGATTCCGTATGTGTTTTCGGCATTTCTCCGTCTGAAAGCTGCAGATTAAACACGAAAATATCGAGATTTCTCTTCGCGGTAATACGGCTGTCAAGCTGACGGAGAGAACCTGCCGCGGCGTTTCTGGGGTTTGCAAAGAGGTTTTCACCGTTTTCTTCACGCTCTCTGTTCAGCGCTTCGAAAGACGACCTCGGCATATATACTTCGCCTCTGACGATCAGTCGATGAGGATATGGATCAAACAATGTAAGGGGTATTGACTTTACAGTTTTTAGATTTTCTGTGATGTCTTCGCCTTCGGCTCCGTCTCCTCTCGTTGCGCCTTTAACGAATTTTCCGTCTATATATTCGAGAGCTACGGAAAGTCCGTCTATTTTAAGCTCAACAACGTATTCAACTTCCGTAAAAGTCTGGCGGACTCTCCTGTCGAAATCTCTGATCTCGTCAAAAGAAAATGCGTCCTGCATGCTGTCGAGCGGGACCTCGTGTCGCACACGGTCAAAACCTTTAAGTATCGCTCCGCCCACGCGTAGCGACGGAGACTGCGGAGACTTGAACTGCGGATATTTTTCTTCAAGCTCCGTAAGCTCGCGGTTCAGCATATCGTATTCGTAATCCGATATTTCCGGAGCGTCCTCGGTATAGTATTTTTTTGCGTGGTAGTTTATGAGCGAAACAAGTTCGTCCATACGGGCTTTTACATCCATTTCCGTTTTCTCCCATCTGTTCGGTAAGTGAATATATTTACGGAATTTATATTACAGCACGATTGCGGGACTGCCTATATCCATAAGCGGATAATGAGGGAAATATGCCGCCGTTTTTCCGTGAAATCCGATAAAATCAATGATTTTCAGAGCGTCGGGCGAGTTGAAAATATCTCCCGTAAAAACGATTTTGCCGTTAAGGCAAATGGACGATCCGCCGATAAATCCGCTGTCAAATCCGTCGAGCAAAACGCCGCTGTTTGAAACGAAAAGAACGTCCATTCCCTCTTTTTCCGCCGCTTTTTTTACCGATATATCGCTTGTTATCAGCGCGTTTTCATCTACTGATACGGTTGAGCATTTTGCGTAACCCTGCTTTACGTTTACCGTTTTTATCCCGCGCTTTTTAGCTTCGGAAATAACGGTCGGGGATGTATATTCAATGTTGCAAAAGAGCGTTTTCCCCACAAGCGCGGCATTGTAAAGAACGTCGTTAGGGTACGGCGAAAACGTACGTTCACCAGCCGTAACGACCGTATCGGGCAGTGAATCGCGCAGAAAACCGTATAAATACGGGGCGCAGATCACCGTATCGCCGAAAGAAAACAGAGAAATATCGGTATGAAACGATATGCGGCTGTCTATATCGGGATTATCCGGCAAAAGCAGTGTGTTTTCGAAATAATCAATAAATATTCCGGGGCTTTTTTGAGATGTCAGCACAGTCATAAAACCCAAGCTTCCGTTTTGTATTATAATATATAATTATATCATTACAAGATAAAAAAGTCAAGCGAATATACATGTAAAATAAAAACGGATGGCATCAGGTACCATCCGTTGATATTTTATTGATTTTCCGCCGTAAATTACATCAGTTTTGCGCCGTTGATCTTTACGCCGGGACCCATGGTGGAAGCAACTACGCAGCTTCTTATATACTGACCTTTTGCTGCTGCGGGTTTTGCTTTAACGATAGCTCCGAGAAGAGTATCGAAGTTTTCCTGAAGCTTTTCGGTGCCGAAGGAAACTTTTCCGATCGGGCAGTGAATGATGTTTGTTTTATCGAGTCTGTATTCGATTTTACCTGCTTTAAGCTCCTGGATAGCCTGAGCGATATTGGGGGAAACGGTGCCGGCTTTCGGGTTAGGCATAAGTCCTTTGGGACCGAGTACTTTACCGAGACGACCTACAACGCCCATCATATCGGGAGTTGCAACTACAACGTCGTAATCGAACCAGTTTTCGTTCTGGATCTTTGCAACGAGCTCTGCGCCGCCTACGAAATCTGCGCCTGCCGCCTCTGCTGCCTGAATGTTATCGCCTTTAACGAAAGCGAGGATCTTAACTGATTTACCGGTGCCGTTCGGAAGAACGATAGCACCTCTGACCTGCTGGTCTGCGTGACGGGAGTCAACGCCGAGACGAACGTGTACTTCGACCGTTTCGTCAAATTTTGCCTTTGCCATCTGGCAAACAAGACCGAGCGCCTCATCGGAATCATAAAGTTTGGTTCTGTCAACGAGTTTTGCGCTGTCTGTATATTTCTTTCCTTTTTTCATCTTAAATAAATTCCTCCTGTGTGGTTTTTCGGACGATTCAAACGATCCTCCCACTTTTTAGGGACCTCAGTCTACGACCTCGACACCCATGCTTCTTGCTGTTCCGGCGATCATCTTTGCAGCTGCCTCAACATCGTTTGCGTTAAGGTCAGGCATTTTCTGCTCGGCGATTTTAAGAACCTGTTCGTGTGTGATCTTGGCGACCTTTGTTTTGTTGGGAACGCCGGATCCGCTTTCGATTCCGCACGCCTTCTTGATAAGAACGGCTGCCGGAGGTGTTTTGGTAATGAATGTGAAGGAATGGTCCGCATATATCGTGATGACTACCGGGATTATAAGACCCATGTCATTTTTTGTTCTTTCATTGAATTCCTTCGTGAAAGCCATAATGTTAACGCCGTGCTGACCGAGTGCAGGTCCTACAGGCGGAGCCGGATTAGCCTTTCCGGCCGGTATCTGAAGCTTTACATAAGCTGTGATTTTCTGAGCCATGTCAATTACCTTCCTTAAAGATTGAAATGAATTTACTCTCAGATGACCTCTATCTGGTCAAGTTCGAGTTCTGCTGGTGTTTCGCGTCCGAACATAGAGATCGTGACGCGAACTTTGTTGTTTGGTATGTCGATCTCATCAACGATACCTGTAAAGTTCTCAAGCGATCCGCTCGTAATTCTTACGGAATCTCCGACGGCATAATCTACCTGCGCTGCCTGCTTCATTATACCGAGAGAAGCAATTTCAGCATCGGTTAAAGGTACGGGCTTGCCCTCGGGTCCGACAAAGCCGGTAACGCCGCGGATGTTTTTTACGATAAACCATGTGTCGTCGTTGACGATCATGTTTACCAAAACATAACCGGGAAAAAGTTTTCTTTCTTTTTCAACCGTTTCGCCCGCTTCGTTTTTCTCGGAAACCGTTTCCGTCGGGATACGGACATCGAAAATAAGGTCCTGAAGTTTTCTGTTTTCGATTATCGTTTCAAGACTTGTTTTGACCTTGTTTTCATAGCTCGAATAGGTATGAAGAACATACCATTTTCCGTTCTGCGCCATCGTTTTTCCTCCGTTTGTTAAACGATAAGCCCTGCAAGGAATTTGAACAGCGCGTCAATAAGGCCGATAAATACTGCGGAGAGTATTACAACTACGATAACGACGATTGTGTTGTTCAATACCTGTTTGGGAGTAGGCCAAACGATTTTGGAGATCTCGCTTTTGAGCTCTTTGAGAAATTTTTTCGCTTTAGCAAAG
Organism: Clostridia bacterium; assembly: GCA_017427285.1. Lineage (GTDB taxonomy): Bacteria > Bacillota > Clostridia > Oscillospirales > UBA644 > HGM12619. The sequence goes on from JAFRTE010000048.1 coordinate 51,188, forward strand.
AAACCGGGCTTTTTCTCTTTTTTCTTTTCAACTTTGGCGGGTTTCTTTTCTTCGGTTGTCTTAATTTCTTCCGACATCATGCTGACCTCCTTTTTACTTGGTTTCCTTGTGAAGCGTGTGCTTGCGGCAGAACTTGCAGTATTTGTTCATTTCAAGTCTGTCGGGATTGTTCTTTTTGTTTTTGGTAGTGTTGTAGTTTCTCTGTTTGCATTCCGAGCATGCCAAAACTACTTTATCCTTACCCATGTCGGCACCTCCTTAATTATTTGCCTCCCTTTCATGCCTGACCGTATTCGATTTCAGTCGGGCGCGGCAAAGGCGTTTTTTACTCCGTTTCTTTCGATTTTACGGCATAAAAATAAAGCACCTTTACGCAAGGTAGAGCTATTATATCACAATTTCAAGGAAAAAGCAAGAGTTTTTTTTATGACTATGTGATTTTTCTATGAATTTTCGGGAAAAATACGCGAATAATCCGCTTTTTTAAGCGGATTATTCTTTCATATCTGTTTTTTTCGGTTTATCCGACGTTTTCCGCCTTAATCGCAAGTGCCTGTCCGGGTTTTACGTCGAGGCAGACTTTTCCGTTTCTTATTTCAACGGTTTCAACAAAACGGTTGCCGTCCATGGTAATCTCATAAACGTTTGCTTTCGTGAATTTCGCGTCGGGTATATCCCATTCGCCGCTCTTTCCTTCAGTTGAATACGCGACGAAAACGGTATCGGTTTGATCTGTCGGCAACAGAGCGTCGCCGCCGGATTTTACGATCGCTCCGTTTTTCTCTATCACTCCGTCCGCCGCGCGGCTCATAACGCCGTCCGAGAAATAAACGGTATATCTCTTTTCTCCGAGCTCAGGATTTTCCTCGAATCTAAGACGTTCGTATCTGTTAAGATATGTATATGGAAGCTGACCGAGGCAGAAATCACGGGTAAACTCGGGGACCCATTTTGTGCGGTCCGTTCCGTATTTCATCCAGATATCCTCGCCGTGAAGGGCGGGATAGAAGACGGCAAGCTGCGATCTGTCGGTAAACCTTCCGCAGTAAACCTTCGGCGAGATCGTCATGCAGTCTTCCATTGTCATATTGCTCAGCCACCACGCGGACGCAATTCTGCCGAGAGCGTGTATCGGAGCGTCGTATCCGCCGCCCTCGGGAAGATTTCCGAGCTGCGAATACAGTTTGCGGATCGGATGACCGGGAGAGTCGGCGCGAAGCGGAAGTTCGCGGTATGTATATTCGGAAGTAACGTCGATACCGATCGAGGCGATATAGTCGATGATCTTATTACGCGCGTCGTTTTCCTCGTTTACGTCAGTGCGCGGGTTTAAGCTTTCGGCTATACAGAAGTTATCGAGGTGAACGGTGCCCGCCTCGCGGACAGGCGTTGCGGCAACGAAACGGTCGAACAGTTTTTTGAAAAGACCGCTTTCCCAATACTGCTTATACGAGATCTTATATGCGTCTCTGCCGTTGAAAATCTCTATTACGGCCGGTTTTCCATCCAGCCCGTTTGCAACCGCGTTTGCGGCTACAATTTCGGCGTGAGAATCGTTGTCGCCGTATTCATCGGCGATATTGCCGTGAAAGCTTACGACGGTGTTGTATTTTTTCGCTTCTTCAAAAAGCCAGAAAAGACTTTCGGACGCGGTGGCGTCGCATTCGCGTTTAAGAAAAACGTTTACTTTTTCCATTTCGGGATAGCAGTCGTCATGTCCGAGTCCCTGCCAGCCGACAAGATAGACTATTTTCTTTATACCCTGAGTTATGGCGTCAACGGTTTTTATGACGTCAAGCGCCTGTTCGAACGTAAAGAACACTTCGCTTCTGTTGTTCGGAAAATCCGGTTTTGCCATAAAAAGCTTCATCCAGAGCGTTTGCGAATAGTCATAATTGTATTTCATATTTCCCTCCCGAATGATCGTTTTATTCGTAATATGCATTGATAAAACTTTTGATAATGCTTTCGAGATGCAGCAGTTTTTTCGGGTCGCAGCGGTTTAAAAGCCCCGCAATCGCGCCGTATTCTTCCGATGGCTCATTGCCGAAAAGGATCCTGTCCGCCGAAACTCCGAGGATTTCGCAGAGCAAAACAAGGCGTTCCGTGGAAAGACCTTTTTCGCCGCGTTCTATCTGATAAAGATATTTCTCCGTTATACCGAGCTTTTCTGCGAGCATGGCGCGTGAAAGCCCGTTTTTTTCTCTTGCATCAAGTATTCTTTCGCCGCACTCTTTTCTGTTGAACATATCGGTTTATCAGCCTTCGAGTATTTTGATTATTTCTTTCGCTATTACTCTGTGTCCCGCAGGTGAAGGATGAACGCCGTCGCCTGTGAATATTTCGGGCGCGGTCTCAACGGAAAGATTGTAGAAAATTCCGTCAAGCGGGATATATGCGTCGGCATATTTTACCGAAAGAGCGCGAAGAGCGTCGATCTTCGGGTCGATATCGGGTCTCCAGGTGTCTTTTACCGTGCCGGTGGGAACTGCGAACGGTTCGAGAATTATGAGAGACGCGCCCGCGTCTTTTGTCTGTTTCATTATTATCTCGCAGTTTTTCGCATATTCTTCCGCGGAAGTGGGATCTGCGCTGTCAAAAGCGCGCCAAGTGTCGTTTATACCGATAAGAATAGTAACTATCGTCGGATTAAGATCGAGAGTGTCTTCTTTCCATCTTGCAACAAGGTCTTTTGAGCGGTTGCCCGAAATACCTTTGTTTATAACCTTCATCGAAAGTTCGGGATAAAAGTTTTCGATATACTTTGCCACCATGCGCGGATATCCCTGTCCGAGCTGCTCAGGGTCGCCGAAACGTCCCGCGTCGGTAATGCTGTCGCCCTGAAGCACCAAAACGCCGTTTTTTGTTAACATAATCATATCCTCCTTAAAGAACATAAATGTTCATGATTTATATTAGCACATTTTGACGGAAATTGCAATAGCAAAGACCGGGGATATATTGACTTTTTAAGAAAAATATGATAAAATCCGAAACGGAAAGGCGGGATAAAAATGAATTACGAAGAGCTGAAAAAGCAGACGAACCGCGGGTGGAACACATGGAACACTCTTAACGTTCTTTCATACTCGCATCTGCCCGAAGGATTCACCGTTAATCTTTGCATACGGGAATACAGCGAAACAAAAGTTTTACGCGAAAGCTTAATAGGAAGAAACGGCGAATACGACGAAAAGATCTTTCCCTCGTCGCGTTCTTACGACGGCAGCGTAACGAGCTTAAAACTCACTTTTCACGAGCTCGAGCTTGACGTTAAAACCGTTGCGGATAACGACGAGCAGATAATAATGATCGAGCCTTTAAAACACGGACTTCGTATCCCCACGCTGATTATCGAAGCATGCCTGCTTTGGGGAAAAGAAGGATATATAGGTAAAAAAGACGGGAAGATATTCGGCGTTTGCGGCGACAGAAGATTTGATATATACACAACTGCCGAGCAGGTAAACGAACAGCATACGCATTCGCTTTCGCCGTATATCGCAGTAAAACTCGACAGAAAATTCGTTATCTCTACCCGTCCTTGCTCCGTTGAAGAGGCGGAAACTCTTTATGCGGCTGCAAAAGCGAAGCTTGACGGGGAAAACGCGCGATACGGCGTTCATTCCGAAGCGTATACCGCAATGAAAACGTGTCTTGCGTGGGATACTGTCTACGAATGCGAACACGACAGAGTATGTTCGCCCGTTTCACGCATATGGAATATCGGGTGGGGCGGCTACGTCCTTTTTGACTGGGATACTTATTTCGCTTCCCTTATGGCGTCGGAAGAAAACAAGGAGCTTGCGCAGCTTAACGCGATAGCGATAACTGAGGAGGTTACGGAAAACGGTTTTATTCCCAATTTCGGAAGCGCGAACGACTCAAAGTCGAGAGACCGTTCGCAGCCGCCCGTAGGGTCTTACGTCTGTATGGAAATATACAGGAAATGGCCTGAAAAATGGTTTTTGGAGCACGTATTTCCGACTCTCTTATCGTGGAACCGCTGGTTTGCCGCTCACAGAATGACAAAGGAAGGATATATGTGCTGGGGCTCTGATCCGTTTGAGCCCGTAAACGGAAGATACTGGGAAGCAAACAACGTTGACTGTACGTTTGCCGGCGCGCTCGAAAGCGGACTTGACAATTCGCCGATGTATGACGGTCGCGGCTACGATAAAGAAAGGCATATCATGCTTCTTGCCGACGTAGGGCTTATGGGTCTTTACATACTTGACTGCCGCAGTCTTGCCGAAATCGCAAAAACCGTCGGAAGAGAAGACGTTGTAAGCGAGATCGAAGAGAGAAAGACATTTGTAGAAAAAGCGCTCGAAACGCTCTGGGACGACAGTTTCGGTCTTTACCTAAACAAAGACCTTTCGGATGGCACTCTTTCAAAGCGCATATCGCCCACCAATTTCTACGCTCTGCAGTCCGACCTTGTTACGGAAGATAAAAAACGCCGCATGATGGACGGGCATTTTTACAATCCCGACGAATTCTGGGGCGATTACATAATACCGACGATTGCAAGAAACGATCCGGCATATCCTGATCAGACGTACTGGCGCGGAAGAATATGGGCGCCGACGAATTTCTTGGTATATATCGCAATGAAGCATGCGGGACTGAAAAAGGAATGCGACGACCTTGCGAAAAAATCCGAAGAGCTTATTCTGAAAGAATGGCGCCTGCACGGCCACGTTCACGAAAATTACAGCGGTGACGACGGCATGGGCTGCGGCGTAAACAACAGCGATAAGTTTTACCACTGGGGCGGACTGCTCGCATACATAGCGATCGACAACGACAGAAATAAACAGTAATAGAAAGGATAAAAAACATGAAAGATTTTCTCGAACTCGCAGCTGAGAGATATTCCTGCCGCAAATTTTCAAACAAACCCGTGGAAGAAGAAAAAATACAGAAGATTCTTCATGCCGCAAGACTTGCGCCGACCGCAAAAAACGGTCAGCCGCAGTATATAGTTATAGTTAAGAGCGAAGAAATGAGAAACAGAATGAAGGAAGCATCGCCCTGCACCTTTGACGCGCCCGTGATATTCGTTATGTGCGGAGACGTAAAAGACGGCTGGCACGACCCGTATACGGGAAGATCGCGCGCGGAGATGGACGTTTCGATCGCAACAACGCATATGATGCTGGAAGCTTCGGATATCGGGCTGGGGTCAACGTGGGTTTGCATGATGAACCCGTATAAGGCGCACGAGATACTCGGTCTGCCCGAACACATATTCCCCTACTGCATGCTTCCCGTAGGATACCCCGCCGACGACGCGCGCCCGTCTGAACGACACACCTCAAGAAGAGAAATATCCGAATTTACAAAAGAGGTATAAGAAAATGGAAATTCGGGTTACCGAAAAAGAAAAGCTGACGGATGTTTTTAGCTCCGTAAAAAGCGGAGACACGTTATATCTCGAAAAAGGTGTTTACAGAGTTGACGGTCCGCTGGATATTTCGTCAAAATGCGATATTTCCGTTATCGGAAAAGGCGCAGTGATAACGGGCTGCACGGTAATTGACGGCGAGCGTGGAAAATACTGCGATTTTGCTTATTTGATCAAAACACGGCGCGGTCTTGACATACAACAGCTTTTTGTCAACGGCAAAAAGTACGTTATGGCAAGGTATCCCGACGAACGGGAAAATGAAATACTCGGCGGATATTCCTCAGACGCGGTATCTCCCGAAAGGACAGCGCGCTGGAAAAATCCGTCTTCGGGCTATCTCAGAGCTCTTCACGACTGCGAATGGGGCGGCAACGATTATTTTATCGAAGGCAAAAACTCCGACGGCTCGCTTAAACTGCGATGGGTAGGCGACAACAACAGAGGAAGAGGTTTTCACGCCGAAAAGGTAACGGTCGAAAACATTTTCGAAGAGCTTGACGCGCCGAAAGAATGGTTTTACGATAAAGAAAACGGACTTTTGTATATTATTCCCGACGGGGACGACGATATACTTTCGGCAACTGTCGAGGGCGCCGTATGCGGCGAGATATTCAGGTTGGAAAACTGTAAAAATATCTCTTTTTCGGGAATCCGTTTTGAAAAGACAAAGCGCATGCTTTTTTGCTCGGAATACGAAAAGATAACAAGAAGCGACTGGGCGGTTGCCCGCAACGGCGCAGTTTATATGAAAAACTGTGAAAACGTATCCGTTTCAGACTGTGTTTTCAGCGAGGTCGGCGGAAACTGCGTTTTTATAGACGGCAACAACTCGGATATCGAGATTTCCCGCTGCGATTTTACGTTCTGCGGCGCATCGGGCGTATGCATATTCGGAAATCAGGACTGCGTTAGAGATCTTTCAACGTGGGAAAATCACAAAACGGTTATCTCGGATCTTGAAAAGGGTCCGAAAAACAACCGTTATCCGAAGGATATACTTATCAAGGACTGTTATTTTTACGACCTCGGCATTTACGAAAAACAGTCTTCGCCCGTAACGCTGAGCGTATGTTCACGCGTCACGGTTGACGGATGCACCTTACACAAAGTCCCCCGCGCTGGAATAAACATATGCGACGGTTCTTTCGGAGGACACAGGATACAAAACAACCTCGTTTTTGACACGGTGCGCGAAACCGGCGACCACGGACCTTTCAACAGCTGGGGCAGAGACAGATTCTGGTCGCTCGGAGGAGTTGACGGAAGCGGAAAAGACGGCGCGAAAAAACGACCGTTTGCAACGCTTGACGCAGTTGAAACGACAGTTATCTATCACAATATGTTTTGCGGAAACAGAGGGTTCGGAATAGATCTTGACGACGGCTCGTCGAATTATCTGATCGAAAAAAACTATTGCGTAGGCGTCGGGATAAAGCTTAGGGAAGGTTTTTTAAGAACAGTAAGAAACAATTTTGTTTTCAACGCTCCCCTCGATATACACTGCACGTTTGAGAAAAACGACGACGTTATCGAAAACAACATCGTGGTGTCTCAGAATCCTTTGAGCATTTACGCACAAAACGCAGGTTTTACAACAAAAGCCGCAAACAACCTTTTTGTCGGCGCGTCTCCCGAAATACTGTCAAACGAACTTTTTTTAGATAACAAAAACTACGTCTGTCCGTCGGACGACGAAGCCGCGCTTTCGATGCACCCGAAAGAAATATTCTTTGAGCCGTTTTCGCTTGAATTCGGCAGAAAGGACAAACCGAAGCCCGAAACGGCGATAAAAAACGTTAAAAAATCCGTTGAAGAGAAAATCGCGGGCATGGTTTTATCCCTGCCTGACGATTCGGTCCGCTCCATGGCGGGACTTTCGGATTTCGAAGGAGCGTTTGTTAAGGAAACAGATCAGAATTCGCCTTTCTATAAGCTCGGGATACGGAAAAACGACGTTATAATCAAGATTAACGGTAAAAAAGTTATTTCTCCCGCAGACGTGGGAAAAACGGAAGAGATAAACACGGTTGTTGTATCAAGAGCGCAGAAAATAATTGAATTTACGGTTAAAGAGACAGAAAATGATAAAGGATAAAATACTTAACGCATATACCTCGCAGCTTTTTCGCCGCTACGACGACGAGGGATATCTGTATTATTATTCCGCGGAGGATTTCGACGGTCTGAAAAAAGAAAGCTTTGATTTCTTTTCTCCGCAGCAAAACAGACTGAAAGGGTATTTTTACAGCTACGAAAACCCTACCGAAGGAAGGATAATAATATTCGATCACGGTCTCGGCGCGGGTCACAGAGCTTATATGAAGGAGATCGAACTGCTTTGCAGACATGGTTTTATCGTATATTCATACGACCACACGGGATGCAGGGAATCGGAGGGAGAGAGCACAAACGGACTTTTGCAGTCGCTTGCCGACCTTGACAGCTGTATCGCGGCAATACGCGCGGAGAGCAAATACAAAAACTGCGATATTTCCGTTGTCGGACACAGCTGGGGCGGTTTTTCGTGCGCAAATATCTGTGCTTACCATAAGGATATTTCGCATATCGTGGTTATTTCCGGCTTTGTTTCGGCTGAAAATGCGATATCACAGCTTCTGAGCGGACCGCTTATGTTTTTCAGAACGCCGCTTTATGAGCTTGAAAAGCAGGCGAACCCTAAATACTTTTCCGCAAACGCCGCGACCGCTTTGAAGGAAACAGACGCGAAAATATTGCTCGTTTATTCCGCAGACGACCCTCTCGTAAAAAAGAAAAATCATTTTGACGCGCTGAAAAAAGCGCTTAAAGACAGGGACAACGTAAAGTTTCTGCTCGTTGACGGCAAAGGGCACAATCCCAATTACACGCATACGGCAGTATGCGCGCTTAAAGAGTGTGAAGACGAACTGAGGAAACGGTTTAAAGAAAATAAACTCTCAACGCCGCAGCAGAGGGAAGATTTCAAAAACTCTTTTGACTGGGACAAGATCACGCAACAGGATGAAAGCGTCTGGAAAGAAATATTTGAAGTATTGGATGCATAAAAAAAGGCGAACCGAAAGGTTCGCTCTTTTTTATCGATCGGTTAATTATTTACTATGTCTCCTACGTTGTCGAAAACGTAGTCGGGTCTGAACGGGAAATCCTCAACGCTTTCTCTCGTGGAAATCCCCGAAAGAACAAGGATCGTGTCTATTTCTGACTCGATACCGGCAATGATATCGGTATCCATTCTGTCGCCTATTATCGCCGCGTCTTCTCTGAGAACGCCTAGATGTTTTATTGCGTGGCGCATCATAAGAGGATTCGGTTTTCCGACAAAATAAGCGTGCTTTTCCGTTGCAAGCTCGATCGGGGCGATGAGCGCCTTCGTTGCGGGAGCTATGCCTTTTTCCGTCGGTCCTGTAACGTCGGGGTTCGTCCCTATAAGTTTCGCGCCCTTTAAAACGAGGCGTATCGCTTTTTCTATTTTATTGTAGCTGTATGAAGACGTTTCTCCTACTACAACATAGTCCGGGTCAACGTCGTTCATGGAAAATCCCGCGCCGTAAATTGCGTTTATAAGACCCGCCTCGCCTATTACGTATGCGCTTCCGTTAGGATTTTGCGAACGCAGAAATGATGCCGTTGCCATAGCGGAAGTATAAAAGTGGTCTTCCGTAACGGAAAGTCCGAGACGTTCAAGTTTTTGCGAAAGCTCTCTCGGGGAGCGTTCCGAACTGTTTGTCAAAAACAGATAACTCTTGTCGTTTTCCGTGAGCCAGTCAACAAATTCCTTAACCCCCTCAAGAAGCTTGTTGCCGTGATATATCACGCCGTCCATATCGCATATGAACCCTTTTTTATCTTTTAAATATTTCATGTTTTTTCCTTTCGGTATTTATTTCGGTTTCGGCAGCATACTGCCTCTAAATAAGCGTTACTTCCCTTGCGTACCCCTCATATGCGCCGCCGGTTACTATCTGGACGAGTGAATCCGTAAGATTGCTGACAAACGGGAAATGCAGATGTCCGGCAAGGATCAAGCGTATAAGCGGCTCGTTTCTGATATAGTCAATTACCCGCAGGGTTGCGTCTGTAGGTCTTTGCTGTACCGCTCGGAATTCGTCGTAGGGAAGAAGGTGCTTTTCGTCGCATCCTGTAAGATATGTGCAAGAACCTGGCATTCTGCGCATATGCTCGGTATAAAGACTCTCCTCAAAAAGCGGACAGTGAAAAGCAAGGACCATCGGCAGTCCTTTTTCCGCTTCGCGCTTGAGCCGCCACAGATGCCAGTCTTCAAACTGATAATAGGCGTTATCGATACCTATCAGGTTTACGCCGCCGACGGTGCGGGTATTCCAGAACATCGGCACGCCGAGCCCGTAGCCCATCTGCATGTAGCTGTTCATGCGGTAGGTATTGTCCTCCCACGCTTCGCCGACATACTGCGAATATTCGTGATTTCCGGCAATAAAGAAAATTTTATCGTCTTTGAGTACTTCGCGCGCTTTTTCGACATTCGGACGCGATACAAAATCTATAAGATCGCCCGTATGGACAAGCAGATCGCAGTTTTCATGCGCATAGGCAATATGCTCTTCAAGATATTTTTCCTTATTCGAATTACCGAGCCGATTTGCAAGCGCGCGCTTTTTTTCGTCGTCTCGCTCGTCCGCCAGAGCGATATGCGTATCAGTGACGTGCATAAGCTTCAGTGGACGGTCAAGCCCGATTTTTACAGTTGTTTTTTCAAGCGTCATGCAGGAATTCCTTTATTAACTGTTGTCGCAAATTACCTGATTATTTTAATCGAGAAAATCTTTCAGGCGTTTGCTTCTCGACGGATGACGGAGCTTTCTGAGCGCTTTGGCCTCGATCTGTCTTATACGTTCACGGGTTACGTTGAACTCCTTGCCTACTTCTTCGAGAGTCCTTGTCCTGCCGTCATCAAGTCCAAATCTGAGACTTAAAACGCGCGCTTCTCTGTCGCTGAGCGTTTTGAGCACTTCGTTGAGCTCTTCTTTAAGCATAGTCTGAGACGCAACATCGCTCGGCGACGGGATATCCTTATCTTCGACAAAATCGCCGAGATGGCTGTCTTCTTCTTCGCCGACGGGCGATTCGAGAGATACCGGCTCCTGCGCCACTTTCATTATTTCGCGCACTTTATCGATATTCATATTAAGCTCTTTTGCTAGCTCTTCCGCATTGGGCTGACGTCCGAGCTCCTGAACGAGCGCGCGCTCGGCTTTTGTAAGTCTGCCTATAGTTTCAACCATATGAACGGGAATACGTATCGTCCTTGCCTGGTCTGCAATGGCTCTCGTTATCGCCTGACGTATCCACCAGGTGGCGTACGTTGAAAATTTGTAGCCCTTGTTTGCGTCAAACTTATCGACCGCCTTTATAAGACCCAGGTTGCCCTCCTGAATAAGGTCGAGAAAGAGAAGTCCGCGGCCGACGTATCTTTTCGCTATGGATACAACAAGACGAAGGTTTGCTTCGTTAAGACGTTTTTTCGCGCTTGCGTCTCCGTCGGAAATCCTCTGCGCCAGTTCCGCCTCTTCTTCGGGAGTAAGAAGCGCAACGCGGCCTATTTCGTGAAGGTAGATCTTTACGGGGTCGTCAATCGTAATACCTTCGGACTGAAGCAAAACCTCCATATCCTCGGGGTCTATCGGAAGAGAATTTGCTTCTTCTTCAATGCTTTTAAGGTCGTTTAGATCATCGATGGAAAACGATTCTTCAATTTCTACGCCCGAATTGCGGAATTCATCGATAATTACATTTATCTGATCAGCCGTAAATTCATGTTTTTCAAGCTCTTCCACGATATCGCTGCGCAAAAGCGAGCCCTTTTCCTTCCCCTGTTCGAGCAGCTCGCGTATTATCGCCTTTTTATCGGCTGCATTGCCGGGATTGCTGTTATTGTTGTTGTTTTCCATTTTATTTCCCTTTCTTTTTTAAATCTTCCAGATATTGCTGAAAACCTGTGTCGGATATCGCTCCTGCGGCTTCTTTTTTCTTTTTTTCCGCTTTCAGGCGATCCGCTACCGCCCGTACTTCCTCGCCGTCAACGCTGAATGCGCCGACTTCCGTAATATATCCCATTAAAACGCCTACTTCGTCTGGTTCAAACAGAGACGAAAGCATCAGATGCGGCTGAGACGACGGGTTTTCTCTCAGTTTTTCGCATAAAACCGTATAGACGCGCTTGTTGAAATCGGTTAGAAAATCGTCGGGTGAGATGAGTTTTTCTATCTCGTCAAGTTTTTGAGGGAAATTGAGAATAAGAGATATAACGTCGCCCTCCGCTCTTGAAACGGAAATGTTTTTCCGCGAAAGATAGCCGTTTCCCGTGCCCGAAAGCGACGTGTAAACCTTTTTCTCCTCGTTTTTCTTTTCCTCCGCAACTTTACGGCGTATGAGAGTATCGAGCTCTGCGGTCAGGTTTTCTTTCGTAAGCCCTGTTTCGCGCGCTATCTTGTCAATATAGACCTCGCGCTCAACGCGGTTTTTTATGCCTGCTATCACGCCGAGATATTCCCGCACACAAGCCGCCTTTTCGCTGTCGATTTCCAGATTGTATTTAAAAGTGATCTCTCCGAGTTTGTATTCTATATCGTTTGAAGAACCGTCCAGCAGCGCGCGGAATTTATCCGCACCGTATGCCTTGATGAATTCGTCGGGATCTTTACCGCCTGTAACGGTTACGACCTTTACATCGAGATCAACGTTTTTCAGTATCTCTATCGCGCGCCTCGTTGCGTTTTTGCCCGCGGCGTCGCTGTCATAGCATATGATGATCTTATCCGTAAACCGTTTCATCAGCCGCGCTTGAGCTGGCGTAAGAGCCGTTCCGAGCGTTGCAACGGCCGAGTTGAACCCCGCCTGATGAAGCGCGATAACGTCCATATATCCCTCAACAAGAATCAGCGCACCGAGCTTGTTTGTCCGCGCGTAGTTGATCGCGTAAAGGTTTTCGCCCTTACGGAACACGATGTTTTCGGGAGAATTAAGATATTTTGCGGGATCGTCCGCAAGGGTGCGTCCGCCGAAACCGATTATGTTGTTTCTGTAATCTATTATGGGAAACATTACCCTGTTGCGAAATTTATCGAAAATACGGGTTCTTGATGATGTATCTTTTCCGGACTGCTCGGAAACGGACACAAGGCCCGCCGATTTAAGGTCGTTATCGGTATATCCCTGCGAGCGCATATATTTTATCAGAGAATCCCAGCTTTCGGGCGCATATCCGAGACCGAATCTGACGATCGACTGAGGAGTAAGAGCGCGTTTTTGCAGATATTCAAGCCCCGGTTTGCCCGCATCGGACATCAGCGTATCGTGAAAATAGCGCGCGGCGACGCGGTTCATTTCAAAAATCTTTTTTCTCAGCGAGCTTATCTCGCTGTCTATCGCCGTGGTTTTAGGTACGTGCAGCCCGACACTGTCCGCAAGAAAATGAACCGCTTCGGGATAGGTAAGGTTTTCGGACTTCATTATAAAGGTGATCACGTCCCCTCCCGCATGGCATCCGAAGCAGTAAAACATCTGTTTTGCCGGATGAACATGAAAAGACGGCGTTTTTTCGTTATGGAAAGGGCAAAGTCCGACAAAAGACGACGATCTCTTTTTCAGATCTACGTATCGCGATACGATTGATACTATATCGCACCTGTTCCTTAACTCGGTAAGAAATTCTTCTCCGAACTGCGGCATACCGTTCACCTCTTTTCATATTTTTCCCTTCAATATATAATACGGCAAAATTCCTTTTTTTCCTTGCTCAAACCGCAAAAAAATGACGATTTTACAAAATCGCCACAAATATATCCAGTCTCAAAGCGATATTCCGCTTGACAAAAACGGCTGCGTAATGTATAATAATCAATACCGCAAACAAGCGGTAAAACACTTTTTTAACGGGGTGTAGCGCAGTTGGGAGCGCGCGACATTTGGGATGTTGAGGCCGCAGGTTCGAACCCTGTCACTCCGACCATAAAACGGCCGAAAACGGACTTAAAAACCATGTTTTCGGCCTATTTTTGCGCATTTTGCTGTTTCCCTGCTTTTCCGACCCCAGTGTATTTGTTTTTTCTGATCGGAATAATCCTGTTTGTCGGAAATACAGTTTTTACAAATTATCGGAATTACGCAGTTCACGCACTAAACGGCGCAACCGTATATGATTTGATAATGTGCTCAGTAACAGAAATATCAATACTTTTGTTTGTGGCAGATGTGTTTTTCTTTATGCTGCCGTACCGTTTGTTTTTTTACAGAATCAGAATGAATACAGAAACATACGCCGGAACAAATATTATTTACATCGTTTTAGCTTTCAATCTGTTTTCATTATTGCTCTCCGCAGCTGTTGCTGCTGTTTCTCTTAATAAATTTGGTATTGTTGAAAATCTTAAACAGAGGGAGTAACTCAGTAATCCAAATGAAACAAACAGTTTATGTTAAAGCGATTCTCGTTTCAATGTACGCCATAGTCTCTCTGTTTGCGCTTATGTTTATAAATCTTATAATTTCCGCCGCAAACGAAGATATGTATTACAATGAATTTTATTCACAGTATATGCGTAAGTTCAGCATAAACTACGGCAAGGGCGAGACGTTACCGTATAACGAGCTTGGAAGCGACTATGCGCTTTACTTCAATGTTTCAGAAACCTCGGACAGAGATTACGACAGTATCCGCGCTGTGTATTTTAACGGAAACGCTGCTGTTCCGAACATGCTTGAAGGCAGATTTTTCACAAAAGACGAGATGGAAAACGGAGCCGCAGTGGCTGTTTTGGGAACGCTCTGCAAACGAAACATTACAACTGAAAACGGCAAAGATTATTATATTTACGGCAATAAAAAATACGAGGTTGTCGGATATATGGGCAGGGAAGACGAAGTTACCGATCTTGACAATATGGTCTGGCTCAACATGGGCGCATATTTCGAAAGAGCCGCAGCATACGGCAGATTTGCTGTCGACGGAGGAAGCGAGGGCAATACGGACAATGTTGTTGAAGCCCTTTTCAGCCGTCTGTCGGATGAAGCGCTCGAACAGGCTGCAGAAATAATACACGAAAGGAAGATACGGTCCATAGCGTACTTCACAAGAAGAATATACAACTATGTTATCCTCGCCCTTATAATCAACATCGCCATCGTTTCGATATATTATATAGACAGAAAAACATATACTGTCGCTGTTAAAAAGTTTGTCGGAGCTTCATTTGGCAGGATTTCGGCAGAAATAATATCCGAATATGTTTCTTTTGCCTCAATAGGCGTGGCTGTAGGTATAATTATCGCCTTTTTACTGAGATTCACTCCCTTTGCGGAATCGGACGAAGTGTTTCTGATGTCATTCTCTCTTCCGTCACTTCTCGCCATGTTTGCCATTACGGTTGCATGCGCGGTTGTCATATCGGTTTTACCCATAATCAGAATATACAGAAAAGATTTATCGGGCAATATCAAATAGTATAATTACAAATCTGTCCTTTTCTGAAGTAAAACGCATAATCCCACCCCGGGGTCGATACAGTTCATGGCTAATTAAAGGGAACAAAAAGAAAGGAAAAGCCAATCCAGACGGTATCAGCGGCAGGCTACAAGAATAAATTGTGATTTCACAAGATTGGTGCTATAATAAGAGAAAAGTTCCTGCCGGGGCAGCCGCTCCGGTGGTATGGATAGAAAGGCAGGAAAACAATATGCACATCAGCTATAAACCACTCTGGCACACACTGTTAGAGCGTGATATGAGGAAAGAGGATTTAAGGCTTGCCGCCGGTATGACAACGAATATGATTGCCAACATGAGCAAAGAGGGAAAGCACATCAGCATGGATACATTAGCCCGTATCTGCGAAACGCTGAATTGTGAGATTACCGATGTGATTGAGTTAGTACCAGACGAGCCTGCTTCCACAGGAGGTAAGGAACATGAGCGAATTGAAACCAAGAATAA
>JAFRTE010000049.1 GCA_017427285.1 Clostridia bacterium
GCTTGAAGACAGCAGGAAGGGAGAAATAGACCTCATTCTCACAAAGTCCATCTCAAGATTCGCGCGTAATATGGCGGAATGCGCGGAAATGGTAAGAGAACTTCGATGCGCAGGGGTAAATATCCGCTTTGAAAGAGAAAATCTCAATTCCCGCGATACGAAATGCGATCTTCTTCTGAATATCTTTTCCGCTATAGCTCAGGAGGAAAGCAACAGCATAAGCAGACATTCGGTTGCGAGTCATGATCAGTATGCTCGCGAAGGCAGACCGTACGGAAGGACGGCTTTCGGGTACAGAAACGCCGGGGACAATGTCTGGGAAGTGTATGAAAAGGATGCCGATAAAGTCAGGACCGCGTTTGCGATGGCCGCTGAAGGAAGGACATACAAAGAAATACTCGCCGCTTTGAATGAGAAAGAGACGGATGGATACACATGGAAAACTACCCGGCTGAAAAGTATTCTCATGAATCCGGTGTATATAGGGGATTACTATTCCCACAAGAAAGTATGCCTTGTTCCTGGTAAAGCAGTCGTAAACTATAATTACCGTGATCGTTATTACATTAAGGGCCATCACGAGGCGATAGTTTCGACGGATTTGTATAATTCCGTGCAGGAGATCATCAGTCGAAATCTTTTGAACAGTCACAGAAAGCGAAGCGAAGACGATATTGCGCTTCTGAAAGGAGCTGTGAAAAATGGTTGTAACGAAAATTGAACCGCAAGTCCTTGCAAGACGAAAGCGTGTGGCTGCATACTGCAGGGTTAGTACCGACAAAGACGCGCAGCTTGAAAGTCTTGAAAATCAGATGGAAGCGTTTCGCTACCGTCTCGCTTTTCACAGAGACTGGGAGCTTGTAAACATATATACTGACGAAGGGATTACGGGTACTCAGGTAAAAAACAGAACTGCGTTTTTACGGATGATATCTGACTGTGAAAACGGGCTTATCGACTACATAATAACGAAAAGCATTTCGCGTTTTGCGAGAAATACGCTGGACTGCATAAATTACGTCCGTCATTTGCAGTCTATAGGCGTTAATGTGTATTTCGAAAAGGAAGGCATTGATACGGGAGAGTCAGCATCGGAAATGATCCTGACGATAATGGCTTCGTTTGCGCAGGAGGAAAGCAGAAGCATTTCTGAAAACATCAAATGGGGAAAACGAAAGCGGTTTGAAGAAGGTAAAGAGGCAAAAGTACCGATCTACGGGTATTATCATACTAAAGACGAAGGATATATCGTCAACAAGGAAGAAGCGGAGATAGTAAGTGAGATATTTTTACGTTACGCTCACGGCGAAACGAGAAGAAGCATTACGGACGATCTGAACGCAAGATGTATAAAGCCCGCGGTATCGGACAGATGGAACCACTGGCAGATAGATAAAATGCTGAAAAACGAAAGATATATTGGAGACGCAGTCCTTCAAAAATCATATACGGAAAACCATCTTACGCATAAGATAATCCGCAACAGCGGGGAGCTGCCGAAGTTTTATGTAAAAGACGCGCATGAAGCGATTATAAACAGACATTTATTCGAGCAGGTGCAGAAGATACTGAGTATGAAAAATGTGAAGAAAGGGAATATATCGTACCCCTACGGAGAAATGCTGCGATGTCCGTATTGCGGAAGCATACTTGTCCACGGAAGTCTGAATGATTTCACATGCGGAAATATGAGGATCCGTAACGGCGGCTGGGGCTGCTACGGAAAAGGCGGCTGCAGAAACTATCTTGTTATTCAGGATTATCTTGACAATGCGGTCATAAAGGCATACGCGAAAGAATATGGACAAAAAATGAAAAGTGTGGAGTTTTACTGGCTTGACGACAGCGTTGAGCGTATTAACGCAGGAGAAAGCAGCGTAAGCATTGTATGGAGAAACGGAGAAAAGACTGAAGAGAAGATGGAGTTTCCGAAAGAAAAATTCTCCCCCGTCCCATATTCCCGGTTTTACAATTTCTATCTCGAACGTGTGAAGAGTGGAGACAGGAAGAATAAAAACATATTTTTATTGGGGATGGAGTAGAAATAAAAATGGAGATAAAGAGAATACCTGCAAAACAAAGTAATAAAAAACTGAA
>JAFRTE010000006.1 GCA_017427285.1 Clostridia bacterium
GACCTACAGTAAAGAATATTGCGCCTACTAATTTGGAATCACAAAGAAGAAAGACCGTTCCGCCCAAAGAAATGCTTATCCCGGCAAGGATACCGCTTAAAAAAGTTTTCATTTCCGCTCCTTTGATCAGTCAAGAAGAGTGTCGATTAAAAATTGCTGATTTTTCTCGAAATCTATTATAGTTAACGCGCGTCCGTCTATAGTTGCGTAGTAATACGACTTGTTTATGGGGACTCTTTGCGTTATTACGGTAAACTCTTTCGACATCGGCAAAAGTTCGGTTGCATAGCTCAGGATTTCCCAGTTGCTTAAGTCCGTGGTGATGAGTGGTAAAATATCATCAAGCATGGCAAGCAGCTCGGTTGCGCTCTTGTCTTTATACTTGCTGTAAAGAGCAAGCAATACTTTACGCTGTCTTTCAGAGCGTTTGATATCGGAATCAATTTTTCTGATACGCGCATAGCTCAGCGTTTTTGAACCGTTAAGATGAACCATGCCTGACGACGGCAGAGAAAGAACTTTTGCTTCGGCATCGGTTATTTCGATATCGATGCCTCCGAGTTTATCTATGAGCGATGTAAACTGTCCGAAATCGACGCAAACGTTTGCGTCAATCTTAACGCCGAAATTCTTCTCAAACGTTTGGTCAAGGAGCTTCATGCCGCCGAAGCGGAAAGCCGCATTGAGACGGTTATTCTGATATCCCGGTATCTGAACATATATATCGCGGACAAACGAAGTGAGAGTGACTGTTTTCTTTTCTTTATTGACGGTTGCGAGTATCATCGAATCGGAACGCTGACGTGTTGATTCATACTGCCGTCTGTCCTGACCGATAAGAAGTATGTTTATAAGGTTTTTGCCTGTAATGGTAGCGTTGTCAAGCGGGTTGAATTTTATCTGATCGGGAGAAATCACACGGCTTGTATCGACCTTCGGAGCGCTGCTTGAAGAGGACGTGCCTGAAGACGAACTGTTTGATGAGCTGCCGGAGGATGAATCGTCCGAAGGACTTCCCGACGGCTGGCTTGAAGCGGTTTCGGTGGACTGTTCCGTATTGCTTTCCCCGGTCTTTTCGGGATCGGTTATTTCGGTCTCGGAAGGGACGGTTTCTGCGTTCTCTTCGTTCGGATCCCACAGTTCTTCGTCCTCGTCGGGGATTATTTCAAAAAAACCTGTCTCCTCGGGATCGTACCCCTCCTCTTCCTGTTCGATAAGAAGGAGCTCTTCCTCGGTGAGATATACCTCGTTCGGATCAGGACGGTTAATCTTGTTCAGTAACGAATAAACGTAGCCGAACAAAGCTGCTCCGATAAGGACAAGGCATAAAACGACGATAAGGATTATTTTTAACGCAAGGGGGATTTTTCTTTTCTTTTTGTTTTCGCTATTATTCTGTTCTGACATAATAAATCTGATAAATAGATCGGTTGTTGTGTTGATTTCAAGGTCAATATACAGTCAATCTTCACCGTTGACATCTTTGGGGTCTCTGTATGTGGGAACTACCTCTTTCAGGGCTTTTCTTACTTCCCTGTTGCTTTCGGTTGCAAGCGCTTTTTTGAGGATCTCGAGTTTGCGAGCTATTTCATCTTTGCCGAGAGGTTTGTCGCGTTCGACGAAAATAAGATCGTTATCCGTTTTATCAAGCTCTTCCGTTTTGATAAGAAGCTCTTCATAAAGCTTTTCACCCGGACGCAAGCCGATTTCGACAATATCTATATCCTTATAGGGGGTAAGTCCGCTGAGACGGACCATGCTTTCGGCAAGATCGAGGATTTTAACGGGTTCGCCCATATCAAGAACATAAAGCTCGCCGTTTTTTGCCATTGCGCCGCTCGTTAAAACGAGCTGCGACGCTTCGGGGATCGTCATAAAATATCTTGTTATGCGTCTGTCCGTAAGGGTTATCGGACCGCCGCCTGCAATCTGTCTTTTGAAAAGAGGAACGACTGAACCGTTGCTGCCAAGAACGTTGCCGAATCGTGTTGCGGAAAATGACGTTGCGCCTCCGGAACGGCTCTGAACGATCATT
Source organism: Clostridia bacterium (assembly GCA_017427285.1). GTDB lineage: Bacteria > Bacillota > Clostridia > Oscillospirales > UBA644 > HGM12619. Next base: position 2,036 of record JAFRTE010000006.1, read on the forward strand.
TCGCACATACGTTTGGTGGCTCCCATTACGTTTGTGGGGTTGACCGCCTTATCGGTACTTACCATAATGAAGCGTTTTACGCCGAAAGTTTCGCAGGCGGTGACAACGTTGAGAGTGCCGAATACATTGTTGTTGACAGCTTCGAGAACGTTACGCTCCATCAGCGGGACATGCTTATGAGCTGCGGCGTGAATAACGATATCAGGCGTATGCTCGCGGAAAATCTTATTTACATGGTCGCTGTCGCAGACATTAACTATCTCGACACGCATATCAAGCTTATCGCCGTATATACTGCGAAGCTCCTGCTGAATATCGTATGCTCCGTTTTCGTAAACGTCAAGTATTGTTAGTCTTGCAGGCGAGCACGAAGCGACCTGCCTTGCAAGCTCGGAGCCGATCGAGCCGCCTCCGCCCGTAATAAGAACGTTTTTACCGCTGTAAAAGGATCTAACAGCAGGATCCATAAAATGTCTTTTTTCACGGAAAAGAAGGTTTTCCATATCGAAATTACGAATACGGCGCATTGCATCCTCGCTGTCGTTAAGCAGAGGATAATCGTATGTTTTTACCTTGTATCCGAGGTCCTTATATTTATTGTAAAGCTCAAGGCGTCTGTCTTTTGAGACGTTCGATACGGCGATCACAACTTCGCTTACGGATAAAGCGTCAAGTTTTGCTTTAAGGTTTCCGCTCGGGGAAATAACGGGAATACCGTTGATGGTCCTGTTGATTTTAACCTTGTCATTATCCACAAAACACACGGGATCGTACTCGGAACCGGGATTTCTGACAAGTTCGTTGGCAAGCATCGTACCGACCTCGCCTGCTCCGATTATGGCGATTCCTGTCTGTTTGGAGTTATTTGTATCGTGGTCGAAAGATACGCGGAAAAAGGCGTGAAGCAGCTTTAAAGCTGTTTTTTCAAACAGTGAATTTTTGTTTCTCTGCTGATACACTTTCTGATACAGCAGATGAAGCGTTATACAGGAAACGAGATTAACGGTAAAAAGAAGGACGATCTTTGTTGCCGAAAGACTGTCCGGCACGAATAAAAACAGAAATGAGGCGAGGCAAGCAAGGGCATCGGCCAATATCATTCTCAGATAATATCCCGACGTTGCGTAACGCAAAATCTGTCCGTATACCTTCAAAAGAAGTCTTGCAAGCGTAAGCAATACGGCGCCGACTGCAATATGTATAAGCGCAGGGACGGGATTATTGAGAATATCGGGAAAAACGAGAAATAATAATGCCGAAAGGGCAGCATAGACCAGCAAGTCACAAAAAAGCAGTGACCAACGGATTTGCCTGACCGCATTTGCCTTCATTTTTACTGCACCTCGATTATTTGTACTGTTTTCTGTATTTATCTACTATCGCTTCCATGCCGTCCATATTCTTGAGCATGTCTTTTGCAAGCGATATCTGGCATCTTGTTCTTACAAGATTGTGTTCAGGGTAAAGAGTTTTGAAATATCTGTCTCCCGTTATATAATCGTCAAGAAATCTTGTTGATAATTCGCATGCGAGGACAAATCCGCTTAGCGCGAGGGTGGAAAGTTCGTTTTCTGTAAGGGTATCGTATGTTTTTGAGATAAAGCCCCTTGTAAACGCTTCGAATACTTTAAGATTTACTCCGGCTTTGTCATAGTCTTTGCTGTCTTCTTCAACGAAATTGGTTGCAAATCTTATCGCGTCTCCGAAATCGTGTCCGGCAAGTCCGGGCATTACGGTATCAAGGTCTATTACCGTTAA
>JAFRTE010000007.1 GCA_017427285.1 Clostridia bacterium
TCGTAATCATCGTCGTCATCGTCATTATTATATTTGCTGAAGATGCTCTTTTTTTAATTTCCCGAACCGAAAAGCGACTTTTTCTTCTTTTCAGACGAGAATAATCCTTTGATTTGTTTATCGTTTGCGCTGGTATCGTCAATATCGTCATCGTCATCATCGTCAAGATCGAAATCGTCGTTCTGCATCTTTGCAGGTCTGCGTAAACGAGAAGAATCGGATTGTTTTTCAGCATGAACTGAGGGCATAATAATTGTTGAATCGTTTGGGATATCAAGGTCGTCATCTTCGTCTTCAGCTTCTTTAAAATCGCCCGTATCGATCGGATCCTCGGAATAAGAAGAGAGCGAAGTAGCAACATCAGCTGTTGCAACCTTTAACATTTCAAGCGCACCCGATTCATATTCTTCATCATCCTTTTTAAATACAGGAATTGAAGAGATGAGTTTAACATGGTTTTCATAGATAGAAAGAAGTCTGGACTTAAAAGACTCAACTTCAGCTGTCAGCTGAGTTTTAACCTGCTGCTGATGGTCAGCCTCTTCTTTCGCTGTTTCTATCAGGCGCTTAGCATAGTCTTGTGCATCGGATACGATTTTATCAGCTTTTTTCTTTGCAGATCCCATCATGTCGTCATATGATTTCTGATTGGTTACAACGGCTGATCTCATCTTATCCTGGTCGTCACGTGACCGCTCGATCTTGTCATTAAGATATGCGACTCTTTTATTAAGCGCATCACGTTCTTCAATAAGAGCAGAATAATCCTCAAGGATTCTGTTGAGGAAATCTTCAACTTCGTCAGGATTGTATCCACCGACTTTTGTTCTTGAAAATTCCTTCATTTCGATTTCTTTTGGCGTAATCATCAAGTGCACCCCTTTATTGTTTATCAGTTATATTTTTTTACTTTTAGTTTCAGCCTGTTTTTATGTGTTTTGCCTTCAAATTGTCCGACAATATATTTCCCGAACCCACATATTACTATTATGTCGTTTTCTTTTATTTTAAACGACGAATTGCTTACTTCTTTTCCGTTGATAAAAACAAGTTTATCTTGTATAGTTTTGGAGCTTTTTTCTCTCGAAAAGTTGCAGACGGATGAAACGAAACAATCTATTCTGTCTGATGTGATAATAATGGATTTTTCATCAAACTGTCGTTTAATCATCGAAAGAAAATCGCCGGATGCATAAGAAACATGGCATGTGTTTCTTCCGACAGAAACAAGAGAAGAAGCAATATAGTCTGAAATGGATTTGTTAACGAATACATATGCCTCTGTCGGGAATGCAATAATATCACCGAATGAATCTCTTTCTATCCCGAGAGACATTAATGCTCCCATATAGTCTCTGTGTGTCATTGATGCATTTTTGTTGTTCGAGGCAACTCTGAGACATTGAATGGGGAAATCGCTGTTTTCTGGTTCATTATCGAAGAAAACAGCAAGCATGCGGTATTCGGCATCATCGTATCCGCCGTATAGAAGATATTTGCATTTGAGGTTCTTAAGTGTATTAACGGCTGCAAATGCTGAATTATCAGACAAAAAATCCGAGAAAACTGTTTTGCCGGTTTTATTAGCTTTAAGAACAAGGTCTCTGATGTGTGCCTCAAAGATAAAATCGGCAGAATCATTCATCAGAAATTCAATTCGCTTTCTATGTCGTCAAAAATATCTCCGGAAATATCAAGTCCTCCCGGGATAATAAGGAAAGTATGACCTGCAATCTTTTTGACCTGTCCGTTAAGTGCGTATGCTACACCGCTTAAAAAATCAACAAAACGACGTGTTTCGTTCGGAACTAATTCCAGATTAAGGATTACGGTCTTTCTGTCCAGAAGATTATCTGCGATATCAATAAGATCTTCTCTCTTCTCAGGTTTTGCAAGAATAAACTGCGGTCTCGGTTTGTAACCGTCATCCGGTTCGTTTTCGTCCTGAAAACCCTGAGCGACCGGCATATCGTCATCGTTCATAGTGTCATCAGGAAACAATTTTTTAAAGATACCCATCTTAGGATTCCTTTCTGTTAATGAATTTATTTAAAAAGTGTCCTTCCAACTCTGATCATATTGGATCCGTGCTTAACTGCTAAAGGATAATCATCAGACATTCCCATTGACAGAGTCTGAAGTTGTGTGTTTGTAAAATTACGTGTTTTGGCATCTTGAAAAAGCGAATACATTTTTTCAAAATAATATTCTTGCGCGCCTATGGGCATCACTGCCATTAATCCCTTCACCGAAATACCTGAAATGTTTGCGCAGGCATTTAAAATATCATTTAGATCATTAATTGAAGCCCCTGTTTTAGTTGCTTCATCGGCGATGTTGATCTCAATCAAAACATCCTGAATCTTATCGAGTTTAGAGGCCTGTTTTGCAATTTCAACGGCTACTCTTACGGAATCGACAGATTGGATAAGATCTGCAATGGCAACAGCTGGTTTTACTTTATTTGTTTGAAGATGGCCTATCAAATGTTTTTTAACAGGTAAAAAAAGTTCGTTTCTTTCACAAAGCTGCTGTACCCTATTTTCTCCTATATCTTTAATTCCGCACAAAATAGCTTGATTGGCAGATTCTAAGGATTGATATTTCGTTACTGCCACAACGGTAACAGTCGAGGGTTCAGCATACTCGGATATTCGGGCAATTATTTCATTATAGTTATCTTTAATCATTTTTTGTAAGATTCAATATTTTTTTATCTTCGAGGCCTTTACCTCCGATAATTACTTCATCCTGCGCTTTAAGCGTATTTTCAGCGGAGGTCGGCTGCGGTTTTACAAGAGAATATTCGTCGGTAACAAATACTATTTCTATCGGTTTAAAAAGAATACGCTGTGCTGAGAGAACATAAACTCCGGTAACACCGTCAACGACCCTTAATGCTTCATTGCTTACCTTCAACCCGGTATATGTTTTTAGAATCATATGGGAAGTTTGCTTGCGAAGACCAAACAGTTCTGCGGTCAATGTCCCGCAGCGAAATCTTACTGCATTTTTGTCGTTGACAGGCCTTGAAATATATTCAACAAAAGTTGTTATTTTAGTTGCACCGATTTCATCAATATCAAATTCAAGGGTAACGGATTTTCCGACATATAGATCGGAAGCCACAGAAGAAGGTACTTCAGCTATAAATGCCCAATATGAATAATGCTGTAGTTTTCCGACTGCAAAATCAGATATTTCACTTTGAGGCATTTGCATCAGCGATTCATACATTGCAACTGTCGGTTCTTTATAATCGGACATATTGAGATATTCATAACCGTCAATATTTGAATAAAAATAACCAGCAGATGGGCTGTAGAGTGATTTCGATGATGATCCGGCATCCTGATATATCTGAGAAATTTCACTTTCGATGGACGCAATAACATTTGTGATATATGAAGATCCTTCGGATTGTAAAAGTCTCTGGTCAAAAGCAGACTGAACTTTTTCTTCACTGATACTCTTTTGATTAAAGTCATCATCGCTTCCGGAATTGAGAAAAGAAATAATTGAATTTTTAATACTCTGCTCAACTGTTAACGAATCATACTGGGTACTTTTTCTTATGGTATCCTTAAGTCTTTCAAGCTTTTTATTAAGGTATGAAAGATTTTGCATCTGACTGTCTGAAATATTATCCTGATTATATGTTGCATATGGAGAATATCTGGCTATTCTTGCCCCGTCCGAATAATTATAGTGAATAAATTTATAATCCTCATCGGCGTAAAGAACAATTTCATCTCTCAATGCAATTCCGCTGATGTCAATATGATTATCTACAGACGATTCTTCAACAATTTCTGAAACTACCTGTTGTGAGAATAAAGAAGTAGAGAAAAAACTGAAGAAAAAGTAAGCAGCAAGAATTAATGAAAAAATATAGAACAGAAGATTAAAAAGCGAATTAGATTTCATGAATTCTAGAATATATTAATCGGTCTGGAAGGTTGTATTGTCGAAATGGCATGCTTATACACCATGTTCAGTTTTCCGTCGGATTCGAACAAAATAGAATATGAATCAAATCCGCGAACTATTCCTCTAAGCTGGAAACCGTTTACAAGATATATTGTTAAAATGATTTTTTCTTTTCTAGCGTAATTCAGAAAAAGATCCTGCAAATTGACATTTTTGAACTTGAAACTATCTTGCGAGATGTTTTCTGCTGATTCGGAAACACGGTTTGTATAATCATTATCCATAGCATACACCTCCATATTAATTTTCAATCTTTATTATATCACACTTTTAAGAATTTTACCATATGTTTTATACAAGAATTCAAAATTTCTTCGAAATTATTTGTATCAATATTGTGCCAAATGATACTTTTGTCTCTTTTGAACCATGTTAATTGCCTTTTTGCATACCTTCGGCTTTCGAGTTTTATCTGTTCTACCGCTTCTTCAAGAGTAATTTTATCTGATAAATAATCGTATAGCTGCCTGTAACCGATCGCCTGCGAAGCGGTCGAAGATATTTCGCCTCGGAATAAATCACTTGCTTCCTGAAGGAAACCATGATCCATCATTTCATCAACACGTCTGTTAATTCTTGAATACAGGTACTCCCTATCTAACGAAGTAAGCCCGATTTTAAAAAAGTAAAATTCAGGGTCCTGTTTTGATTCCCTGTTAAACTCTTCAACTGTTTTGCCTTCACTTCGATAAATCTCAAGCGCTCGTGAAACACGTCTTATATCGTTGACGTTCAATTTGTCGTAAGACTCAGGATCTACAGAACGAAGCAAAGCTTTTAATTCTCCAGGACCGTTTGCGTCTGCATAATATTTAAGAAAATTTCTGTATTCGCTGTCTGCCTTTGCGGGAGATAATTTAATATTTTCGGTTAACGATGAAATATAAAGCCCTGTTCCTCCGACAATAATCGGAAATTTGTTGCGCGAAATTATATCGCGAATTGTTTTTTTTGCTATATCCAGGAAGTCGGAAAGTGAAAACTCACACGACGGCTCAACAATATCTATCATATGATGCGGTATTCCATGCATCTCTGCATCGGTTACTTTAGCTGTTCCGATATCCATACCCCTATATACCTGCATGGAGTCAGCGGATATTATTTCACCGTTAAATTCTTTTGCAAGTTCGACCGACAGTTTTGACTTACCCGTTGCGGTAGGACCGAGAATAACAAGAACTTTATCCACTTTCCCTACCCCACAATACGCCTAAACTGCTTTTCTATTGCAGTTTTAGTCATAATGAAAACAATCGGTCTTCCGTGAGGACAATACTTCAATTTATTCCTTTTTCTCAAATATTCATCAATAAGCCCCTTAAGTTCAAATTCAGAACTTCGCTTACCGCTTTTAATTGCTGCTTTGCACGAAATTGTATAGAGAAACTTATCAAGAAGTTCTTTTTCGGCATACGATTTAAGTTTCAGTTCCGAAGCTATTTCGGAAAGTACAACTTCAATATCTTCCTCATCGAGCACAACGGGAATTTCTCTCAGAATTAGTGTTCCGTCAAGATCATCGATATCAAAGCCCAGTTGCTTGAGTCCTGATTTGTTTTCCATTAAAACAGCTCTGTCTGATTCGGAAACAGACAAAAGCTTCGGAGCAAGAAAAGTCTGAACTTCGATATAATCAGAAGACCTGAGCTTTTCGAAAATCATCCGCTCATGCAAAGCATGCTTATCGATAAACATTATAGTTTCGGGTAATTCGATAATAATATACGTATTGAATACCTCGCCTATAAGCTTATAATCCGGAGAATTATCCAAAGAAACAGTCAATTCCTCATTGTTTGAATTATTGTGATTATTAACGGTATCTGTTGTGGAATCAGTGTCGGTTTTCGATGACGCATTTGCAAGCTGAATGATTTTTTCTGTATCGACCTCTATATTGTTTTTATCAACAAATTCTTTTATTCTAGATACTGCTTCAAACGGGTCGCTTCGAAGACTGAATACGTCATCTTTATTCATATCTATACCATATGAATAAGAATTGCGGCTTATATTTGAAGACTGGGTATCAGATCTGCTTGAATTATTATGTGAATTCTTGAATGATATAATATCCCAATCATTGATATGCTTGATATCGTCAACTTCTTTTACTGAAGCAACGGAATCAGAAAAATCTTTTTCTGTGTCATTTCCCGGTTTTAACACATTATTTAAAGGCACCTTTATCTGATAAATGCCCGATTCCACAGACAATGCTTCACGAACGCTTTCAGAAATAGCGTTGGCAATTATTTTTTCGTTGGAAAACTTAATCTCAAGCTTTGAAGGGTGGACGTTAACATCAATTTCTGTTGAGTCGATTTCAAGGAAGAGAATACATACGGGATAGCGTCCGACAAGCATACTGTTTTTGTATGACATTTCGAAAGCAAGCTGAAGAGTCCTTGATTTTACAAGACGTCTGTTTACAAAGAAAATCTGGAAATTTCTATTGGTTTTTGTGGCGAGAGGCCTTCCTATCAAACCATGAATACCAATACCGTTTCCGTTATAATCAACGGGTATTAAATCAGAAGCAAGTTCAGACCCGAACACGGAATATGCCGCGTTATCAAGACTTCCGTTTGCAGAAGTAAAAAAACGCTGCACACCGTTTATTATATACGAAAACGCAATGTCGGTATGAGATATAGCAAGTTTTTCAATAAGACTGCTGATAGCTGCTCTTTCCGTCTGTTCAGACTTAACGAATTTCAGTCTTGCAGGAGTATTGTAAAACAGGTTACGGACTTCTATTGTTGTGCCGTCGGAAAGTCCGATATCGCCTTCATCAATAATCCTCCCGCCTTCAAGAGAAACATAGTATCCGGAAACAGAAGACTGTTCCTTTGTTTTCAACAGTATCTTTGAGACAGCGGAAATAGCGGCTAACGCTTCTCCCCTGAATCCGAGAGTATTAATTGAGTATAAATCAGCTTTTGTTGAAATTTTGCTTGTTGCATGTTTTTTAAAAGCAGCTTTGGCGTCATCCGGAGACATGCCGCATCCGTCGTCGGTAATGCGAATATAATCGATACCACTTCCGACAATTTCAATTGTAATTTTTTTTGCCCCCGCGTCTATTGAGTTTTCAACAAGTTCTTTTACTACAGAGGCAGGTCTTTCCACAACTTCTCCCGCCGCAATCAGATCGGAAATATCGTTGTCGAGAATTTTAATTTTGTTCATTCTGCTTCCTTTGCTTTTTGTGACAGATCATATAGCTCATTTAATGCTTCCACAGGTGTAATTACTGTTGCATCTAATTTAATCAATCTGTCTATAATTTCATCACGAAGCGTGTTTTTAAAAGATGTTTGAATATCATTATCAGTATGACTTATTTCTGATTTATACGATATTCTTCCGTTTTCAAGCTCAGACAGTATTTCTTCTGCTCTTCTGATAATATCGTCGGGAACTCCTGCCAGACGAGCTACATCTATACCGTAGCTGTCATCAGTCCCTCCCCTGACTATCTTGCGGAGGAAAATAATGTCTTTTCCTCTTTTTTTAGCAGCGATACTGTAATTCTTTATTCCTTCGTATTTTTCTTCAAGAGAAGTAAGCTCATGATAATGCGTTGCAAACAGAGACCTTGCTTTTATTTTATTTGAAACGTTTTCCAAAACGGCCTGAGCGATGCTCATGCCGTCAAAAGTACTGGTTCCTCTGCCGATTTCGTCAAAAATCAACAGGCTTCGTTTAGTGGCGTTTTTAACTATATATGCAACCTCGTTCATCTCCATCATGAAAGTGGATTGTCCCGAAACAAGGTCGTCAGTCGCCCCTACACGCGTAAATATTTTATCAACAACGCCGATTTGCGCAGAGTAAGCAGGCACAAAACACCCGATCTGAGCCATTATTACTATCAGGGCTACCTGGCGCATATATGTTGATTTTCCCGCCATATTCGGACCGGTAATAACAGCCATCCTGTCTGACGATGTATTCAGATAAGTGTCATTCGGAATAAATAGTTCGGATTTTATCAATGATTCAAGGACCGGATGACGTCCGTTTTTGATCGAAATAACATCCGATAAATCTATATCAGGTTGAACATATCCGTTTTTTGCCGAAACATTCGCAAAAGAAACAAGCATATCCAAATAACCGACTGCATTTGCTGTTTCCTTTATCGGAATTATATACTGTCCTATAAAATCGACAATTTCTCGATATAGATTGTTTTCCAATGCGATAAGCTTATCGCTTGCAGATAAAAGGTCCTCTTCGATTCGTTTCAGTTCGGGTGTAATGTAACGTTCGGCGTTGACCAACGTCTGTTTTCTTATATATTCTTCGGGAACCTGCGAAAGAAATGAGTTGGTAACTTCAATATAATATCCGAATACCTTATTATATCCTATTCGAAGCGTCTTAATTCCTGTTCTTTCTTTTTCCTGCTGTTCTACTCCTGCAAGAACTCCTTTTGCGTCTGTCTGTAAAGAGCGAAGTCTGTCTATCTCTTCGTTATAGCCTTTTTTTATAAATCCGCCTTCTCTTATCAATACGGGGGGATCGTCAATTATAGCTTTTGAAATCAGAGTGCAGATCTGCGGTAAAGAATCAAGTTTATTAAATATTTCTTTCAGGACGGATGATTGAAGAGGTTCAATTATTTGTTTTAGCTCAGACACATATGATAAAGACGATGAAAGCGCAATTAAATCTCTGGGACTGATAGTTCCATAAACGATTTTTGAATTAAGTCTTTCTATATCTCTGATGTTTTTTAGCGCCGAGTAAAGCTGATCTCTCGTTTTATTGTCCTCAATAAGCACTCTGACGGCATTCAGTCTGTTTACGATAGCTACAGCATTCGCATACGGCCTTTCAATGCTTTTACGAAGAAATCTGGCGCCCATTGCGGTGCATGTGCGGTCAAGTACTCCAAGCAGAGAACCATGTTTTTCCTTTGTTCGCATATTTTCCGTAATTTCAAGATTTCTCCATGAAGAGGAATCTATTTCAAGAAAATCTTTCCTTGAATTAACGGTTATTTTGTTTAGATGTCTAAGGTCACAAAGCTGAGTATCGTACAGATAACCAAGCAAAAAACCGAAATTGTCGGCCGCAAGCTTATTGTCAAAAGGAAATAGGTCTGCTTTATCACCAAGATGCGAAAGCACTTTTTCCGGAAAAGTTGCAATTTTATCTTTTATTACATCATCCGAAACTTCAGTAACAATGCAATTAGATGAATTTTTAACAAATAATGCAATTGATTCGTTTTTTAGTAGAGAAGAAGGCAGATATATTTCATTCGGGCTATATCTTGTAAGTTCACCGTATATAACAGAATCTGAAACAGAATAATTATCGGAGAGGATAACGTCTCCCGTAGACAGATCGGCAAAACATAAAGATATTTTTCTTTCTTCCTGGAATGCCGATACAATATATCTGTTTTTTGTTGAATCAAGCATTTCGGGGTCGGTTACGGTGCCCGGAGTAATTGTTCGGGTAACTTCGCGTCCCGTTACTTCATTGGTATCTTCGTCCTTTTTTTGTTCACAAATAGATACTTTATACCCTTTTGATATCAGGCGTGATATGTATCCGTCTACGCTGTGATAAGGAACTCCGCACATAGGAGCTCTCTTATCAAGACCGCAATCTCTTCCGGTAAGAGTAATATCAAGTTCTTTGGATGCAACGATCGCATCGTCAAAAAACATTTCATAAAAATCGCCAAGACGGTAAAGAAGAATAGAATCTTTGTATTTGTCTTTTACGGTAAGATACTGCTTCATCATCGGCGATAATGTTCCCGCCATTTTAAACTGTTCCTTTCAACTGATTTAATTGTTTAATCAGTGACAGCCGCCTCCGCATGTGGCACAGTGAGATTTATCGCACGAACCTGTTTCGCCGGTTATCTGATAGCTTATAATTGAATAAACATTATTTACCATGTTTTCAAAAGCTTCTTTTGCTTCATTAAATTCCGTCATAAGCGGATTAGCCATAGCCGTTCTGTATGCTTCACGCATTTCATTCTGAAGTCTTTCGAATTTTGCCTCGTCTTTATCTTCTTTTTCCATTTCATTCATTACAGCCATTTTACGAAGGTTAAATTCACCTATCTGCATTTGAAGTTCGGAATCGGTTTCATATCTCGCCCTTACTTCTTCGTATTTTTTAAACTCTTCGCTGTCTTTGAGCATTTGTCCGATTTTTTTTGCAAGTTCAACAATTTCGTTCATTTTATTTACTCCTGTATTTTATTATTTTAATTTATATGATTGCATTTCCAAATACCGCCCAATTAAGAGCCCTGTCTACATTGACAAACAAGAAACTGCCGGGATCGACATTGCATGACGGGAAATTTACTATAACATTTCCGTCCGTCCTTCCTGTCATCATCGAATCATTGTTTGCCATATGACCGTCAACAAGGACTTTAACGGTTTTACCGATATATCTCTTGTTAAATTCAGTTGCTTTATGATTTTGGAGTTCACACAGTCGATTGAATCTTTCATGTTTAACGAAGTCTTCGACCTGTTCCATTTTTGCTGCCGGTGTTCCGTTTCTGACAGAATAAATAAAAGTATAAAGTCCCTGAAAATCAATCTCATTTACAAGTGATAATGTCTGTTGAAAATCTTCTTCTGTCTCGGTCGGGAACCCGACTATAACATCGCTTGTCAGTACAAGGTCAGGAATTACGCTTTTTGCGTAGTTTACAAGACTTATATACTTATCCCTTGTATACTTCCTGTTCATTAGAGAAAGGATTCTGTCACTCCCAGATTGAAACGGTAAATGTAGGTGCTTGCATACCTTATTGCATTCTGCAACGGTATTGATAAGTTCTTTTGTCGCGTCTTTTGGATGAGACGTCATAAAACGGATTCTGAAGTCTCCGTCAATCGAGCTAATTTCGCGTAAAAGCTTTGCAAAATTCCAATCGCTGTCTGAATCGTTGCAGTAAGAATTAACGTTTTGTCCTAAAAGAGTTATATCTTTATATCCTGAATCAACAAGTGACTCAACTTCCGAAAGAATTGTTTCAGGCGGTCGGGAACGTTCTCTTCCCCTGACATACGGCACAATACAGTATGAACAGAAATTATTGCATCCGTACATAACCGAGACCCATGCCTTGTAATCACTTGCTCTTTTCACGGGTATTTCTTCAACTATCGTTCCGTCTTCGTTTTTTACATCGAATATTCTCTCTCTGTCTGAAATTGCCTTATATAGATTTTCGGGGAAGCGTCCGATTGCCTGCGGACCAAAAACAAGATCGATATGCTTATATTTTTTTTTCAATTCCTCCGATACTTCCGGTCGCTGCATCATACATCCGCAAAAACAAATAATAACGCTTGGATTTTCACGTTTGATACCTACAAGAGATCCAATCGTCCCCATTACTCTCTGTTCCGCATGGTCCCGAACAGCACATGTGTTATACAAAATAATGTCGGCTTCTTCACGGCAATATGTCTGCTCATATCCCATATCCGACAGCATTCCGTTTATTTTTTCGGTATCGCTTTCATTTTGCTGACAACCAAAGGTAAAAGTAAAGAACTTGGGCTTGCAACCTTTTTCGGAAAAGTATGAATATGTAAATCCGCGAAGCTTATCAATGTATTCGTTTTGGGAGGCATACAATATCAGGTCGTTTTTCATAAAAGTTCCTTAATATAATAATAACACATTATATATTATAATACATTTTTAACGATTTGTAAATGGGTTATTGAAAAAAAAATAAAAATTAAATAATTTATCAAACTGACTTTACAAATACTTCATTTCATGTTATAATAGTATAAAAGAATGATAAGGGGGAAATTCTGTGTTTAAGAAAAAACATGACATTGATTGCGCTTATTGCAAATTTGGATATATATTGTCTAACGACAGTGATTGTCTGTGTGACAAATACGGCGTTATCCAAAGAAAATATAAGTGTAGCAAATTCATGTATGAGCCGTTAAAACGTATTCCTGCCCCACCTAAAGAACCGGAAAAATATAATGAAAATGATTTTTCAATAGAATGAAAGGATTTTAACATGAATAAACCTATTACCCTTAATGAAAAATTTACAAAGAAATTCGTATCTGAAAATGAGTTCGAAGCTCTGAAACCATTTGTTATTGCTGCCGACAAGCTTATTACAGAAAAAAACGGACTTGGAAATGATTTTCTCGGCTGGGTAAATCTTCCTTCTTCTTACGATAAAGAGGAATTTAAACGAATAAAGGCAACTGCTCAAAAAATCAGACAAGACAGCGATGTTTTGATCGTTATCGGTATCGGCGGTTCTTATCTCGGTTCAAGAGCAGTTATTGAGTTTTGTGAACCTGTTTTCGGAACAAAATGCGATAACACACCCGAAATATATTTCCTCGGAAACAATCTCAGCCCTTCTCATATGGTCGAAGTTCTGAACAGATGTAAAGGCAAGAGAGTATCAGTTAACGTTATATCTAAATCAGGTACCACAACTGAACCCGCCCTTGCTTTCAGAGTAATGAAAGATTATCTTGAAAAACAGTATGGGGATGCTGCGAAAGACCGAATATATGCTACAACAGACAAAGCGCGCGGCACACTGAAGAAACTCGCTGATGAAAAGGGTTATGAAACCTTTGTTATTCCCGATGATATAGGCGGCAGATATTCCGTTCTAACTCCCGTTGGTCTTCTTCCCATTGCCGTTGCAGGAATCGATATAGACGAGCTTATGTCCGGGGCACATCAGGCAATGGATGATTTTAAAAACGATAATCTTGACAGCAACGACTGCTACAGATATGCTGCGCTTAGAACCATTTTCAGCCGAAAAGGAAAAACAACTGAAGTAACTGTCGGATATGAACCTTTTATCGCATCTTTTTGTGAATGGATCAAACAGCTTCACGGCGAAAGCGAAGGAAAAGACAATAAAGGACTTTTCCCTGCAAGTATGATTTTTTCAACCGATCTTCATTCTCTCGGTCAGTATGTTCAGCAAGGTCAAAGAAACCTTTTTGAAACCGTTCTTTGGATCAACAATCCCAAAATTGATATGAATATTCTTTCTGACCCGAATAATCTTGACGGACTCAACTTTCTTTCGGATAAGACTCTTAATGAAATCAATAAAAATGCTTTTATGGGAACAGTTCTCGCCCATGTTGAAGGCGGAATACCTAATATCGTTTTGGAATTAAACGATACTTCCCCCTACTCTGTCGGATATCTGATTTATTTCTATGAAAAAGCATGTGCTCTTGCGGGATATTTAAACGGCGTGAATCCCTTTGATCAGCCCGGTGTTGAATCGTATAAAAAGAACATGTTCGCTCTTTTGGGAAAACCCGGATACGAAGAAATGAAGGCAGAACTTGAATCGAAGCTGAAATAGCCCGATAAAAGTTTCAAAATTTATTTTTTATCACTTGCTTTATCGATAAAAATATGTTATAATGTAATAAAAGGAGTGTGTTGCGATATGATAAAGGTAATTATGGGACTTAAAGGCATGGGCAAAACAAAAACTCTTATTGAAAATGTCAACAGTTCCGTTAACGAAGAACACGGAGATGTAATCTGTATCGAAAAGGATCATAAGCTCAGATACGATATCAGCTACAAAGCCCGTCTTATAAGTGCAAAGGAATATGAGATAGACAGTTTTGACAAATTCTACGGATTTGTTTGCGGGTTAATCGCAGGAAATTACGACATTACCGCTGTTTATGTCGATTCTATTCTCAAGATATGCGGAGAGGACATGGAAGAGTTTTATTATTTTCTTAAAAAGATTGAAAAATTAACCGAAAACATAAAATTCTTTATGACAGCCAGTTATGATATAGAAAAAGTTCCCGAAAATCTCCGTGAATATATTCATCACCACGAATAAGCAGTTTAAATATTTTCAGGCTCTCCCTTGATACGGAGAGCCTGTTTTTATTTATTTCTTAATTTGGCCTTAAAATACAACCGTTTTGCCAATGGGAGCGCTTTTGAAATAAGCCAATACCTGAATCTTTTAATCGGCAATTCAAACTCTCCCGCATATTCCACAACTGCAGGATTAAACTTCATTTTAAAATCAGACAAGCTATCGTTTAAATCACCGTGAATACCGAGCAAGCTGAATGTTTTACATCCTTTGTTTCTGAAAAATCGCATAGCTTCAAATCTGAGCTGATTAGTAGTTCTGAATCTCGGAAAAACTGAGTCGTCAAAGCCGCTGTATAAAAGATATGCCGTTGAATTTGATTTAACAGTCAATAAAGCAGATACCGTTATTATGCTGCCGCGTTCTGATCTTATATTCTGTGCCTCTTCAAGATCCTTTTTTGCTATTTCAGATGCATCGCTGTTACCCTCGGCAATTTGCTCTTCAAGGAATGAAATAAGTTTGTCAAGATCGATTTTAGCAAAAAAATAAACATTATCCGAGCCAAATGCATTGTTTATCCTTTTGAAATATTCTTCATCACGTAAAATGATATGTTGTCTCTCTTCGGTATGCTGTGATATCCTGCAAAAGTTTTTAACGGCATTTTCTCCTTCATCATATTCAAAGAATATACCTCTGATATCTGTATATCTGCCTATAAATTTACGTATTTTTTTATCGAAGCTTTTAGCTAAAGATTCATCCGTCAGAGGGTTTCCTGATAAATCGGTCAAAGATATTTCAGCATTGTATCTCGGCTGAGTATAAGTATGAAAATCCTTATCAAACCCCATATGTTTAAATCCAAGCGTCTGCAGAAATGACATTTTCTGTTTTCCGCTCTGATCAATAATAACGGTGTTGTCATGGTATGTTGACAGGATGATTTCTGGGTCGATCCGGACCATACATGCGCCTATTTTTTTTGCATATGCAACTACTCCTTCCGTAAAACTTTTAACGGCCTCCTCATCGGAATAATCGATAATAAATCCTCGGGGAGAGTAAATCATTTTTAATCCGGGAGCGAACTTTCTTATCAGCAACAATGCACCTGCAACCGGAATTTCGTCTGCATATAACAAACATAAGGTGCTTTTCCAGTCGCTCTTTACTTTTGCCCACATAGGAGTTTGGGTAATGTTATAGTTAGGTTGCTTGGAAAGCCAAGACATATATTCTTCGGAAGAAATGTCTGCAGAAAATCTGTAAGTCATAATATTAATCCTGAAAATTACATAATAATTCGAATAGTTTGTTTGTTGAAAGGTATTTGGGTAATCCAAGCGATTTTTTCAGTTCAAGTCGTTTTTTCTCGCTGTCTTTTCTGCCGTAAAGTCCCATTTCGTAAAAATCGCTTTTTTTTAAAATGTGCTTTTCGTATACGTTATCTTCAATGGAAACGCCTGCTTTTTTTAAAGCGTCAACTATTATTTCGCCCGACATTCCTTCGACTCCGAGGAGTCCTTCTTTGGAGGGTTCTCTTTTTCTGCGTTCGGTACCGTGAATATCAGGTATATAGGCATTTTTAATATATTTTTTATCAATAAAGGATAATATTTTATTCCGGATTAAGAATCCGGCTTTGTCGCCGTCCGTAAGGATTACTATCCCCCTTCTTTCAGCCAGAAGACGAAGGGTATTCATCAAATCGTTGTCTTTAAAAATACGAAATCCGCCCGTTTCAATAACAATTGTATCGATATACTGTTTTACTGCTGCCGAATCGTATTTCCCTTCAACAACTATTATTTCTTTTATTTTGATCATATAAGCTCTATTATTGACATTATAAGTTCGGACAAAAGCTCGGTATAATCTACCGATGTAGTTTTAGAGATTATATCAGTTTCGGTGCAGATGTCAATTATTTTTTCTAGAGTATCAAAACTGATTGTTTTTAATTTCGCCAGATTTTTGTTCACTACAAATCCTTTTTGTCCGAGTTCGAGTTCAATTTCGGATGGTGAAAGACCTGATTCAAACAGAAGTTTAGTTTTATAAAGAGTTGTAACTGACGAATATATCGAAGCCATTATCATAATTTCATTCGTGCGCATATCAGAAAGAGTTTTAAGGACAGAAAACACTTTTTCAGAGTTTTTATCGAAAACGGCGTTAGTCAGTTCATATGTTTTTGCGTCAATTGTCTTTGATGTAATCTTGTCAATATCTTCAACGGTAATATTGACGTTACAGTAAAACGACAACTTCATTATTTCGTTTGACAATGAATACATATCCGTTGATGTGCTCGAAATAAAATACGATACTGTTTGAGGATCAATCGTCTTGCCGTGTTTTCGAAACTGTTGGCATACCCATTTGAAAAGTGTTTGTTGGTCGAGAGGACCGATGTCAACCCAAAGACCATAGTCAGATACTGCCTTTTTAAACAGCTTAAAGATTGATAATCTTGAGTCAGCAGATTCCGATATCTGATAGATGATTATCACATTGTTTTCTTCTATTTCTTTAATATGCTTTAATAACCATTCGGCAATCTCACCAGATAAGCTGAGATCTTTTAGGATAACAGCTTTCCGTTCCGCAAAAATAGGAAAAGAGGAAACAGCGTCGATAAATTCCGATAACTCAAGCTCAGAAGCATTTTTAATTACACAATCGGGATGATCCGTTTCACCGCTAAAAAGCGCCTTTTTCAGTTCATTATAATAATAATGCTTTAAATATGGTTCATCACCGCAAATATAGTATATTCTTCGAAAATGCTTAGATTCGATATCTGATTTTAAAAGTTGCAAACTCATTTTTACTCCGATTAAGTATTACTTACCGTATACTACGTCAAAACCCGCTCCGTCAGTAACAATTTCAATGGTACCGTATTCAAGAGTAGTCATAATTTTACTTCCCGCCGATAATATCCTGTCCGTCGCCTCTTTCGTAGGATGTCCGAAGGAGTTTTTACCAACAGAAATAATTGAAAGCATCGGTGATACCGTTTCAAGGAAAAGAGACGAACTGGAATATTTCGATCCGTGATGAGGAACGCTTAAAACGTTGCAGTCAAGAAATGATCCGTATTTTTCAACAAGGACAGATTCGGATATTTCAGTTAAATCACCCGGAAAAATAGCACGGAAACCGCCGTTGATATCCGCTATAACGGCAAGGCAGTTATCATTTTGATCAACGTTTTCTTCACTTAGATGCTTTGTTAAAATACAAAGATACATATTCCCGAGCTTTCGGGTTTCATCAGCTTCAATTTCAACTACTTCGGTGCCGAACTGATTGGCTTTTTCGATTAAATCAAGATATATTGCAGGATCGCCTTCCGTATACGGAATAATTACTTCGGTTACGTTCCATTCGTCCAACAGGCTGTTTATAGCGTTACAATGGTCAGAGTGAAGATGTGAAACTATTATTGTATCAATATTCTTTATACTCTTTGAATGCAGATAATTATTTATTGCATATGAAGCATTTTTTGAACCGCCGCAATCAATTATTACAGCGCTGTTTCCGTAGCTGACAACCGAACTCATCCCCTGCCCTACATCTATATAAGCCACATGATAAAATCCGTCGTCAGGATCGAATATCGCCTTGATCGCAGTACCGCCGAACAGCGCGACAATAAATGAAATTGCAAATACAGCCGCAGAATACGCAATATACTTTCTTTTTTTCTTTTTTGATTTGGGACGGTTTTTCAGATAGTATATACCCGCTATAATCAACGCAATAATCACACACACTGCAATCGTCCCTAGCGCAATATCGGTTTTAGCAAAAATGGAGTTTGATAACCATGAAGAAACTGTGAAAATCATATTAACCCCTAAAGTAACTAACTGTGCAAACAAAAGAGTAACGGTGCCACAAAACGGAATGAATGAAAAAACAATCATCAGCAATGAAAAAATATAGACAGGAGTTACAAGCTGAAGAACAAGTATATTCGAAACAACGCCTAAAACGGTAGTATTTGAGAAAAATATCTCGGTAATGGTTACGGTAAATACAGTCGCAGCAATTGACACAGATATTATCCTCAGTATAAAAGCGAAAGGTTTTGGAACGATATGGCCTGTTTGAAGAAAAATACCTGTTATTAATTCGGATTTTATGTTATTGGACAATAAAACAATACCGAAAGTCGCAAAGAACGTCAACAATAATGACGGTGAAAATGCGGAAAACGGAGATACTATCAGGATCAATGTAAGAATTAAGCCGAGTAAGTTCAATGAATCTGCTTTTCTGTAAAATGCTCTTCCCAATAATGCTGCGGAAGCCATGAAAACGGCCCGGATTGCCGATATCGTAAATCCGGATAAGCAAAGCAACAGAAATAAAACAGGCAAAGTGATCAGCAGCTTTATTGAATGCTTTTTTATCTTTAACAGGCTTATGATAAACCCGATAAACAGCGCTACTATCGAAACATGCAAACCGGATACCGCACATATATGATAAACGCCGGATGACTGCAATATGTTTTTTTCTTCGTAAGTAAGCCCTGATTTATCCCCAAGAATCAGCGCATTGACCAAACCGTATACTTTGCCCGACTCAAGGCCTATTCGTTTGCTTATTTCGTGTTTGATATTGAAAAGAAATCGGTTAAAAGTGAAATCCGAATTGTAAACCGATACTATTCTTCCCGACGCTTCTCCAGAAAGATTAATATTAACTGAACGATAATATGTTCTGTATTTCGGATCTGTAGTCTTATTGATATTCGCAATAATCGTATCGTCAGGTGAAACAGAAATCTTCTCTGCTGTTTTTAATGATATTACAGCGCCTGTGTCGTTGCAAACAACATTAGTCAAATAACCGTTATACGTCTTCACATTAACTGAATCTGATACAGTATAAATGTTGTTGTTGCTCGAAAGTGAAGACATCGTTTTATGCTGATAATTATAGTTTGAGACCGTCCATAAGAGAATACCGACTATAACGCAAGACGCGATAGCTGTAAAATTTTGTTTAAAAACGGCGTTTATTTTTATTCCAGGTATTGCAGAAAATAAAAATAAGGCACCGATTGCCGCTGAAATGAATGCAGCAAGCAGCAATATTACTTTTTCATATCCGAAATACCAGGCAGTTTCGCATAGGGTTATTGAGAACAGTAATGATAATCCGGATAAAAGGAACGGCCGTTTCATAATTACTGTTTCAGAGTTACAATTGTAACTCCTGTTTCACCTTCTCCGTAAAGACCGAGACGGAAATCAGAAACAAGCGGATGTCTTTTTAGTTTTTCATGTACTGCGGCACGGAGAGCACCTGTACCCTTACCGTGAATAATACTGACAGTATTAAGATTTGCCATAGCTGCATTGTTTAAAAGCTCATCGATAAGTCCGTCGGCTTCATCGCCGGTCATACCTCGGATGTCGAGCTCATTTTTAAACTGTCGACTTCCTCTTTCAAGCCGAAGAACGCTCGTCGGCTCTTTGTCGGTTTTCTTTCTATCGTCAAGTTCAATATCACTGATGTTTACTTTTGTTTTTATTGACCCGGAAGATATTATCAGGTTCCCTTTTTTATCCGGTTCTTCTAAAACGACTCCAGGTTTATTGATGCTGAAAATAATTATATTGTCTCCTTTTTTAAGCGCTCTCGGAAGCGGCTTTTTAATTCGCTTGGATTCAATTTTAGTCTCTTCTTCCAGCTTATCGGTTATTTCCGTAATTTCTTTTTTTGTCTGATTTATCCGTGCTTTAAAATCGTCTTTCTCCTTGGCTTTTCTGAGCTCATCTATTTGTCTGAGCATATACTCTACATCGCGTTTTGTTTTATCGAAAAGATCAGCTGCCTTTGCTTTTTGTTTTGCGATCTCTTTTTCTGCTTCCTCCTGTTTTTTTGCCAGAAGCGCCTCGGTTTCTTTTATTTTTTTCTCTTCTTCCCGGCGAAGTTCATATGCGCGCTCAGAATCAACTTCAATGCTTTTTCTCTTGATCTCAAGATCAGCAAGAACTTGCTCGACCTTTACTGTTTCATTGTTTAATTTATCAGTTGCGGCAGAAATTATACTGTCACTCAAACCAAGCTTTGATGCGATGGCAAACGCATTTGATTTTCCGGGTAAACCAATAATAAGCCTGTATGTCGGCATAAGTGTGGCAACATCAAACTCGCAGGAAGCGTTTTCAACGCCTGGTGTCTGTATAGCATATGTTTTGAGCTCTGCGTAATGCGTTGTGCACATCAAAAGAGCGCCCTTTTTTTGGATGCATTCAATTATTGCAATAGCAAGCGCAGCGCCTTCCGCGGGATCGGTACCTGAACCGAGCTCGTCAAGTAAAACGAGAGACTTCGGAGTAATACTGTCAAGGATACCGACAATATTGCGCATATGCGATGAAAAAGTTGATAAACTCTGCTCGATAGACTGTTCATCACCGATATCGGCAAAAATACTGTCAAAAAACGGAATTTTTGCTCCTTCTTTAGCAGGAACGAAGAGCCCTGATTTTGCCATTAAAGAAAGTAACCCTGCAGTTTTTAGCGCAACAGTTTTTCCACCTGTGTTCGGGCCTGTAATAATCAGTGAGTTAAAGTCTTTACCTAGATTAAATGATACGGGAACAACTCTGCTTTTATCGAGAAGCGGATGTCTTGCATTAACAACATTCATGTATCCTTCCTGTTGCAATACCGGTTTAACGGCTTTTAATTCACTTGCGTATCTTGCTTTAGCAAATGTAAAATCAAAAAAGCTCGCTATCTCATAGTCTCTGATTATTAAATTGCAAAGTCCACCTATATCTGCTGAAAATTCTGAAAGGATCCGTTCTATTTCCTTTGTTTCCTCCGCAGCCAAAACAGACAACTCATTGTTTGCAGCAACTACCTGTACGGGCTCGATAAATAGTGTTGCGCCTGAAGACGAAACATCGTGAACAAGTCCGTTTATTTCATTTTTATACTCCGCTTTCACGGGAAGGACAAATCTGTCGTTTCTGATTGTTATCAAAGCATCCTGAAGGTGCTTTTGATGTGTTTGAGAATGAATTAGCCCGTCAAGAATGCTTCTAATCCTTGCTCGGGCATTTGCCTTTTTCCTTCTTATTTCCCGCAAAGTTGAACTTGCGGTATCAGAAACTTCTTCTTCCGAAATAAACGATTCAAAAATTCTGTCTTCGAGATACTTATTAACATATATTTCATTAACTGTTTCGACAAACGGAGTATTTTCAACGCGATTTTCAAAAAAATCCCGTATGCCTGCGGAACATCTTATTACGGATCCGACATTAAGTATTTCTTTGATGGATAAAACAGAACCCGAGGATGAACGTTTGCACGACTGTGTAATGTCGACTATTCCGTCGAAGTTCGGAGCTCCGAAACGGGCAAGAAAGAGCGAAGCTGATTCCGTTTCATTAAGTGATCTGATCGCTTCGTCTAAATCGGTATAAGGCAACAATGTTTCACATAATTTCTTGCCGGACAAGGAAATAGCATGTTGCTTCAGATTATCTTTAATTTTATCAAATTCAAGCTTAGTTAAATCGTTCATTGTGTTATTCTCTGCTGACAAGCTGTCTGTAAACATTTAGTGTTTTAAGATCTGTTTCCAGTATGTATTTCATATATTCTTCCGACAACCAACTGAGCAAGTTAAAAGAGGAATGATCCATAGTAAAGACATATCTTTTAACGCCTCGAACAGTCATAATATGATTAATTGCCGAAAACATCGATTTATCAAGTAGATGTAAGGAAGAATTCGGGAATTTGTCTGCGCAATGTCCGCACAAAAAACCCTCGTCAAAATTCCAGTAAACAGGTTCGTTTCCGCAAGAAGAACATTCTCCTGCATTTGGCATAAGACCTGAAAGCTGAAGAAAAGCTATCTCAAAAACAAGCTTTACTGTTTTATAATCAAGATTTTTAACTTTTCTATCAGTCAATAAATACAGTGAGTTCAGCAAAAGGCTGAGATATTCCTGCGGGTTATCTATATTTTCGGGGACAAATGTTGATACTTCGCAAAGATATTCCCCTGCCGCCATTGCATACGGCATTTGTCTGAGCTCAGGAAATGATTCTATCATTTGTGATCCGGAATAAACCATCATTCCGTGACCTCTTGATATCAATTCAAATTTTGAATACGCAAAAAGCTGATTATATGAACCGCTCCTGTTTGTTTTTGAGGATTTTTTTGCGTAAATGATTACCTTGCCTTTTTCGGCTGTAAGAAGCTGTAATAGATTGTCATTTTCTGAATACGGTAATATTTTCAGTAAGATACCGTGAAGCTCAACAAGCTCTCTGCTCATTATCAAAACCCCAGATCATTGAGGATTTTATCATCATCGCGCCAATTTTCTCTTACTTTGACAAAGCACTTTAAAAACACTTTTTCATCAAAAAGTCGTTCCATATCAATGCGTGCCGCCGAAACACATTTTTTCAGCATTTCGCCGTTTTTCCCGATAATAATAGATTTATGCGCATTTCTTTCACAGATAATATCTGCGCTGATTTCGCTGATAGGTTCACCCTTTGTTGTTTCTTGAGATTTAAACTCAACGATATCAACGGCAATACCGTGAGGGATCTCATCACGAAGATTAAGAAGGAACTTTTCACGAATTATCTCCGAGGCAAGCTCCCGCATAGTCATTGTAGTTGCAATGTCGTCCGGGAAAAGCGGATCGCCGTCTTCGCCGTATTTTTTGATTTCCGACAAGACAAGATCGACGCCGTCGCCTGTTTTAGCGGAAACAGGAATTACGGAATCGAAATCCATCAATACGCTATATGATGAAATAACAGACAAAATAGCGTCCTTATCGACAGTATCTATCTTATTGATCACAAGTAGTGTCGGAATATCAATACCTTTAAGCCGTTCACAAAGCTTTATTTCAGTTTTCCCGGGTTTTCTCGGTTCAACAACAAGAATTACGGCATCTACGTCGTTTAAAGTTCCGGTAGCTGCTTTAACCATATGTCCGCCGAGTTTGTTTTTCGGCTCATGGATACCCGGAGTATCATAAAAAACAATCTGTCGGCTGTTATCTGTATATATACCCGTGATACGGCCGCGCGTTGTCTGCGGTTTGTTTGATACAATTGCAATTTTCTCACCGACAAGTGCGTTCATCAATGTGCTTTTCCCAACGTTGGCCCTTCCGACCAAAGCGATACTTGATATGATCATTATTTCTGTCCTTTTTTCTTTTCCGACTTATTATGTTTATCTTTTTTACCGCCTTTAATAAAAATAAAAGCAGGAAAAACAGTTAAAACTATAATTATCAGCCACGGAGGAGTAAAAGTAATTT
Source organism: Clostridia bacterium (assembly GCA_017427285.1). Classification (GTDB taxonomy): domain Bacteria; phylum Bacillota; class Clostridia; order Oscillospirales; family UBA644; genus HGM12619. The sequence continues at coordinate 23,212 of JAFRTE010000007.1, forward strand.
TAAGTGCGTTTAATAGCTTTTCCTTTTCGGAAAATAAACAGATGGCTACTATTACCGTAATTATTGAGGAAAACAATACTGCTGCGGCAGCAAGATCTTTGGCGTCTTTGGCGTTTGGATTCTGTTCACGGATTTTGATATCAACAGTATTCTCAATAGCGGTATTCACAATTTCAAGAGCAGGTATCATACAGAATGTAAGCCATAAAATCGCCCATTGCGTACCGTCGAGTCCGTAAAAAAACGCAAAAACAGTAACATAAAAAATTGCGACGAGCTGAATCCGAAAACTTCTTTCCTCTCTTGTTATTTTAAGCAATCCTCTGAAGGCATAATAAAAGCTTTTAATCAAAGACTTGAAAAAACTCATTTATAATCCTCCCGAATCAACGTTGTATTAAGGTTTTCTCATATTAAGAATTTCATTCTGCTTTGCAAACATGGCTTTTTCTTCTCGTTTTGTCCTGTGGTCAAAGCCAAAAAGATGCAGCATAGAATGTGCGGTTAAAAGCTCGAGTTCCATACGGGGAGAGTGACCGCGATAAGATTGTCTGTATGCTATTTCAACGCATATCGCCATATCTCCGAGGAAAAGACGTTCATTGCGCTTTAACTGCGGATCATCGCCGTATGAATACTCGCCTGAAGGGAAAGACAGAACATCGGTTTCTTCGTCTATTCCTCTGAAAGTTTTGTTTAATTCTCTGATTTCTTCCGGGGAAACAAGCTTAATGCTTATTTCGCACGGGAAAGTAATATTCATATATTCAAGAGAATTAATGACCGTTTTGCGTATTCCGGCAAGCGTCTTGCTGCTGACGGCTCTGTTAAGCTGCGCATTGTCTATATATGTTCTTGTGTTCACTGATTTTTACCGGTTTTCTTTAGTATAAATTTTTTCCTGGCTGTTATTTTACGTTCTCTTGCTTCGCGGTTTGCATCGGCCGCTTCGTACGCTTTAATAATCTGTTGAACAAGACGGTGACGCACAACGTCCTTATATGATAAAGTGCAGATCGAGATATCTTCAATGTTTCTGAGTATTCTCTGAGCTTCTTTCAGTCCGCTTTTTTTATCCGAAGGCAGATCTATCTGGGTTATATCGCCTGTAATAATTATTTTTGAATTAAAGCCGAGTCTTGTCAGAAACATCTTCATTTGTTCGCCGGTTGTATTCTGTGCCTCATCGAGAATTATAAAGCTGTCATCAAGCGTCCGACCTCTCATATAGGCAAGAGGAGCTATTTCTATTACATTTTTTTCCATATATCTCTGGAAAGTTTCTATACCGAGCATCTCATACAAAGCGTCGTAAAGAGGTCTGAGATAAGGGTCTACTTTTGTTTGAAGATCACCGGGTAGAAATCCGAGTTTTTCCCCTGCTTCGACGGCAGGTCTGGTTAAAATAATCCTGTTTATCTGTTTATTTCGAAGTGCTGTAACTGCCATTGCAACGGCAAGATATGTTTTTCCTGTTCCCGCGGGGCCGATACCGAGCGTTATCGTACTTGACGATATCGCTTTAACATATTCTTTCTGACCGAGTGTTTTTGGCTTGATAGGTCTTCCTTTTGCCGTAATACAAATATTATCGGTTCCAAGGTCTTTCAGGAGCTGTTCGTTTCCCTCGTCTACCATTGAGATAGAATAATGGACATGCTGTTCGGTAATTGTTTCACCGCGCGATGCGATTTCCGCAAGAGCAGAAAGCACCTTGATCCCGGCTTCAACAGCCTCCGGGGGACCGGATACTTTGATATCTGGTCCCCTGTTAACTATTGATATTCCGTAATTGTTTTCTATTATTTTGACATTTGAATCAAAACTTCCGAAAACAGACATAACTATATCGATATTATCAAGATTCAGAATTTGTTCCATCAGTAACCTTTAATATGATTACAAAATAATAATAAAGCTTTTACAGATTTATTCGCCGTATACTGCGACCCTTCCCTGATAGTGAGGAAGCATATAATCTTCTACTATCTGATCATATCTTGATACATAAGAGTCAAGCAATGATGCAACGCCTTTATCCGTATTTATTGCTTCTTCAATAACGCCTCTTGCGCCCTCTCTGAAGAAGCCGTATTCGGTATTTCTGACGACATTTGCGATGATTTCAGCATCTCTTCTGTCGTAGAAAATCTGCTCTGTCATATAGTCAATAATATCATCTTTGGTTTCATATTCTTCAAAAGGTTCATACATTTCAGAGAGTATAACGGCTGCTGCGTTCGGATCCTTGGCGTTAAACGGAATACCGGTTGAGTTGCCTAGGCCTTCATGATAAGAGAGGTAAACTCCGGGGGTTGCGTGCGGGCCCTGCGGGAAAGGAAGAATACCGATATTATCCATCTGATACATGATCCAGCTTGTACCGGAAGTTAGTTCATAGCACCATGAAAGATACATAACGGCTTCGTTATTGATAAAATGTTCATGACCTACGGAACCTGTTTCGGGGTGGAAGCAGTCTTTATGAGTTACGTTGAAAATAGTATTTGCTCTTTCAAGTGCTTCACGACCTATATCTGTGTAAACGCCGCTCACGACTGCACCGTCCTGGAACGTTGACAGTGCAACACCGCTTGAAAGGAACATATTGATAGAGAAATACGGCGGATGACTTCTTAAAGCATATATAGTATTGCCTGCATCCTGATATGTATAAGCTTCAAGGACATCTTCAAATGTATCCCAGTTCCAAACGCCATCTTCAACATATTCACGCGGGTCTGGCTGACCGAGACGCGATACAAGTGTTTCGTTAACGGCGAGCACGTGCCCGGATTGTCTGTACATTATGTCGGGCCATGCAAACGGAACGACACCGAAAATATCGTTTTTCCAGATAAGAGACTGAAGCATATTCGGCGTTCCCCACTTCTCAACATTCTGAATATCGAGAAGGGCTGAAAGACCTGAAAGATTACCGGCTCTTACATCAACTACCATCGTGTAGCTGTCGCCCTCAACTATATCGAAAGGCTGCGATCCGGACATTACTCCCGCACGAAGCATATCGTACATTGATGATGTATAATTCGGAGTAATTTTGCAGTTTAAAGTTTTTTCGAGTTCAGCTTTTCTTTCGAGGAGCATATCAGCATTTTTTGTGCCTGAAACAAATCCGAGTTCCGTGTCGCCTGCTGTTCCGGCATAACCCCAAACACACTGGAATCCACCAAGATCGGATGACGCATCGATGCTGAATTCAGGGACCATTTCTTCTGCAGACTGTGCGCATGAACATAGGAAAACCACAAAACCAAGCAACAATGCAATGAATTTTACTGTTTTTCTCATATTTCGCTACCTTTCTGTTAAGTTTTTAATAAAAAATATAATCAAATTCGATTTAAATTGCAGTTAATCTTTTTTCCAGAGTTTAAACTTGTTTTCTGTGCCGTTGAGAATCCTTTTTATGTTTTCTCTGTGACGTAAAATAAGAATTAAAGCCATCAGACCTGTTATAATGACAAGCACCCAGCAATACGGTTTATCGTGATATATTATCCAAACGGAAATCGGCATTCCGAGTGAAGCCAAAATCGAGCCGAGCGATACCATTCTGCTGACAAAAAAGGTTATTAAAAATACAGTCAGTAAAATAAGAAACAACCTGTAGTCCAGTATCGTCATAACGGCTGCGCACGTTGTTACGCCCTTGCCGCCCTTGAACCCGAAAAAACACGGATAAATGTTTCCGAGAAGGACGCCGAAAACGCATACGGCTCCGGAAATTTCAGGTCCGATTATGCCGAGCGCCATATGATCTGCGGGGAAAATGTATTTAGCGAAAAGTCCGATCAATACACCTTTGAGGATATCAAAGACAATTACAGCTATACCCCATTTGGCTCCCATGGCTCTGGCGACGTTTGTACCGCCGGCATTGCCGCTTCCGATAGATCGAATATCTTTTTTCCCGATGTATTTAGTAACTAAAACAGATAGATTTATGCTGCCTACAAGATAACCGGCAACGAGTATAACAAGATACTGCCACATAACAACAGATTCCTTTTTAATGATGTTTTTATTTTAACATATAATGTCTTACTTGTCAAGTTTTTTCCTTTTATTTTTTATATTGACATTATTTATTATTTATGATATAATTCATTTGATTGGAGAGATGTATTTTGAACATTGTTATTATCGGACAGGGAAAAGTCGGAAGCACTCTGACGGAATACCTGATTAAAGAATCTCACAATATTACGGTAATTGATATCAGCGCGAAAGCAATCGAAAACATCACAAATACGTATGATGTTATGGGGATTGTAGGAAACGGTGCAAGTTATAAAATCCAGGTTGAGGCCGGAGTAGGCAAAGCGGACCTGGTCATAGCGTCATCCCCTACGGACGAGGTTAACATTTTGTGTTGCTTACTCGCAAAAAAAATCGGCGCAAAACATACAATTGCCAGAGTAAGAAACCCTGAGTATTCCAATCAGCTGTATTTTCTCAGAAGCGACCTCGGTCTCAGTATGGTTGTCAATCCCGAGCTTGACGCTGCAACGGAAATGTTTAAAATTATCAGTTTCCCGTCAGCGCTGAAACTTGACGCATTCTCACGCGGAAGAGTTGAGCTTGCCGAGATCAGAATCGATGCAGACAGTCCTCTGGACGGGCAGGTTTTATCGCAGCTGTATAAAAAATATAATTTAAAGATCCTTGTTTGCGTAGTAGAACGCGGTGAAGAGGTTGTAATCCCCGGCGGTGATTTTATACTGAAATCAGGCGATAAAATATATATTACCGCTTCTCATGCTGCCCTCTCTCAGTTTTTTAAAGCACTCAAAATTTACCAGCATAAGCTTAAAAAGGTAATGATAGTCGGAGGCGGCCGCATCGGATATTATCTTGCGGGTTTACTTACATCTTCATCCATTGATGTAAAAATAATTGAACATGACGAAAAGCGTTGTCTTGAATTAAGCGAGCTCCTGCCGAAATGCACGGTTATTTTAGGCGACGGCACTGACCAAACTGTTTTAAACGAAGAAGGGCTCAACGATTACGACGCAATTGTTTCGCTTACCGGAATTGATGAAGAGAATATGGTAATTTCAATGTATGCGCAGCATTGCGGGATAAAAAAAGTAATCACGAAAATCAACAGACAGTCTTTTATGGGAATGTTGAATACAGTCGGTCTCGAATCAATTATATCGCCGAAAATCATTTCTGCAAACAGAGTTCTAGGATATACAAGAGCAATGAACAACCGCGAATCAAGCAGCTTGAAAACAATGTATAAGCTTGTTGACGGCCGTGTTGAAGCCCTTGAATTTGAAATATCAGACAATTCTGACGTTATAGGGATCCCTCTTCGAGATCTTCGCATAAAAAAAGGAATACTTATCGGATGCATTATCCGTCGAGGTCAAATATTGTTTCCCGGCGGAAATGATACGATAGAAAAATACGACAGCGTAATAGTAATCACAAAAAACAACGGTCTTACAGAAATTACTGATATTATTTCGAAGTAGCCATGAATTATCGTAATGTTTTATCTATTCTCGGAACAGTTCTTTTGGCAGAAGGTATACTTCTGTCTGTTCCCTTGTTAATAAGTTTGTTTTCAAGAGATGATTGCATACCTGCGTTTGGATTTTCCGCCCTTATTACAATTATTATAGGTCTTATTCTTTCACTTGCAATTAAAAAAACAAGCGACCTGACGGCAAAAGACGGATTTATTATCTGCGGTCTTTCATGGATCGTATTAAGTCTTTTCGGCGCTTTGCCTTTTTTTATAAGCGGACATATAAATTCTTATGTTGATGCTGTTTTTGAAACGGTATCCGGACTTACGACAACGGGATCATCCGTTATTTCGGATGTTGAGAGTCTCCCGAAAAGTCTGCTCTTTTGGCGTTCATTCACGCATTGGATCGGCGGTATGGGTGTTTTGGTTTTTATTCTTGCCGTATTGCCGCTATCGCAATCAAGGACTATGCATCTCATGAAAGCGGAAGTACCCGGCCCGAAAGTCGGAAAACTTGTATCGAAACTCAGATTTACCGCGCAAATACTGTATGCTATTTATATCGTTTTGACAATAATTGAAGTATTGCTGCTCCTCATAGGAGGAATGCCGTTATTTGACTCCGTTGTAAATTCCTTCGCTACGGCCGGCACGGGAGGATTTGCGATTAAAAACGCCTCAATAGCGGCATACAACAGCCCGTATTTCGACGGAGTGATTACCGTATTCATGGTACTTTTCGGTATCAACTTCAATTTGTATTATCTTATTTTGCTTGGCGATATCAAAAGCGTTTTAAAGAATCGCGAGCTTCATGTATATCTCGGTATTCTCATTCTTGCTACGGCGATTATAGCAGTTGATATTTATTCTCTTTACGGTTCCGTTTTTGAATCGATAAGATACTCGTCGTTTCAGGTCGCGTCTATTATGACAACGACCGGATTTGCAACAAGTGATTTTAACCAATGGTCAAATCTGTCTAAGACGATTCTTGTAACACTTATGTTTATTGGATCTTGCGCCGGATCGACCGGAGGCGGAATTAAAGTATCGAGAATAATGATCCTTATAAGAAATTCCGCAAGAGAAATAAAAAGAATGATCATGCCGCGCGCTGTAATGTCCGTTAAAATTGATGGTAAACCCGTAGAAAACGACACTATTGCGGGAGCGCATTCATATCTGTGCGTTTATCTGCTTATTTTCTTTGCATCGGTTATTATTCTTTCTGTCGATCAATTTGATTTAACTACTAATTTTACATCAGTTGCAGCTTGTATCAACAATATAGGCCCCGGCTTGTCGGCTGTAGGACCGACAGGTAATTTTTCAGCTTTCAGCGATGTTTCAAAAATCGTCCTTATTTTTGATATGTTGGCAGGACGTCTTGAGATCTTTCCGATCCTGATGCTTTTCAATATATCTGCATGGAAATAATAATAGTTTTTAAAATAAGTCAGACCTCTTGCTGATTTTACAAGAGGTCTGATATTTTATTTCTTAATTGACAATGTTACACCGTCGCTTATCGGAAACAAAACGGTTTTAAAATCCTGATCAGATTCAAGCATTTGCAAATACTCATCAAGGCGCATTACGATAGTTTTATTTCTGTGTCTGTCAGGGCTGCCTTTTGCAACATACCCGTTGAATAACACGTTATCGCTTATAAATACGCCCCCGGATGAAAGGATACGTTTTATATCCGGGAAATATACGGGATACTGCCCTTTAGCGGCGTCCAAAAACACTAAATCAAATGTGTCATCCAGATTTGGAAGGATTTCTGCCGCATCTCCTTCGATCAGCTTTATCCGATGGGACTTATCGTATGCTTCAAAATTCTTCCTGGCGTCTTTTATCATCACCGGATTTCTTTCGATAGTGATAATTTCCGCGTCAGAAACAGTCTGGCTCATCAACAACGACGAAAAACCTATGCAAGTGCCTATTTCAAGTATTTTTTTCGGTTGTTTTAACGAACAGATAATTTCAAGCAAATCCCCTACTTCGGGCTCTGCAATAGGAAATCCGTTTTCACGCCATATTTTTTCTTTCTCTGCAAGCCATCCGGATCTGTCTCTGCGAATGGATTGAAGATATTCAGACACGTGGTCAAATACAATACCTGTTTTGCTCATTTTCTCAAATATGTTGCAACATTTTTTTCATGCTCTTCAAGAGTTTCGGCAAAAACATGCGCTCCCGTGCCATCGTTTCTCGAACAGAAATAATAATATGTTGTATCCTCCGGCTCTGTCGCAGCGATAATCGACCCTACGGTCGGATTCGAAACAGGTGTGGGAGGCAGTCCGTAATACATATATGTGTTGTATGGGCTGTCGATTGACAGGCTTTCGGCTGTGGATGATCCTCGACGGTCTTCAACGGCAAGAAGATAGTTGACAGTTGCGTCACTTTGAAGCTTCATTCTGATTTTAAGTCTGTTATAAAAAACTGACGCAATAGTAGCTTTCTCGGAATCGACCTGGCTTTCCTCTTCGATAATAGACGCCATAATCATTACTTCGTAAAAATCTTTTCCGCTTTTTTCAACACGGTCAAAAATTTCTGCAGCAGTGATTTTTCTGTTAAAATTGTCTAAAAAACGTTTAACAACACTTTCCTCGGATTCATCAAGATAAAACTCGTATGTATCGGGATATAAAAAACCTTCAAGTCTGTTTTCTGTTCCTGCAGGCGGGAGATAATCATATCCGAAATCCCAACCTTTTATTACCTGCTCAAATCTGTCTTTGTTGCCGATACCGTTTTCCGTGAGAAGATCGATAATTTCGCTTACGCTTTTACCTTCTATAAACGTAATACGTACAGTCTGCCTGTAATTTTGAGTTGTTTTAAATACTTCGAATATTTCATCGTATGACATATCTTTTGACACGGTAAAAGTACCGATCTGAAGTCTGGTATCAAGCGAAGCGAAACGAGCCATCAGACGGAATACTTCTTTATATTTTATAACCCCCGCATCCTTTAAGGACTGTGCCAATTTAGAGGCGGTATCTCCTCTTTCTATCGTGATATTTATTTCTTCGGAAGAAGAATCGTCACTTCCACGAATATCGTTCATAATATCAATGAGATATAATGCTCCTACGATTAAAGAAGCAATAAGTATAAGGCAAAAAATAAGCTTGATGATTTTTTTAATCATTCTTTTTCTTTTCTTTTTTCCCATATAAGCTCTCCTTCATTAATCAGCGGACGGTCGACTTTCAGCGCTTCTTTATACTTTTTTGCTATTGCTCCAACGGTATTGTATAGGGCAACAAGAAACAGAAGAACAAGAAGCCATACGACGACATTGTCAAATCCGACTGTCGTAAGTCTGTTGCTGTATACAAACAGAATGTAAGACAAAATATTATTGGCAAAATGCGCCGTCATAGAAGCGAAAATCGATCCGGTCAAATATATCATAAGTGAAAAGACCACACCGGCGAAGAGGTTGCTGAAGAAATAATAAAGCGATCCATGGACAAGAGAGAAAAACAACGATGATGTCAATATCGCCATCATTGCACTGCCGGAAGAAAGCGAAGATAAAACTGCGCCGCGGAAAAACAACTCTTCGAAAATAGCTGGAATCACAGCAACAGTGAAAACCGAAATCCAGATATTTTGTGAATCAAACTGTGAAAACGCATTAGACGGTACGTTTACCCCAAACGATTCCAAAACGGTTATCATCAAAAGATTCAAAAGAAATCCGCCCGATATGACAAGAAAAGTCATATGAATAACGAGTTTGAATTCGGTATTCTTAATGAACTGAAATTTAAAAAATTTTCTGCGTGACATTTTCGGAGCAACAAGCTTCAATACCACGCTTCCTATAATAAACAAAGAAACGCTGAGCAGAGTATAAACAAGCTCTCTGTTTTCAAAATTAAAAAAGGAAATTGTTTTTAATACGGCGACAATAAACGTACAGATGACTGCGGTAATCAAAAATCTTCTCATAAACTAATATATTTCTTTTCCGTAACTATTATATCCACCGAAATGTCATATCTGCCCCTCGGTAATGATTCGGCGATAAAATCCGAATAGCAAAGGCCTATTTTGGTTCCCATAAAATCTGGTAAAAATCTGTCGTAAAAACCTTTGCCGTATCCGAGACGAAAACCTTTGACGTCATACGACATTGCGGGAACAATTATTATATCGGATGGCAAGGGAGAATATATCTCTTTTTCATTCGCGGGAGCTTTAATATTGAAATAATCTGGAATAAGCTCGTCTTTACCGTATACTCTGAAAAAAGACATCTTTGACTGTTCATAGCATTTCGGAAAGAAACATGCTTTGCCAAGCTTAAGAGAGCAATCGAATATTAAGTCTGTAGAAATCTCATCTGCAGTTGATGAATAAAACAGAATCTGATTAGAAGATTTGAAGGCGCTCATATTTAAAAAGCGGTTGGCAATCTGTTCATCCAAGAATTCTTTTTCAGATGAAGAGAGCATTTTTCTTTTATGCGAATAATACTCTCTCAATTCATTTTTGCGTGATCTAATATCCATATCAGTATATTTTTTCTTTTACTTCTTCCGCAGTTTTTGAATCTTTAAGATATGAAGCAAGAGCATATCCGAAATCATATGCAGCGCCCGCACCCTTTGCGGTGATTATATTGCCGGAGCAAACAACTCTATCGGAAGACACGTCTGCGCCGTATAGATATTTTTCAAACCCCGGATAGCAAGTAGCTTTGACTCCGTTAAGATAACCGCGTTTACCTAAAACAGACGGCGCTGCGCAAATTGCACCTATTAAAATTTTATTGTTAAATGCGGTTTTCAGTATTTCATCGGTTTTAGGATCGTTATCAAGATTCTGAGTTCCCACTCCTCCTCCGGGGAAAACGACACAATCAGCATCTGACAAATCAAGGTCTGAAAGCATCAGATCCGCAATAAATCTGATTCCGTGAGAACCTCTTACGATATTCGAATCCGTGAAAGATACGAGCTTGCAGGAAAGGCCGCAGCGAGTTAAAATATCAAACGGGACAAGAGCTTCGGCCTCTTCAAAGCCGTCCGCCATCATAAAATAAATCATACTATTCTCGCTCCATTAATAAAGAATTGATTTATCCGATAAGATCGGACAGATATTTTTCTGAGATTTCGAAAACAACAGTATCGGGAGCTTCGTTAAGAATATCTCTTAAAACGATATCTCCGTTTCTAAGGATAAAACTTGCATCAGTAAACGCTTCGGAAATAAACGGCATCATTGTAAGTGCAGCTTCGTCATGAATTACAACAATATGTTTGTTGTTTACTGCATTCTTATTCTTAGTATTTATATAGTTTTCCGTAAGATAAAGCATATTTTCATCGGTAAGCCAGTCTACAGCGCCTTCGCCGAAGAGCTTGTTTATATCGATGTAGACTGCCTGTGTTTCATCTGTATTGGACGAATTCGGATTTATCGCTGATGACGATACTACAATATTCTGTTTTTTCTTCGTTTTAAACTGATAATCATATTCATCGTAACTGTCGCCGAATCCCATAAGCATAGCAAGGGATTTTACCTTTGAATCAACTGTTTCGATCTCATAATTCTCTATATCGAGATTTTCAATTGACTCATCGTTGGAAGACATTTTTGTCAGGAGCATATTGGTCGAGCTGAATGCGCCTAAAGAATTCAGATAATTATCAGTTTTAAAATACACATCTCTGTCATATGACGCCGAAACAAGCATATCACGAAGTTCAACGATATTCATATCAGAATACTTCCACAGTTCATCGTAAACCTGCTGCAAACGTTCGTCCCTGGACATTCTTCTTATCGACGACGGCATCATATTCTGATATACGGAACTCTTGTAAGGCACAATTACAACATAAAAATCAATGCCCTGAGCATTCAGTATCTTTTCGTAATTCAGGAGAGTATTTCTGATGCTTTTAAGATCATCCTTTGAAAAAGAATTCATTCTTTTATATGTTACAAGTTCTTCAGAGCTGAAAAGCCAATTGTTTTTGCCGATAACAACTTCTTCATATCTGGAATCTGAGAAGAAGAATGTTTTCATTTCTGAATACGAAGATGAAAGCGAAGCATTGATGGGATACTGAGTCTGATACTGAATAGCAGCTTCTTCAGGATACTGTATAAATCTTGCAATGGTGAAATCGGGCGCGGAATAATCATCGGATAAACCCGACGCAAAGAATACTCCTGTCAGAATCGGAATACAAATCACGGTTCCGAGACAAACAGCTGTAAAAATGTCTGAAAAAGACGGCTTATTCTCGGAACGGATAAAATTGATAATTGTAAGAATAAGGCATGCAATGAAAACAACAAGAGCAAAAACGGTTTTTATAATATAATCCGCAGAGGAAGGAGATATAAATAATCCGAAAATCAGTATAAGCGCAAGAGAAAGAAGGAATAAAACGAAAAGAATAAACTCCGGAGTAGAGTACCATCCGTCCGCGCCGGTTTTTATCATTCTTATTATAAAAAGCGCTCCTGTCAGTAATACCAGAGCAATAGACATTGATATAATGGCAAGCGTGGGGCGTCCGTTTGTTACTTCAATCGGCTTGGAGTTACAGAAATATGCACCTGCCTTATTTACTTTTGTGTAAACATAACCGTCCCTGTTTGAGAAATTGCCCATTCTTGAAACGATATCAAAAACAGAGCTGATCTTATCGTATGTTATATTGTTTTCATGGGAAAATGACTTGATCTTTATACTTCTTATCGCAAAAGCAGTACCGTTTTGAGTACCGAGCGAAAAACGCAGGTAGGATATGCTTTCTGCAGGGACTTCAAAAACTACGGACTGGAAAGAAGTCATGCCCTTGACATTAACGGTAGATTTATGGTCTTCATCAAAACGGTTAAAGTCAAGATTATCATAGTATAGAGTAAAGGTGTCGCTGACGGTTGTTCTGACATCAAGGGTAACGGTAAAGGTCATGCCGTCGGCATCATCTCCGAGAAGAGGATTTACCGCAATAAAGAATACTAAAAGGGATAAAACGATAAAAATCGCAAAAGTAACGGCAAAGCGAATAAGTTTATTTTTGTTTATTGTTATATCAAGATTTTCAAACATATCAATCGCCCCCTTTTAATATCTGAAATACTCGAAAATTCCGTTTTCTCCGGAAGAAAGCGTAAGGATCGTAAAAGCGAGTATGAGCGTCATAACAACTGTACATACCGGTTTATATACTTTTTCAAACCAGCTGAATTTATCGCACAGCTTACCGTAGAGTTTTCTAAGAAGAGGTTTGGTGAACGGTAAAGCGAAAATCAATGCGAATATCGCAATAATAAACGACTCATTGTCAAAAAATTCTCTTATACCCATTCTGGTATTAATATATCCGAATCCGGCAAGAGCACGCATTATAGACCATAAATGTGCAGGCGAATCTGCTCTGAGCATTGTCCAACCGAGCATTACTACGGCTACAGAATATATATTGCCGAGCACTCTGCGTACTTTTTCAGGTATTTTAGACTTGATCCTGCCAACCCTTTTTGTTTTTTCTATCATTAGGAAGAATCCGAAATAAACGCCGACAAGAATTACAAGCCAGGACGCTTTATGCCAGAGGGCACACAGAAAAATCGTTATGCCCATATTTATATACATCCATTTTCTGCTGTGTTCGTTGCCGCCTACTTTTCTGTTTCCGCCGAGGGGAATATAAATATAATCCTTAAACCACGAAGAAAGGCTGACTCGCCAACGTTTTGTCCAGAATTCCGTAACGGAGCGCGCTCCGTACGGATTATCGATCTCTTCAGGTAATACGAAACCAAATAATCTTGCAATACCGAGAGCCATATCAACATAACCGGTAAATTCGTAAAAGACCTGTAAAGCAAGACATATAACACCGGTCCAGGAAATTGCGATCGAAAGACTAGTAGCCGCAAGAGAAAAGATACCGTCAACAACAATTTTAAGATTGGACGATACAAGAACAATCTTCATAAGTCCGAGAGCAAATCTGAAAAGACCTTCGGATATGTTTTTAACGGAATTATCGCGATTTGCAATCTGCGAAATCACATTTTTATATTTCAGTGCGGGTCCGACAATAAGATTCGGGAAAAATGCGAGATAAAGGCCCGTATCTGCAATACTTTCGCTTCTCGGTGTGCCCCTGTATATGTCAATATTATATGAGATCGCCTGAATGGTAAAAATTGCTACTCCGAAAGGAAGTCCGAACTCAACAATGGGAACAAATGAACCGAGTCCCATCCAGAAGAGAGAAATAAACTCGCGAAGTGAAATAGAAAGGAATTCAGCATATCTGAAAACGGCTGCAACAAACAGATTGAAAACAACAGAAAGTATTAAGAACAGCTTTTTGTTGCCGCCTTCACTTTGAGATATCAGTTTTCCGAAATAATGATTTAAAATTATGCTTATAATAAGCATAAAACAAAAGACGGGTTCACCCCAGGCGAAAAACGCTATACTGAACGCCAGAAGCGACAGATTTTTATATTTTTGAGGGACGGCATAGTAAATAACTACCATCAAAGGAAGAAAAAGAAGCAAAAAAAGCGGCGAGTCAAATTGCATAAATACCTCCGATAAACGGAATTATATATAATTATAATTATTTTATCATATATTAAAGGATTTTTCAATATCATTTTGATAATAACGGAAACTTTTACGGAAATTGTTAGTTTTAAGACAAATCTTTATCAAATTTCAATTTAAGCTGGAAATCATGACGTTGTAGTTCGTTATATAAAAATCCTCAGAATGAAATCTGAGGACTTCTGGCGCGCTTTGAGGGACTCTTCTCGAGGCTCGACGCCTCTCGGTCAGAAACGGCTCCTGACAGTCCACCGGACTGTCAATTCACTACCGTTTCCGTTCGAGTCCCCGAAAAAAGTATTTATCAATACAAAAATCCTCAGAATTAAATCTGAGGACTTCTGGCGCGCTTTGAGGGACTCTTCTCGAGGCTCGACGCCTCTCGGTCAGAAACGGCTCTTGACAGTCCACCGGACTGTCAATTCACTACCGTTTCCGTTCGAGTCCCCGAAAAAAGTATTTATCAATACAAAAATCCTCAGAATTAAATCTGAGGACTTCTGGCGCGCTTTGAGGGACTCGAACCCCCGACCTACGGCTTAGAAGGCAGTTGCTCTATCCAGCTGAGCTAAAAGCGCATATATAAGCTGAAATAAGATTTTTAAATCAGCTTAAATATTATATCATATTGATTAAAGGAATTCAATAGCCAAATGTTAAATTTTAACGAAATTTGATATGAAATCACTTGGCGTATGCAGGCCAAAGGTTTAAGTTCTCCTGAAGGTATCCGTAATAATCTTTATCGAGTATTTTAGTTGAATACTTAAACTTGTTGGCGACTACTTTATTCATGGAAGAGACGTACGATGAATCGACTTCAACACCCTCGTTAGGTGTAAACGTTCTGGTTTTTGCATTGTAGTATCCTGCATCTGAAAGCCAGCTGTAGTTATCAAAAATAACGAGAGAAGGCGCAGTAGACATCATGTCATAGCCCATAAGAAGTCTTGAATCGTATTCCAGTCCGAAAAGATTGTGCAATGTCGGAAGAATATCAAGGCTGCACGTTAATTTATCTATTACGGTAGGTTCCATACCCTGACAGTAGATAATGCAAACGCTTTCATAATACTCGGTATTCGGATCGAGATGACGGCCGGCAAGTTCATCGTATTCCTCATAAGTAAGTCCGTACGGAATATGGTCGGGGCTCATTACGATAACTGTATCCTCCGCAATTCCGAGTTCGTTAAGCTTTTCAAGAAGGAATTCGCATGCTCTGTCAAGCTCCATATTACATGCAAGATATCCCTTAACAATTTCCGAATAGTCCAGATCCTGAACTTCGCTTCTGTGTTTTGTTGACATTGCGTTATCACGCCATGAATACTCCATATGGCCGCTGACAGTCATATAGTAAGCATGGAACGGTCTGTTAAACATATATTCACCGTAAGTAAGCTCCATCATTTCAAGATCGCTTTGCGGCCACGACGGGGTTACATTCAGTCCGTTCCCCAAACCTTTATATATATATCCCATATTCGGGTGAGAATAGTCTCTTTTATAGTAAGTATAGGTGTTGTTGTGATATGCTACTGTCCTATAGCCCTGGGCTTTAAGAGTATTTCCCATACAGAAAGCCATCAGGTTACCCTGTAATCCGGATCTGTAAAAGCTCCAGACATCGGATTTGGGGATAAGCCCCGTACAGGCGACATATTCGCCGTCGGAAGTGGAAACAGGCCAGCTCGGAGTGTAGAAATTTGTAAAGTAGAATCCTTCTGTCATCATTTTATACAAAGTCGGCGTCGTATCGGGTCTTATAGCATATTTGGACAGAGCTTCGCAAGTCATAAAAATCAGATTTTTACCCTTGAAAAATCCGGTATACTTGTTAGTCTGAGTTGGAGTTAAACTTGAAAAGTATTTATTCATTGCATCGTAATCGGAATCGGTCTCGGTATTAAGCAAGGTTTCGAAATCGATTATCATTACGTTATCAACGGGAGTAAATACTGTTTCTTCGACAGTTTCTTCCGTGTTGCCCTCCTCCTGTTCGGATATTTGCTCGGAAATTGGGTTTGTGTTTTCCTGAACAGGTACAGTAATTACGTCAGGGACGTCAACTACTTCAATATCATGGTCGCTGTCTGTATAAGGCAGAATAAGATGCTGAAAATCAAGGCGAGATGACGTAAGAAGACCAAATCTGTTTATTGAATTTTCAATCTGAAATGTGTGGAAATACAGATCATTAGAGGTTGGCGCTCCGCTTGAAGAAAGCGCTATAATAAGAATTGTAATAAGATAAATACCGAGAGATGAAGCAACTAAAATAAGAGATGTTTTAAGCTTTGTTTTTCTCGGTTTAAGCTTGTTTTTTCTGAAAATAATATAAACGACAACAGGGATCAAAAACAGTATTATAAAAAGAAGTGAATCAACGATTCCTTTTATGGTTGATGTTGTAAAGCCCTTGATCGCTTCTCCTGCGCCTTTAATTGATGATAATATATAAAACTTTCTGAAAATCTGGAAATAAACAAACTGAGACCCGAAAATCAAAAGCAAAGCAATTAAAGCAACTATAGCGATTACGTTGCCTATCTTAGGTTTGAAAAAGGTGCAGATCGCAGTTAAAAAAAACCCCGCAGAAGCAGAAAAAAGAACAGTAAATAACAGACTGTCGTCAAAAGCAAAACCGAATATTTTGATTTTTAGAATAAACTCATAAAGAATGATTGTTACAGGAAAAACAAACCAGAACAAACGCTTTGACAGTTTGCTTTTATGATTTAATGTGTTTGTCATTTTATCCCCCTCTAAAATATGTTATTCTACATAAGCAGAAAGTACAGTCATATTTCCTACAATCACGGTTTCACCTGCGTCAGCAGGAATAAATACGGTCGTTCCTTTTTTTACTTCGAGAGAACCGACAGTTCCTTCGCCGTCTACTACTGTAACCGATATAAAGCTACCGTCGGGAACAATGGAATATTTACCGTTAAGAGTAATCTTATCAACGACAAAATACTCGCACTTTGCAAGATTTTCAACGGTAACATCATCATTTTCCAAAACGACCTTGCGGTCGGTGATCATCGGCTCGGGCGCAAGCTTTGCAACTTCAATTGCCTTGTCAACATGAAGAGGACGTTTGTTTCCGTTTGCATCCGTTCTGTCATAATCGTATACTCTGTATGTAAGATTGCTGTTTTGCTGAATTTCGCAGATGAGCAATCCTTTCCCGATCGCATGGATAACGCCTGAACTGATAAAGAAAACGTCGCCTTTTTTAACAGGAACGAAATTCAGGACGCTCATCAGCTCTGGTCCTTTTGCAAGTTTGGCAAATTCCTCTTTAGATACTTCCCTGTTAAGACCGTAAACGAGTTTTGCGCCTTCTTCGGCATCTACGACATACCACATTTCGGTTTTACCGTATTGTCCTTCGTTTGCAAGAGCATATTCGTCGGAAGGATGTACCTGAACAGAGAGATCGCTGCATGCATCGATAAGTTTGATAAGAATCGGAAAAAACTCAAAACGGGAAGCTTTTTCCCCGAGAGAAGAAGGATTTTCGGATATTGCGTCAAGCAAGGTCATGCCGGAATATTCGCCGTCTGAAACTCTGCACATCCCGTCTTTATGGCAAGCAAGTTCCCAGCTTTCGGCGGTAACGGACAGACCGCTGTTTTTACCGTATTCTTCGTTGAGCTTATTGCCGCCCCAAATATAATCTTTAAATACTGGTTCAAGTCTTGTTATATTCATAATAATCTATCTCCATTCAGTCTCTGTTATTATTATAGTCTTTTTTTTAACTATTTTCAATACTGCACAAAAATTTCACAATCGTAAAAATCAGTTTTCAAAATATCTTTTAAGGTATTGGCCCGTATATGATTTTTCACATTTTGAGACTTCTCTCGGAGTGCCGGTAACCACGACGGACCCTCCCCTTTCTCCGCCCTCGGGGCCAAGGTCTATAATATGATCGGCAGATTTTATAACGTCAAGGTTATGTTCGATCACAACAACTGTATTTCCGGCATTTACAAGCTTCTGCAACACTTCAATAAGTTTGCTGACATCGGCGGTATGAAGCCCCGTAGTCGGTTCGTCAAGTATATAAATCGTTTTTCCGGTAGAACGTTTGGAAAGCTCTGTTGCGAGCTTGACCCTCTGCGCCTCGCCGCCGGAAAGAGTTGTTGAAGATTGACCTATTTTGATATATCCGAGCCCGACATCGTAAAGAGTTTGCAGCCGTCTTGAGATATTAGGTATATTCTCGAAATATTTTAATCCTTCTTCTACAGTCATTTCAAGAACTTCGTGTATGTTCTTGCCTTTAAATTTAACTTCGAGTGTTTCTCTGTTATATCTTTGTCCGTTGCAGACATCGCAGGGAACATATATATCGGGAAGAAAATGCATTTCCACCTTGACGATACCGTCGCCTTGGCACGCCTCACAGCGACCGCCGTCTATGTTGAAAGAGAAACGGCCGGATTTATATCCTCTTGCTTTTGCGTCAGGGGTCTGAGCAAACAATTCTCGGATATCGTTAAAGATACCCGTATATGTCGCCGGATTCGAGCGCGGAGTTCTTCCGATCGGGCTCTGATCTATATTGACAACTTTGTCTACCTGATCAAGTCCTTTGATTTCCTTATATTTGCCGGGTATATGCTTTGATCCGTAAATCTTTACGGATAAGGCTTTATAGAGTATTTCGTTTATCAGACTTGATTTACCTGAGCCGGAAACTCCGGTAACACATGTAAAAAGCGATAACGGAATATCAACGTCTATATTTTTAAGATTGTTTTCGGTTGCTCCGATTATTGAAAGACAGCGTCCGTCCCATTTTCTGACTTTTTTCGGGACAGGAATAGTCATTCTGCCCGATAAATACTGACCCGTGATCGATTCACGGCAGTCCATTATTTCCTGAGGAGTTCCGTTAGCGACTACATATCCGCCGTGTATTCCCGCTCCGGGGCCGATATCGACGATATAGTCGGCAGCAAGCATGGTTTCTTCGTCGTGTTCAACAACGATAAGCGTGTTTCCGAGATCACGGAGATCTTTAAGTGTTTTAAGCAGTTTTGCATTGTCGCGCTGATGAAGACCGATAGAAGGCTCATCAAGTATATATATACAACCCATAAGGGATGTACCGATTTGCGTTGCAAGGCGAATTCGCTGCGCCTCTCCTCCTGAAAGTGTGCCCGCGGAACGAGATAAAGTTAAATACTCAAGACCAACAGACTGCAGAAATCCGAGACGTGAACGGATCTCTTTTAAGATCTGAGACGCAATGGTTTCGTCTCTTGCCGACAAAGAAAGAGAATCGATAAAACCGTATGCATCACTTACGGAAAGATTGGACAGTTCATTTATATTCATACCCCCTACAGTGACCGCAAGAGAAAGAGGATTAAGTCTTGCTCCGTGACATTCGGGACATGGGATATTCTGCATAAGTGCTTCCATTTCCTGCTTTACATAATTGCTGGTAGTTTGGTTATATCTTCTTTCAAGTGTCGGGATAATACCATCGTGAAGTTCACTTCCGTAAAGAATATCGTCAAGCGCCTCTTTCGAATACTTTGATACCGGATCCGCAACGGAAAGGCCGTACTTTCTGAGGATATTTGTATATAGTCTAAGCGCGACGCTGTTTGAGGAGATATTTCCGAAACCGCTCGCATTGATCGCATTGTCAAGAAGACTTAATTCTTTATTCGGAATAATCAGATCGGGGTCAAATGACATGGTAAAGCCGAGTCCCGAACAGTTTTTACAAGCGCCCATAGGATTGTTGAATGAAAACATTCTCGGAGTAAGCTCTTCAATACCGATATCATGATCTGGGCAGGAATAACGCTGAGAATACATTTTCTCTTCGCCGTCGGGCACCGAAACGATAATAAGTCCGTTTGAAAGACGCGACGCAGTCTCACAGGAGTCTGTAAGACGTTTTCTTACTTCTTCTCTGACTACAAGACGGTCAACGACAACTTCGATATTATGTTTTTTGTTTTTGTCAAGTACGATCTGCTCGTTAAGATCATAAATAATACCGTCAACACGAACTCGCACGTAGCCGCTTCGCTTATACTGTTCAAAAAGACTCTGATATTCGCCTTTTCTTCCCCTGATTACCGGCGCCAAAATCTGAATTTTCGTCTGATCGGGCATTGAAAGTATATTTTCGATAATACGGTCAAGAGGCTGCTGCTTTATTTCTCTTCCGCATATAGGACAGTGCGGAATACCTACTCTTGCGTAAAGCAAACGAAGATAGTCGTGTATTTCCGTTATTGTGCCAACTGTGGAACGCGGGTTTCTTGACGTTGTTTTCTGATCAATGGATATTGCAGGAGATAAGCCGTCAATATAATCTATATCAGGTTTTTCCATCTGTCCCAAAAACAGACGGGCATACGAAGAAAGAGACTCTACATAACGTCTCTGTCCTTCAGCATATATGGTATCAAACGCAAGAGAGCTTTTTCCCGAACCCGAAATACCGGTAAATACAATAAATTTGTCTCTCGGAATTTCAAGATCTATATTTTTCAGATTATTTTCTCTTGCGCCTTTAATTACAATATTGTCTCGCATTATATTTTACCTTTTTAAGTTTTTACAACAATAATCAGCTGTTTTTCAGTTTTTTCACTTCGTCGCGAAGCTTTGCGGCATATTCAAATTCAAGTTTCTTTGCAGCGTCAAGCATTTCATCCGTTAGCTTATTGATAAGTCTGTCCTTTTCTGACTTGGACATCTTTTTAAGTTCGAGTTCATTTTCCGTATCCAGTTTTTTAACATCATCGACAACACTGGATACTGCAAGCGTATCGGAAATGTTTTTTACCACTGTTTTGGGGACGATTCCGTGCTCTTTGTTAAATTCAAGCTGTAAGTTTCTGCGGCGTTCGGTTTCGACAATCGCCTTTTCCATTGCATCCGTGACGCTGTCGGCATACATTATTACTTTACCTGACGAGTTTCTTGCAGCACGGCCTATAATCTGAATCAGAGAAGTTTCGTTTCTCAAAAAACCTTCTTTATCGGCATCGAGAATAGCGATTAACGATACCTCGGGAAGGTCAAGCCCTTCGCGCAGCAGATTTATTCCAACAAGAACATCAAACTCGCCCAAACGTAAATCACGGAGGATCTCTATTCGCTCAAGCGTGTCGATATCGTGATGCATATAGCGAACTTTGATATCGAGACCCTTTAGATAATCAGACAGCGATTCAGCCATTCTCTTTGTAAGCGTAACAACGAGGACTCTTTCTTTTTTGTCAATTCTGTCATTGATTTCACTGACAAGGTCGTCGATCTGATTTTCAGTCGGGCGAACAGAAATTTCAGGGTCAACAAGTCCTGTCGGCCGAATAATGCATTCCGCTATCTGAGACGATCTGCTTCGTTCATATTCAGCAGGAGTAGCGGAAACGTATATTACCTGATTTATCTTTTTATTGAATTCTTCAAATGTCAAAGGTCTGTTATCATATGCCGACGGAAGACGGAAGCCGTAGTCAACAAGATTCTTTTTTCTTGCCCTGTCCCCTGCGCTCATACCTCTTACCTGAGGAACGGTTGCATGGCTTTCATCGATGATCATCAAAAAATCGTCGGGGAAAAAGTCAAGCAATGTGTAGGGAGTGGAACCGGGAGCTCTTCCGGAGAGTACTCTCGAATAGTTTTCAACGCCTTTACAGTAGCCCAACTGACGAAGAAACTCTATGTCATACAAGGTCCTTTCCTTGATTCTCTGAGCTTCAATGAGTTTTCGTTGAGCGGTAAACTCGTCAATTCGCTCTTCGAGCTCTTGATGGATCTCCGCAAGGGCATGTTCCATTCTTTCACTGTCTGTTAAATACTGCATTGCAGGGTATATGGAAATATGCTTTAATGTTTCAAGGACTTCGCCCGTTACATGGTTGACAAGACAAATACGGTCTATTTCATTATCAAAAAATTCAATACGAACAAGTTTTTCAAATTCCGAGGACGGAAATACCTCCAAAACGTCGCCTCTTACGCGAAATGTTCCTCTTGCAAGGTCGTAATCATTTCTTGTATACCTGATTTTGACAAGGTCTTCCATCAGTTTATCCCGATCGTATATCTGACCGAGACGCACGGAGACAGTCATTTTTTTGTATGTTTCGGGGTCGCCCAGAGAATAAATACACGATACGCTGGATACAATAATAACGTCGCGTCGTTCAAGCAAAGAAGATGTAGCAGAGTTTCTCAGTCTGTCTATTTCATCGTTTATACTCATATCTTTTTCGATATAGGTATCGGTGTGAGGAACATAGGCCTCGGGCTGATAGTAATCGTAATATGAAACGAAATACTCGACTGCATTATGCGGGAATAGCTCTTTGAATTCGGTGCACAGCTGCGCAGCAAGGGTCTTATTGTGAGCAAGGACAAGCGTAGGTTTATTGACATTTTCAATAACTTTTGCCATTATATATGTTTTACCGCTCCCTGTAACACCAAGGAGCGTTTGCTCTTTATATCCTTTTTTTATACCTTCTGTCAGCTTTTCGATAGCACCCGGCTGATCTCCTGCGGGAGAATACGGAGAAACGACCTGAAACATTTATAAACTCCTGTAAAATAATTAACCGTCCAATAAATTGCTTTGGCTGAAAGATATATAGTCTTCATCTGCAAAAATCAAATGATCAAGCAATAAAATGCCTGATTTACTGAGACTGTCGGCAATTGCGACAGTAGTATTAATATCTTCTTTAGACGGGATTGCGGTAGCTCCGGGGTGATTATGGGCAAT
This sequence comes from Clostridia bacterium, assembly GCA_017427285.1. GTDB lineage: Bacteria > Bacillota > Clostridia > Oscillospirales > UBA644 > HGM12619. The sequence continues at coordinate 46,135 of JAFRTE010000007.1, forward strand.
AACGACAAACGACGCGTTGCACTTTGCCGCTTTTTCCGTAACGTTTTTTATGCTTATTTCAGTATTGTCTTTATTTCCTTCGGAAAGTTCGGTACATGAAACGGGATTCATTTCCGAATCAAAACACATAAGCATTGCTATTTCATTTTTTTTGCCGGTAAACTTTCCCCGAAGATAGTTTCCGACGTTTTTTACGGAATAGAACTTGTTTTCGGCATTTGTTTTTTCAGCCAGATAAATTCCGAAAGCATCGCGAAACATTTTCAAAAATACGGCGGATGATGGTCCGACACCGTCAACAGTTACCAGTTCTTCAACCGTTGCGTCAAGTACACCCGACACGGTTCCAAATTTTTCGATCAGCTTTTGAGCTATCGGATATGTGTCTTTTCTGGGAATTACATAAAACAACATAAATTCCAATACCTGACACGGCGTCATTGCGGTAAATCCGTGTTTATTGTAAAACTCTCTCAGCCTTTTTCTGTGATGTTCGTGAATGTTGTCGGACATTTTAATATCACCAAGAAATATTAAATCTTTTTTGTTATGTTTTCCAATTCAAGTTTAAAGGTATCAATATCTTTAAAATCCTTATAAACCGAAGCGAATCTGACATAAGCGACATCGTCGATCTCAACAAGTTTATTCATTGCGAGCTCGCCGATTTTATAAGACGGGATTTCTCTGTCGCCTTCAAACAGAAGGTCCTGCTCGATATCAGCAACGGTTTTTTCAAGTACGGAATAAGGTATATCTCTTTTAACGCAGGCGCGTCTAAAAGAAGTAAGCAGTTTTTCGCGGTTGAATTCTTCCCTTGTTTTATCTTTTTTAATAACGATGAGCGGCGCATGCTCTACTTCTTCATACGTGGTAAAACGTCTCTGACAACTAAGGCATTCTCTGCGTCGTCTTATCTTTTCTTCTACCGGACGTGAATCAAGCACTTTACTGTCATTATAACCGCAATACGGACATTTCATAATAAACTCTCCTTCAATATACTTTCTGCATATTTAACAGAATCCGCGATCTCTGTATCGTTGCCGTACACTCCCGAATAGACCTCTATGATGTAATTTCCCGTATATCCGGATAAAGACAAATCAGTAAAAAATGTTTGTAAGTCAAAGACACCTTTTCCAGGGAGTAAACAGGTATTTTCACCGTCGAAATCGTTAAGATGGACAAGAACGAGTTTATCAACAACGGTTTTTGAAAATTCGATCGGATCATAACAGGACATATACGCCTGTTTTATATCAAAAGTGAAGGCAACGCTGTTTTTCATATAATCGGAAAAACGCCGAATAAACTCAATGTCTCCGCTGATAAACTTGCGGACATTTTCCTGTGAAAAGACTACTCCAGCGGCCTTTGCTTTTTCATAAAGCGTACCGTAGACATGGCAGTACTTTTCAAATTCGATACTCTTTTCAGACTTAAATCCATGAAAATTAAGTATTTTTGCGCCTAGAATATTGCAAATCTCGAAATATCTGTCATAAATCCGGAATCCGTCTTCGGTTCTTCTCGGATATTCGGAAAAGAAGAGATAAGTTTCGGCAAAAGAAGTAAAAGGATGAACGGAACAAACGGATATACCGTAATAATCGATTATTTCTTTCAGTTCCTTTATATAATCGATCTCCATTTCGGAATGGGTATTGATAAACAATTCCATTACCGACGCGCCGGTAAGAGTTATATCCTTAATAACTGTTTCGGTAAGACGCGGATAAAAGCATCCGCTTGAAACTCCTATCCTATTCATCTGCAATAGCTTCAAGAGCCTTTAAGTAGATAGCGCATTCAATGCGTTTTCTTTCCATTTTGCAGGAGATTTCGTGGGGCTTAAGTATATCGCGATGACAGTTGTAGTTATTTGCGGCGCAGCCGCCGGAGCAATAATATTTTGCCCAGCAATCTTCGCAGACCGGTTTATTAAGAACGGTGGACTGCTTGAAATAATCAACAAGCTCTTTTTTTGTATCAAAACCGTCCATAACATTTCCGAGCTTAAATTCGTCCATACCAACGAAGCGGTGACAAGGGTAAATATCACCGTCCGGAGTAATTGCAACGTATTCTGTTCCGCATCCGCATCCTTTAACGCGTTTTATAACGCACGGACCCTGTTCGAGATCTATCATGAAGTGAAAAAAGTTAAAAAATTCACCTTTTGCGCGAATATCGGCCAGATTGTCTGTCAACAGATCGTATTCGCTGAAAATCCTTTCCAAATGTTCTTCTTTAATGGCAAGAGGATCATTGCTGTCAAGAACAACGGGCTCAACTGAAACCTGATCAAACCCTAGCGAACGAATATGCTGAACATCCGAGGCAAAATCAAGGTTTTGCGACGTAAATGTTCCGCGAACGTAATAATCTTTTCCTTTTCTGTTTGCGACAAGCTTTTTAAACTTCGGGACAATCCTGCTATAACAACCTTTTCCAGAAACATCGTAACGCACGGAATCGTTGATTTCTTGTCTTCCGTCCAGAGAAAGGACGACATTTGACATTTCACGGTTTATATAATCGGTAATTTTATCATTAAGAAGGATTCCGTTTGTAGTTATTGTAAATCTGAAGTTTTTATTATGCTGTTTCTCGATGGATCGCGCATATTCAACGGTTTTTTTAACGACATCGAAATTTATAAGCGGCTCGCCGCCGAAAAAATCAACTTCAAGATTATGTCTTGTGCCGGATCTTTCGACAATAAAATCGATCGCTTTTTTCGCAACTTCAAACGGCATATTTTTTCTGCCGTGACCGAAATCTCCGCCTTCGGCAAAACAGTATTTGCATCTGAGGTTGCAGTCGTGAGAAATATGAAGGCAAAGCGCTTTAACGGGATAATCTTCCGGAAGGTTTATTGCATAATCTCTTTTTGCAAAAAGCATTTCATCTTCATATAGCTCTTTAAGCTCCGAATAAGCATCTTCTATATCGGTTTTATCAAAACTGAATACTGAAATAAGCTTGTCCCTGAAAACTGAAGGGCAAGCGGAATTTGTGAATACTGATTCGGGCGTTGATTTCTTATCCGCGCTGTCGCCATCACACGCGTCACTGATAAGTCTGCAGAGTTCATAAGCGGTCGGCTCAAGAACATGAACCGAACCGCTTTCAACGTCCAGAACGATATTTATGCCGTTGTGAGAATAAAGATGAAGCATTTATTTGCGTGCTTCGTTTTCACATTTCTGGTTGGCGACTGTGCATGAAGTTTTGCATGCACTCTGGCAGGAAGTCTGGCATTCGCCGCATCCGCCTTTGCAAGCAGATTTCTTAAGAGTTTTCTTAACAAGGGTTTTTACCTGTTTCATTTGAGTTCTCCTTAGATTTATAATATGGTATTGTTAAAATGACAAACTGAATCAGGAATCGGAAATTGTATCTTTTGACTGAATTGCCCATTTTTTAATGGAAATTCTGTTTTTATCGGCGCCTGTTTCGATTATATATGTATCGTCGTCTTTAATCTGACGAACAATACCGGTGATGCCGCCGATAGTGGTGATCTGATCTCCGATTTCGATGCTGTTGCGCATTTTCTGGGTTTCTTTTTCCTGTTTGCGCTGAGGTCTTATCAAAAAGAAATAAAAAGCGACGATAACGAGAACAAAAGGAACAAAACTTAAAATAGTGGTCCAGATATTGGCGGTTGGCTGAGCGGCAGCGGTTGCATCGGCAGTTGTGCCTTCCAAAGCGTTTGCGATATTGCCGTCTGAGCTGAGAAGAATTGAAAGAGATGTAAATATTTTAGATAAAAACATAAATATCCTCCGATATACGTATTATTCTTTTTAAATTATACTATATATAGTAAAAAAAAGCAAGAGTTTTAATGGGTTATTTTATGACATTTTTACGATAAATTTTATTTTTGGCTTATTATTGATTCGATCTCAGTTATTATCGGTCTTGATTTCATTATCGTCAAGAACAGCTTCTTCGGTATTTTCTTTAAGCTCGACGGTTGGACCGTCTTTTGCGGCAGCATTTTTGTCCTTTTTATCCTGCTTGTTGGAAACAAGCTGAATAAACCTGAAAATGAGGAAAGAAACGAGAAAATCAGCAATATATGAAAAGATACTGTCAACAGTAATATTATAAGGATTGCCTGGGAGGAAATGCATTACGAATTCGGCAAGATGCAAAACGGAAAGGAACACGGCGCAATGTCCGAACGCAACGAAGTATTTTCTGACCCGAAGTCCTGCAAGTATTTTTGAAAAATTAAGACAGGACAAAACGATAAAGCCAAGCAAAAGGATAGTATGGGTGCTGTATGCTTTGGAAAGAATTTCGTTCAGATCGAGAAAGCGGGTAAAAAGGCGAAGAAGGTAATAAAAAGTTAATGAAAGGGATAAAATTGCCATTACGGAATTTACCGAATAACGTTTCGGGTCTGACGCGAAAAATACGATAAAAACACAGGTCAGAACAGCAAATACAAGAATGTAAAATCTGGTATCAAGCAATAAATCCGTAAAATTCTCGAAACTGAAGTTGATCTCGGATTCAACAAAAATATCTCTGAGCGCGCTTCCCAATATAAAGACAGCAGAGGAGATCATTATAATTTTATCTGGAATGCCGAGCGCCCCGAAGCGCTTTCTTGAAGATTTTGATTCTGTTTTGATCAGAAATAACTCAGAAATAAAAAAGGCAATTACAAGGAAAATATAGATATTGAACAATAAGGGGATAAAGCTCTCGAGATAGTAAAATCCGTTTTCGGGATCAATTGCATAAATAATTTCCAGAACGCGGAATAATAATCCGAAAAGGCTTAACGGAAGAAGCATTTTCGTATATATTTTTGTTTTCATTAACAGTTTAATCCTTTATTAAGATATAGATTTGTTATAATCAATTAATTATATCCTATTTTATTCAAAATGTCAAGTGTTTTAATAAATAATGATATAAATCTCACGATTTCGGCTAAAAAAAGAAAGCCGAAAATAAATCAGCTTTCTTTTTTATACTTATTCTGCTCTTTCAAATAAAATTCCAAGAGTGTTCGGTCCACAGTGAGAAGCTATTGTCGATCCCGCAGGCGTATCGTAAACGGTTTCGAAGATCCCCGTTGCTTTTGCCGCTTCAACGCAAGCGGCTACATATTCGGGATGTTCAACGCAGGTATGAGTAATAAAAACACGTTTCTTAACAAACTTCATTCCATCAACGGAAAGTCTGTCGTTAATATACTTGACCAGAATATCCTTCATATTGCCGCGGTATTTTTTACCGACTCCGAGTTTTCCGTTTACGACCTCTATACAAGGATGTAATTTAAGAAGATTTGCTCCGAATGCGGACACTGCCGAGCATCTTCCGCCTTTATACAGATAATCGAGCCTGTCAATTATAAAGCTGACATCCATATTTTTGGTTTCACTGTCTATCTTCTTTACTATGTCTTCTGCAGACATGCCTTCATCCCGAAGATCGCATGCTTTCAGCAAACTGAGAGAAATACCGGTCGATAGATTTGCAGAATCGGTATAGTAAACGTTCGGAAGCTCTTTTGCGGCAATAGCTACATTCTGAAGTGTTGAAGATAAATCGTTGCCGATACCGATAAAGACGACGTCGCATCCATCATCAACAAATGGTTTAAAGAAAGTTATGAAATCGCCGACGCTTCGCGCCGCTGTTTTAGGCAGCACGTCTGTTTTGTCAACATATTCGAAAATGTCTTTCGGGAAAACGTCAACACCGTCCAGATAAGAGTCGTTGCCAAGCGTAACGTTTAAAGGCAGCACTTTTATATTGAACTTTTCGATTATTTCATTTGTCAGATCGCAACAGCTGTCTGTTGTGATAACTACTTTACGCAATGGGATTCCTCCTTATAATTCAATGCAAACAGTTTTGATCTCGAAGGGTTTAACGTACATTTCAAAAGATGAATCGGTTGAGACAACGGCTTTTTCCTCTTCGAGCATATTTGTTTCCACGATACGTTTAATACCGTTGATTCCTACACATGCCTTAACCTTTTTGCCGGTACCGAGAGCATCGTAGAATCTGACTACAACGCCGTTTCCGTTTTCCGCCTTTTTAACTGCTTCAACAATTATATTTGAAGAGTCAAATTTAATGAGAGATTCAGGAATTTCACAGCGACCGCCAACGGTTGTGACATTTACGTTAAGCTCGTATGCGGGTCTGACAACGCTTTCAACGGAAAAAGCATCATGAGGCAGTAAAGAATATGTGAAAGTGTGGACTCCGTTATCTCCGCGGGGATCGGGATGAGTGCTGCTCTTGAGAAGAGTGGGACGAACATCGCTTCCGAGAACGGAAATACCGTATTTGCAGTCGTTAAGAATAGCAGCGCCGAATTCCATTTCGGATATATCAGTCCATTTATGATTGCATACCTCAAAACGAGCTCTATCCTGAGAAAGATTTCTGTGAGTGGGACGTTCCGCATAACCGTACTGAATTTCGTGACGTGCAGTACCGGAGAATACATTGAGTTCAAACCCTGCTTTAAGGAGTTTATGCTTCTCTTTCCAGTCAACTTTCGTTTCGAAATCGACCTTTTTGCTGTCGGCGTAAAATACGGTGTCCTGAGTAAACAAAGACGCCTCCCCTATCTTCCATACGCTTCTTATACGGAGCTGAAGCTCGCCGTTTGCAATAACTTCACGGGATACAAGGTTTGTCTGAAGCTGCATTTTAAGATACTGATCGGGGTTGATATCCCAGTTATCCCAATAATTCGGAAGATCTTCACCGAGCCATAGAGAGTTAAGCGAGCCTCCGTCCTTAACGAGCTCTCTTCCTGTTGATTTATCTGTAAAGCTTGAAATTCTGCCTATCTTATCGTATTTTACTTCCGCATAAGGCGTAATTACCTTTGTGAGAGAAGAATTGACTTTAAACGGACTCTTACCGGAATTATCAACTTTTTCGACAGAATAAACCGCTGAACCGAGCGCGGGAACATCTGCGCCGGAAACATATACTTTATTAACGCCTTCAAGGTCGGTATATTTCTGTGCTTTAATGCCCTTAGGCGCTTTATCTGTATTTTCGAGAACGAACGATTTTCTGTTCCAGCTCAAATCGTTGAAAACAGTTATTACGTTTGAGTCGATTTCGGATATTTCAAGCGCTTTTTCGGATGTTAACAGCTGAGCGGCGGATAGTCCTTCCTTAAATGCTGCGATCGCCTCATCGTTTACTCTTGCAATTGACGAGCCGGGTAAAATATCGTGGAACTGATGCATGAGAAGATGTTTCCAGAGTTTATCAAGCTGTTCCGTAGGATATTCTTTTCCCCTGAGATATCCGAGAGTTGAAACAAACTCAAGCGCTCTCATTGCAAATTCGAGTTTTCTGTTGCCTTTTTTAACACCGGCAACAGACGTTAAAGTACCTCTGTGGAGCTCAAGATAAAGTTCGCCGAACCACTTGGGCAGATCGACAGAAGTATCCTCGAGTTTATGCATAAACTTTGAAACAGTTGTCATCTCGCCCTTTGGGCAGCCTTCGAGATCGCGAACGCGTTTTTCGTATTCTGCAAGTTCGTAAGTCGGTCCGCCGCCTCCGTCACCGTGACCGAGCGCAGCAAGACGCATTTCCTGAACGTCTTTATGCTGAACATCATTCCACATTGAAATCAGTGTTTCGGGAGTGGGATTTGCTGGGATCGTATTGAAATGCGCAAGAACGGATGATCCGTCTATTCCTTCCCATATAAACGTATCGTATGGGAACCTGTTTGTGTCATTCCACGAAAGCTTTGTTGTGCAGAAGTAATTAATGCCGCATCCTTTAAGAATCTGCGGGAGCGCCGCCGAGTATCCGAAAACGTCGGGTTCCCAAAGGACATCTGATGAATAGTTATAATACTTTCTTGTAAAAGTCTGTCCAACAAGGAGCTGACGGACAAAGCTTTCGCCGGACGTTATATTGCAATCAGGTTCGACCCACATTCCGCCGTTGGGCTCCCATCTGCCCTCTTTTACACGCTCCTGAATACGCGCAAAAAGCTCGGGATAGTCCTGACGGACAAAATCTGCGTGGCAAGGAGCGCTCTGGATAAAGATAAAATTATCGTTCTGCTCCATCAGATTAAGAACGGATGAAAAAGTCCTTCCGCACTTTCTGCGAGTTTCGCTGATGGGCCATAGCCAGGCGGTATCTATATGAGAATGTCCGACAAGGCCTATTGTAGGAGCTGTTTTTGAATTTTTGGAAGAAAGGAAAGGTTTCATTGCGGCGCATGCGTCTTTCAGCTTGGGGCGCCATTCACTTTCGGGCGTTTCATCAGGATCGCCGTTTATAATTGCAAAAACATGCTCGAGCACTTTCATGGCTTTAGCGGTTCGGAGACTGTTTTTGTCTCTTGCGGTCGCTTTGACGAAAGAAAGGATCGTTGCAAGATCGAAAATAAAGTCGCGGACATCTTCGCGCTCCTGAGCTATGAAGATTCCTCCGAAAGTTTTGCAGCCTTTAGTTATTTTCGGGTTAGACTCGCCGATTCCGCATCCGGGAAACCAATGTCCGCTGTACGATTCAAAAGCGAAGTGATATTTGTCTCCTTTTTTCGCAGACTTAGCGAGATGAACATAAGGATGGTTGTTATCGAAAACGCCTTTAACGATATCGTTTGCAAACCATAATGTTTCGCCGTTTGTTTTTGCGCCTACAAAAAGACGCTTTCCGTCCATAGAAGAAGGAATTTTATAATCGCAGCGAAACCATGCGGTAATGCCTTCATCGCCCCACGAAGCGCCTTTCTCGATCGGTTCTCCTTTCTGTGAAGGTTCATGATGAAGTCTTTCGGGCGTTTCAAAAACAGTAACGCCTTTGACTTCGTCAATGTCCTCAAAACGGTAGCGTTCATACTTTTTTAATGCTCTGTTGAGCTTTTCGGTCAAGGTGTTGACAACAAGCATACTATATCTCCTTTAAATCAAATTTTGTATTTATTATTTAATGATTGCTTAAAATGCCTTCGCCGCTCGGTTTTTCGGAAATAATCCGCCAGTCGGAATCATCGGACGTTTTGATCATATAGACTTCAACAGACGAAGAATCTTTATTGTAAATATACCATTTATCTGCGTTACAGTCGACCGATACCTCGGCAACCACGCAGACATAGTCAGCAGGCGATCTGTACCACGGATCGTACCAATCATAATCGGAGGGCACTTCTGCGCATGATTTTACGGAAATTTTGGTTAGGTCGTCAAAAGCATATTCCTCTTCGCTTCGCGCGTAAGCCTCGTAAAGAAGACTGTTTGCTTTTTCGGTATCTTTTTCGTTAAGATATTCAAAGAATTTAAACAGTGTTTCGGTCGGCGTCAAACCGGAAGGAGGAATAAACGACGGAGTTTGCTCTTCCGTTTCGGTATTAGGTTCTTCCTGTTCATTATTCTGCCCGTTCTGTTCGTTCTGATCGCTTTCCTGGATGTTTTCCGTATTTTCTTCCGGCTGATCTTCTGGCGGCTGTTCAACGATTTCAATACCAGCGCCAGGAAGTGAAGCGGAAATAATCGCAAAAGTATCGTCGCCGTTATTTTTAAGCGTATAAATCACTGTATTCGTACAGTAAAGACAGAGCGGGTCGGAATACCATTTATATGTAACGAAAGCATATCCCGAATCGTCATAATTAAGAGAAGATACTCTCTTATATCTGGTCGGTGCGCTTATACCTTCATATGAATACATATTGGTTTCAGGGTTGTATGATGGGATATCGGATGCGTCGAATTTGTCAACGCCAAAATATTTTTTTGCGGCGGCATTCATTTCGTCAGCAGAAACCAACAGTAAAGACGAATTGTCTTCTGAGGCAGTTCCAGCGCTGTCTCGTTTACAAAGCATCAAAAGATATGCAGCAACAGCGGATCTGTTTTCAAAAGAATCAATAGAGTCGAAAACAATACCCGCAGCATCGACCCACGATGTAAATCCGTCTACAGCGGCGACAGCAGGGTCTGAAAGAGACAATGTTTCATATTCGTCTTCAGGTATAAACGATCTGACGATCAAAGAGCCGCCGGATGATCCCACAGTAAGGATATAATTTTTGATACCTTTTTCAAACGGTGAATCAACGGGATCTTCAACGTTCATTTTAACGGTATATACGCCGTGACCGTCGGCATTCTCTATTGTAAGGTGATTCAGCATCAGGGTTTTGATTCCGCTGTAGTCAAAAGATGAATTTCCGATCAGCCTGTTTATAGTGTCGATATCCCCCGTTCGGAGAGATTCGCAGAACAGGGCGGCGGCAGTATCAGACGATTTTTCATTTACCTTCATCAGCGAATTTACAACTTCGGAATAATCTGAGGAACAAACGAACCATCTGTCTATATACTTGCCTTTTGAATAAAAAGTACCTGTAACATTTACAGTAGAACCGCCCTCGGAAGCGGGATACAATATCATTAAAAACTTCTCGGCGCCTTTAAATAGAATTTCGGTTTTTTCCGTTTCGGTAATCTCGGGGACGCTATCAGAAGGAATAAGGTCCAATGCGGCGAGAACGGACAGGGCATCGTCCGTTTCTTCGCTGTATTTTTCGCGGAATGAATAAGCGTCTGTAACGGTTACATCTACACCCTCGGCATTTTTCTGCAAAGCTCCGAGCTCTGTGGCAGATATAGACCATGCTTCGGTATAAAGATTTTCCTGAACATAATTTATAAGCGCGCCGGAGATGGAGGAAGGAATCCGATAGACCTGTTTTTCGTTTCCGTTTATAACGGTTACTGAATTTTTGACGGTATAAAACGAGAGCGAAAGAGAGGGAACCTTATTTATCTCGAAAACAAGGTCGGGCTCGCCGAAAAGCTCAAGAACAGGACTTTCGGTCCAGGAGGAAATACCGAGAGCGGAAAGGAAATCGGGGTGAACAGATACGATATATCCGTTCTTTTTGTATTGAACAGAGACCTGTTTTTTTTCGAATATTGAATTTGAAAGAACGGTTTTAAGAGTTGAAACGGATTCCTTGCTGTCGGTTGCCGGGTTCAGATATTCGGAAACAGCCGAGAAAACAGAGGTTGGAACGGAATAGTACACGTTTTCAAACTCTGCGACAGAATAAGTTGAATATAAATTTATAGTAAATGACTGCCCCGAGCTGATAACGATATCTGATTTAGACGGAAGTCCTGCAGGGGCGGTAAATCTGCGTTCCCATTTAGCTACGTCAAGAAGGGTATCAAGAGTAGTATCGGGCGAAAGATTAAACTCCTGACCTCCTTTTGAAAGAACGATAGTATCTTCCTCGTTAAGCTTCCCGTTAAACAGAGAAGATAGATCATTGAAATACGATTTTGCAACAAATTCGGCGCTTGCAACAGAAAGTTCTTCGACAGAGTAAACGGTGTCTGATCCGTTATACTCTATTACGCCGATATTGATTGACTTATAAACGCTGATTTTAAGTCCGTTTTTTGTATCGATAACAACGGTAGGTTCAAAATCAGGATTTGCGCTGTCGATTTCGGTCCAATCTGAAATACCGAGAGCAGAGGAAAGCTTTGCGCCCGACGCAACGGTTTTTGACGATCCGAGAACGTAGACCGTGATATTATCCGACGCTGAAAGGAATGCGGATGCATCCTGAGGGGAAAGATAAGAATTATCGTAAAGATATGCGGATACCGACGGCAGAACATCCGAAGGGGCTGAATAATATCTTGATTTATCTTCATATATAATTTCAACGATTTCATTTTCGCATACAGAAAGCGTATAATTATCGTCGATATTCAAAACAAGAGATTTTTCAACATCTGCATTATAGTTAGGCAGATACTTCCATTCACTGCTTTTGAACATCTCGCTTATTATATCTTTTTGAGTTATTATTATTTTTTTACCGTTAAAAGTACCGGTAAGAACATCTTTTTCGAACAATGCACCGAGCGCGACATTTTTATTAAGCGCACTTTCATCGTCACTGTTTATTTTGTTAAGATAGACTGTAAGGGCAATTATTGATGCTATAAGGATAACAGCAACGGAAATTACTATTGCAATCTGACCTGCCGAAACCGGTTTTGATGTTTTCATAACAATATCTCCGAAAGAAAAATTATCCGAACATTGTTCTTATCTCGGAATAATCGGGCGCTTTCCAGTAAATAACGTCTCCGTATACGATATCTCTTGAAACAACTGCCATAATTTTATCTCCGTCATAAAAAGCGGCGCTGTATCTGAATACTCCACCGCCCTGTTCGTTTAGATCAGTTACCGAGGATATAAAATCCGATACGGCAGAAGGAAGTTTTTCGGGTGATGAGTCTATTTCAAGGTAAAGAGCCTGCTGCTCCATGCCCATAGTGTCATAGAAGCTGATATAGCGGCAGTTATACCCTTTTTTTCTGAGATCATATTTAATAAAGTACTTTTTCATTACATCATCACGGTCTCCGCCGCTGTACTGAACAATGACCTGTTCGGATGACGTATAAATATTATAAAAAAGTGTTGAGTAAACGGTTTTGCCTGACGGGGAAACAAGAGAAACATTATAGATATTCTGTTCGAAAACTGCGCAGCGAAGGGCGTTGAGGAGCTTACGGATATTCATTATATCGTCAGCCGTGACCTTTTCGCCGAAAGAGTCAATCGATAAGTAGACGGTATCACGTGCATATGACGTATTGCGGACAACAATGCCGTATTCGGAAAGTTTTCCGCGGACATATGCATCCCGCTTTTCGATCTCAGTTTCACAGGATGTAAAAGCAAGCCATCCGGCAATTCCTGTGATAATAATAAGATAAAGGAAAGCCTTTATAAATCTCACACCGTCACCTCACATCTTTATAATTTTATCACAATTATACGTTTTAGTCAATACTTTTATAAAAAAATCAGAATAAATCAATCATTTTTTTATTAAACAACAGAGAATAATCTTTTTATAATCGGTGTATTGACATCTGACTTAAAAAAGGGTATAATTCAGGCGTATATAGTTCGCAGTATCAATATACTTTCTCGGAGGGATATATGAAGGCATTCGATCAAATGTCGTTTATAAACAAAATTTACTTCCCGCGTCCCGCTGGTTCGGAAGACGAACAAAAAGCAGCCGAAATAATAATCGATACAGTAAAAATGCTTGGCGGAGATGCGATATACGAGCCGTTTGAGCTAAAAGCATTCGAAATAAAAGAAGCGTCTCTCACATCATATTCGTGCAAAAAAATGTTTGTTCCCGAAGTTACCGGATACGGAAGAACGGGCTCTACAGGTGAGGACGGTATCACGGGCGCTTTTGCATACGCAGGGACGGGAAGTGATTATGAACTTGAAGGATGTGAAGGGAAAATAGTATTTGTAAATTCAATGCATCATGATCTATACAGACGTCTTATCGAGAAAAAAGCAGCAGCTTTTATTACTTTTGACGGTTCGGTTTTTGATGACAGGAATAAAACGGACCTGAACACACGCTCAATCAAAGAAAAAACCGCAAAATTCGGGGAATTGCCGGGTTTTACATTAAGGGCAGCCGACGCACTTAAACTGATAAAGATGAGCCCCGAAAAAGTAACAGCTAAGCTTATTCAGAAAGATATCACTCTTACGTCCGGAAATGTTATAGCGGATATTAAAGGTGCGGAATACGGCGAAAAAATGCTCTTTACAGCGCATTACGACAGCACTAAATTTTCCAGAGGAGCATGGGACAACGCTTCGGGATGCGCCAATCTGATGGCTCTTTACTCATACTTCAAAGAGAATAAACCCAAAAGGAGCATAAGATTTATATGGTGCGGAAGCGAGGAAGCGGGTCTGAAAGGCAGCCGAGCATTTGTTGAACGGCATAAAGATGAGCTTGAAGAATACTCTTTCGGGGTAAATATCGACATGACGGGAACAGTAATAGGCAACGATATTGCGTGCGTTTCAGGTGATGATTCAATTAAATCGTATCTACACTACTGCGCGGCTGAAACGGGATTCCCCGTATCTTTATCGTCGGGAATATTCCCGAGCGATTCATCGTCTTTTGCGCATGCCGGTATTCCGTTTGTAGTATTTCAGCGCGGAGGACAGGGCGGAATGCACAGCAGAAACGATAAAATCGAAGTTTTATCGGAAGACTCCCTCAGAAAAACGACTGAATTTATCCGTTTTGCATCGGAAAGACTTCTGAATTCATCGAGATTCCCTATCCCGAGAACAATTCCCGAGAAAATACACGAAGAGCTTGAAAATTACTTTAAATAAAGAAAAACGTGGACACGAGGGTGTTCACGTTATTTCGTATTTACTGTTTAACGGGCGCTGTTCCGAAATCATCAGACCATTCGCCGAAAAGCTCTATCGGTTTTTCGGAAAAGAATACGGGAAGATAAAAATCAAAATTCTGAGACAGATTTGATTTATTCAGCTCGGATTTTTTTAACCAGAACACCCTGCCCTCTTCGGTCCCGCTGATTATTTCACCGGAATAATCCGAAGTTTTAAAAAGGTATTCAACGTATCTTTCATCAGAATCTTTCTTTGCCCAGTTGATTATTCCGCAAAGGATCGGATCTTTAACGGATAGCCCTGTTTCCTCACGCGCTTCGCGTATTGCACACGAGGTAAAGCTTTCGCCGGGCTCGACATGTCCTCCGGGAAAGCAGATACCGGGATATTTTTTTATTCTTTCGATCACAACTACTTCATCGGAATCGATGTTTTCGATCATAATCATTGTTGTAAGCTCATTCATTTACTGCTCTGCTTCTCCGTAAAGCTCGATAAACTCTTCAAAACATATACCCTCAGACATAATAAACGAAGCATATTCAACTCCGACATATCTGTAATGCCAGGGCTCGAAAATAATCTTTGTTATTTCGGTCTTATCTTCGGGATAGCGAAGAATAAATCCGTATTTTGCAGCGTTCGCTTTAAGCCATTTTGCCGCATCCGTATTTGCATATCCCGAATTCAGGCGCTGATACGAAGGTGTTACGACATCCATTGCAAGCCCGGTGTGATGTTCGCTTGTACCGGGAACGGCAACAATCGTTGCGGCAACTCTTCTCGCATCTTCTTTTGAGTAGCCTTCTTCAATCAGATCGTCGATTTTATTGTTAAAAAGGCGCGTCTGCAGATCTATATCACGAATTGAAGAGCATATCTGCAAGTCGATCCCGTCTTTTTTTGCATCGGCGATCATTTGTATTGCATACGGGGCAACTCGGCTATCCAAATAATAATTACCCTGAACCTGCATTTTATCGATAGTAAAACCGTCTGGAAGATAATGATCGGGATTGACCAGAATCATATTCCACAGAGAAGTATCGACTTTTGTTGTTCCGTCAAAGTAAACGGTTTCTTCCGATTGCGGTTCGGATTGCTGAGTATCAACCGATTGAGTTTCGGCAGACTGAATTTCGGTCGGTTGATTTTTGACTGATTCGGTTGCAGTTTCCGACGCTTCCGATTGAAGCGTTGATTCGACAGCCTCGGTTTGTGCTGACGATTGAGATTCGGTTTCTTCTGTCACATCGGGGACTGTTTCTTCCGAAACTGTTTCAGTTGCTGCGGTAGATTCGGATTCATTTGCTGATTCTGTTTCCTCGGGAACATTTAAAGCGCTTTCCGAATTTTCTCCCGAAGGAATATCGGGCTCGGTAATTACAGTATTTTCTGTAATTTGATCATCAGTAAGAGCCGACAGATCCTCCGAAACGTCCGGCTCTCCGACAGATTTACCGTCTATTGCAGACGTTCCGACAACGAATATTATCAGCGCAAGTCCTGCAATAATAAAGAGAACACCGACAACGGGAATCAAAAAATTCTTTTTCATATATATTTACCGTCTGAATTTGCAATTACTGATTATTCATGGAAATAATCTTCATATTCGACGATGGTAGCGTATTCGGGAATAACATATTTATCCACAGCAGTATAATATCTTGATTCAAATGATTCAACGCATCTGGATATGGCAACGTTTTTTTCCATCTGTGTGAACATTTCAGTCAGACCGTGCTTATGGTCGTGATAATAAATATGATCAAGATTAGTTATATCCATAAAGAACCGCGCGTCACGTTCATCATTAAAATAATTACGGATAAGGTATTCGGTAATATCTTCCTCGGTTTCAAATCCTTCAAACGGCTCGTAAATTGCATCCAAAACAAGAGCTGAAACCTCAGGATCTCTCGCCGTTATCGGAATGGCAATGGTAAAGTCAGCAGATTCATATGACGTTGCATAGTCATAGGGATTTGAAGCACCCGGGCCGCAGGGTGCGGGAACGATACCGAAGTTATCCATTTTATAAGCGATAGAATCAGAAGAAGAAAGGACCTGATATGCATCAATTAAGGTTATAACAGATTTGCCGTCAATAAACTGGTTATAACCAGTTTCCATATTGATATTTGCGGAAGTTGAGCCGAAAAGCCATTCTGAAACCTGATTGTATGCATCAATAGCGTTTTGCGAGAAATAGCCGAGCGTATAGGTGCCGTCGCTGTTCATGGTAATAAAATCACAGCCGTTTGACATCGCTATGATCATAAAGAGTCTGCCGTAACCAAAACATGATCCGAACGAGTATACATATTCGTTTGTAAGAGCGTCTGTATGAGCAAATGTTTCAATACAGTTGCTGAATGTATCCCAGTTCCATTCGCCGTTTTCATAATAATCTCTCGGGTCTGTCGCAACGAGATTTGATATTTTTTTTTCATTTACGGCAAACAGATTTGAAGGAGAGTTTGACAGTCTCATAGGGTGACGGGCGGGAAGAAGACCGTAAATTGCACCGTTATACATGGTGGACATCCTCAAATATCTGTTACCCCATTTTGTTTCGTCAAATACATCGAGATTGTCAAGTCCGATCAGATCGACGAAAGCACCGGAAGGAAGGTAGTCAAGGAACCAGTATGATTCTTCAGAAATCATATCAAAAGCATACGAGCCGGCAACAACGCTGTAATATGCCTGTTCGCCCGATCTGTCAACATAATTAAAATCGATCTTACAATTATAATTATTTTCGACATCTCTGAGCCGTTTAATCGCAAGATCGCCGAATTCCGTATTGTTGATGAAAGTAAGAGTTGAGTCGGCACCTTCAAAGAAATAGTCCTTGACCATACCCATTATAAGTCTCTGACCGCCGAGATTTGCCCCTGAAGCGTCCGTATCAGATACGTATTCCGGAACAATCTCCTCCACTGCCGCGCAGGAGACGAATAATAGCGCAAAAACTAAACATAATACAGACGCGATAATTCTTTTCATGATTGTCCTCCCAAGAATAAGTTAATGCAAGATATACGAGGTTTTGCTTTATACTTTATATTTTATTATAACACATAAACCGTTAAATGTCAATCTTTATTAATAATATCGTTTTTAATAATTATTTGCTTGACAATACCTCTCACGTATGGTATAATCAGTATAACAACAATAAACGGAGGTCTGAGTATGAAAATACAGGAATCGGGCGAAATGTACCTGGAAAACATTCTTGTGCTGCAAAAGGAAATGAATGATATAAGAGCCATTGATATTGTAAACAAAACCGGATACTCCAAGCCGAGCATAAGCAGAGCGCTGAAACTGCTTAAAGAAAACGGGTATATAAATATTGATAAATCCGGATACATATCTCTGACGGAATCAGGATCTTCAAGAGCAAAAAAAATATATGGAAGGCACAGAGCATTATCGGAAATCTTTATGAAAATCGGTATTTCCGAAGAAAATGCTGTTGCCGATGCATGCAAAATAGAGCATGACATAAGCGATGAGACATTTGAAAAACTGAAACAATATTTCGCTGACAAATAAAATATGACGCCTGAATTTACAGGCGTCTTTATTTTATATAACATTGTTGTCAGCAAGAATTTCAGGCTTATATTTCATACTGTCTTCCTCCGTTATTTCCCTTATAACACGGCACGGAACACCCGCCGCGAAGGAATTGGGAGGAATATCCCGAGTTACAACACTGCCTGCGCCAATAACGCATCCCGAGCCGATCGTGACCCCCGGACAAACAGTAACGTTTGCGCCGAACCAGCAGTCCGAACCGATCGTTACGGGCTTTGCGTAGCAAAAACGCTTTTTGTTGCCGTCTCTATCGAGCATAAGCTTCCGTTCCGACGCGATCATGGGATGCAAAGGCGTTACAATTGTAACATTGGGACCGAAATTACAATCATTTCCTATTTTTACGAGAGCGTCGTCCTGCACAGTAAAATTATAATTTATAAATACTCTGTCGCCGATTTCCGTATGTTTTCCGTAATGGAAAAAAACGGGACCCTGCATAAAACTGCCTTCGCCGAATTTTGCAAGAATTTCCTTTGCAAGAGCTGCGCGTTTTTCCGTTTCATGCTCATACGTTTCGCTGTATTCTTTGCTAAGATTATGGGATCTGAGCTTAATTGCTCGTAGTTCCGGGTCGCCAGGGCAAAAAAGTATGCCTTTAAAAATTTTCTCTTCCTCAGTCATATTTAATGTTTCTCCCAAGAAATAAGCTCTACACCGTTTTCGGCGACGTATTCGTTTATAGCGGATTCGACAGACTGCATAGCAGCAGATGCTGTTTCTTTTCCGCTTAAAACATTCATAATCGCGTTTCTGAAGCTGTCGTAATTGTCGCCGAGCTGAATCTGATAGTTATAGCTCGGATTTTCTATGCCATCAATATAGAAATCAATATCCTGATCATGATGGAAGATATAACGAGATCTTTCTTTCCATCCTCCCGAAGATTCGAGGGGTTCAAACATAAAATCGACGACTTTACCTATACTTTCGACATCGTTTTTAGTCATTTTTACAATATAAAGAAGTCTGTCGTATGCGACGTAAGTACCTGTCTCCCCTTTGTTGTTCGGACCTTTCGGGAAAGGGATCATGCCGTAATCATCCATTCTGTAACCGACAGCCCCTTCTTCTATCGACGTTGCCTCATAGCTTCGGGTGAAGTAAAAAGGTCCTTCTTCGTTTATGAAGTTATCAAGCTCTCTGTCTTTACAAAGTTTTTGCTCGTAAAGGTTTCTTAAATATTCAAATGCGCGGATAGCTTCGGGAGACGTCATGCCGAAAACTACTTTTCCATTGTTTTCAATGAGCATCTGAGCTCCATTTGAAAATGCGGCAGACTGCGCCATATCCGCAGGAGTTGTTCCGCCGGTTTTTACAAGCATTCCAGTATACGAAATATCACCGTCTGTATAAGTAGCCAATCTGAGCTGGTCTTCCATGGTTTCCCACGTCCAGTTGCCCTCTTCGATTATCTCATACGGACTTGTAAGCCCCATTTTTCTGATAAGATTATTGTTTGTGAGGATAACGCCGTGAATTTCGGGCATCCATTCCCATTCATAAGGACAAAATCCGTATACGCTGCCGTCAAATATGCTTTGAGACCTGAAATATAAAGGTCCGAATTTTGCGTCCTCCGCGTCAAGGGTTGTAATATCGTTCATGGAAGCCAGAAAATTGGCTTTATAAAGAGAATATGCAGCTCCGACCTCTCTGTCTATCAAGTCGGGAACGGGAAGTCCTGCGATGTAACGCGAAGTTATTGCGGACGCATCGTAAGATTCGGAGTCCATATTGATATAAGTAAAAGTACAGTTGAAGTGCTTTTCGGTTTCAGCGTATCTTGCAAGCATTTTATCTCCTGCATCAGTATCTCCGGACTGCGGGAAATACATCGACACGCGCCACGGAGCAAAATAAAATACAGCGCCGTTGAAATCTTCCTGTCCGTCATCGGCAAATCCGTATTCGGGTACGATTTCTTCCTGCGGCGCTCCGCATGCAGTTAGAAGAGAAACGAGAAAAAGAATAAGTATAAGTTTTAAAAGTCTGTTTTTCATTTTATCACCTTATCAGGCTAAATAAAAACACCGTATGAAAAATACGGTGTAATTATTTGATTATTCAGTGTCCTCAGGACTGTCGGTTTCATCGTTTTCTTCGGACGTTTCTGTTTCTTCTTCGCAATCGCACTCTTCGTTTTTCACATGATCAACGGGGATGTAATCTTCGTCTTTGCACTCTTCGCAATCGCACTCTTCGTCTTCGCAATCGCAATCGCCGTCGCAGCAGCAGTCACAATCGTCATCGCAGCAGCAATCACAGTCATCCCAGTCGCCGTCTTCTTTTGCCTTCTTAATTGCTTTTATTGTATTATAGGCAGAATAAGCGGCAACTGCAGCTACAGCACCGATCGCAAGGCCGATTAAAAACTTTGTTGAACTTTTCATTTTTAGACCTACTTTCAATTATTCAGATATAGTATTATATATTATAACTCATTTTGCCGATAAAGTCAATATATAAAGTGTGGAATTTATGTGGTAATTTTCTTATCCAGCCATTTTCCGCGAAGGAAACGCGTATAAACGATAACGGCGCGGCAAGTCTGATCTAGAACTATCGTCAGCCATGCTCCGATAATGCCCCAGTTAAAGACATTAAGGAAAATATTGCATACGATTACTCTGAAAACCCATACGCTTATCAGATTTGCAAAAAGCGGGACTTTTGTATCTTTTGCGCCTCTCAGAGCTGCCGATATCGGAATCTGAGTGCCTATACCGGGCATACCGAGAGCTATCATTTTAAGCACCTGAGACGCTGCGTCAATTACCGGCTGTTCGTTTGTATAAATCATTACAATATATTTTGAGAAAAATATGAACATTACCCCGATAAAAAGAGCAACGCAGAGAGACATAAGATGGATGACGCGGGCATAAGATTTTGCTTTTTCTTTATCTCCCCTTCCTACGCACTGTCCGACAAGAGACGTGGCGGCAACGCCGAACGCCTGAGAAGGGACCCATGCAAGACCGTTGATATTCAGGGAAATATGGTGCGCGGAAAATATATCCGTAGGAAGGATCGAAACGGTTTTTGTAAAAAAAACAAATCCCGTCTGCATAATCAGCTGTTCCAGAGCTGCGGTAATGCCAACCTCCGCAATGCGCTTAACGGTCTGTTTGTGGATAAAGAAATTCTCGCCTAATTTTAAACGGATATCAGTTTTGGCGCAGAAAATCATGAAAAGAGCGAGAATAAATGCGATCAACTTTGAAAGCGACGTGGCTATGGCGGCGCCGTAAATACCGAGTTTCGGGAAAGGGCCGACTCCGAAAATCAGGAAGTAGTTAAAAAGAACATTCATTGCATTTGCAATAAGATTATACATCATCGGAAGAAAAGTCTTCCCTGCGCCGCGAGCAGACGCGGTTATTGCAAGAGTGGCGATCTGAAAGGGAAATCCGAGCGCGATGATTTTAAGATACCCCTCAGCGTATTCAAATGTGTCTTCTTTTGCGCCCATAAAAGTAACAAGATGTCCCGCAAGAAAGAAAACGATCAATCCGGCGCCAAGACCGATAAGGATCGAAAGAGTTAAAGTTTCTCTGGCAACCGTTCTTGCATTTTCTTTCTTCCCCGCTCCTATCGACCACGCCACAGCGGCGGTGATACCGATACAGAATGCCTGACTCACACCGATGATTATATTTATCGGATTCATTGTAAGACCGACTGCGGAAATTGCCACTGAAGATATATCGGTATGTCCCAGCATGGCAATATCAACCATACTGAAAAGATGAGACAGTACCAATTCAACAAATGCAGGCAGGATTATGACTGCAATTACCTTCATATCCTGCCATGTTATTTTTGCTTTTTTCATAAAGAAATCAGATTCCGCTGCTTCCCGAATAGTTCGGAGCTTCTTTTGTAATGCTTATATCGTGAGGATGACTTTCACGCAGGCCTGCGCCGGTAATTCGTACAAACCGTCCAGTTGTCTGAAGATCGGAAATAGTAGCTGCACCACAGTAACCCATACCTGCGCGAAGACCGCCGATAAGCTGGAAAACGGTATCGGACAAAGTTCCTTTATAAGGTACGCGGCCCTCAACGCCTTCGGGAACGAGTTTAGACTGACCTTCCTGGAAATATCTGTCCTTAGAGCCGTCTTTCATGGCTGCAAGAGAACCCATGCCTCTGTAAACCTTGAAGCGTCTGCCCTGATAAATCTCACTTTCTCCGGGGCTTTCCTCGCAACCTGCGAATAGCGAACCGAGCATAACAACATTTGCTCCCGCCGCAAGCGCCTTTGTAATATCGCCGCTGTATTTTATGCCGCCGTCAGCAATAACGGGAATACCGTATTTTGAGGCAACACGCGCAACTTCGTATACTGCGGTTATCTGGGGTACGCCGATACCTGCAACGACGCGGGTTGTGCATATGGAGCCGGGACCGATACCGACTTTGACGCAGTCTGCGCCGGCATCAATAAGATATTCGGCTGCTTCGGGAGTAGCGATATTTCCGGCAACAACGGGTGTATCGGGGAAGGCGGCTTTAAGTTTTTTAACGGCATTGTAGATATTAAGTGAATGTCCGTGAGCGGAATCGACGGAAATAAGATCAACACCGGCAGAAATAAGCGCCGAAGCTCTTTCTGTTACGTCGTCTGTTGCGCCGACTGCGGCGCCGCAAAGAAGTCTTCCCTGAGCATCTCTTGCGCTCATTGGATACTGGATCGCTTTTTCTATATCTTTAATTGTAATTAAACCCTTTAAATCTCCGTTTTCGTCTACTATGGGAAGTTTTTCGACCTTATAGTGCATAAGTCTGTCTTTTGCCTCCATAAGCGTGGTTCCGACAGGAGCCGTTATAAGGTTTTCCTTTGTCATTACATCGCTGATGGGCAGATCATAGTTTTTAATAAAACGAATGTCTCTGTTTGTTAAAATACCGACAAGCTTTTTACCTTTGCATATGGGAACGCCGCTTATTTTATATTTTTTCATAAGTTCGAGAGCATCAGTGACCTTATGCTCTGGGCTGAGGTAAAAAGGGTTGACTATTACACCGTTTTCGCTTCGTTTTACTCTGTCAACCTCTTCCGCCTGTTTTTCGATAGACATATTCTTATGAATAATGCCCATTCCTCCTTCACGCGCCATGGCGATAGCCATACTGCACTCTGTAACAGTATCCATCGCGGCGGAAATAATAGGCATATTGAGCTTGATATTTTTTGTGATATACGTTGAAACGTCAACCTGGCGAGGAATAATTTCGGACTTTGCCGGAATTAAAAGGACGTCGTCAAAAGTTAATCCTTCAAGACAGAACTTTGCGGAAGGGTCCATATTTATCATGATTTTCTTTCCTTTTCTGATTTATTTATTTTTTTACAGTTCGTTGATTTTCTGCTCGAATTTCTCTCGTTCGGCACGGAGTTTTCTTTCAAAGGTAAAATCCATTGTAAGACCGTCGTTTTCGGCTATAATGCCGCCGAGCATAATACGAAGGTCCTGTTTTACTTCAATATCTGAAAAAATGGCGCGGATAACGTCAAAATCAGTCCTGGAAACATAGATTCTCGTCAGTCCGTCAAGCTTTTCACTCGCTTTTGCGACACACTTTTTTAAATATTCTATATATTCGTCCGTTTTTCTGAAACTTAAGAGCTGTTTTTTTACGGCGCTCATTACGGCATCGATATAATGTTCCTTTTCGGCGTAGACTTCTTTTTTGCTTTCAATTTTATGCATCGAAAGCTCTCTTGCCATTTCGCTTTGAATATCGAATACACCCTGCTGAATCATATCGTATGCTTCGGTAAGAAGTTTATCTTCAACAGTATTGTTTATGCTCTGATCTGCAGATATGCCTTTGTCGGGGCTGTTTGTGAGTTCGTCTGTCTGAACCATTTTATTGTACTCTTTTCAGATATTAGATTTGATTAGTCCGGTGTAATTATGTTTTTGAAAATCTCATCCACCCACTCCATACCGTTTTGGTCGTAGGCAAATTTAATACGCCTGAGCTTGTCAGCTCGCTGTTCGTCCATCTCTCTCATAACGCTTTCGAGATGTTCCTGCTCATTTTCGCGGTAAATATCTATTCTTCTCTGCGCACGCTCTATATATTCTTTTCGAAGCTGTTCTATTTCCGCTGTTGCGGAAACACCGAAACGCCCATGACTGCCTTGAGCATTTAACAGTATTTCTTTTGCCTGATCAAAAGAAGCTGCGTAAGGATCTTTATTGTTTTCCACGTTTATTGCCTCCAAAGAGAAAACGTCAAATTGATTTGATTAAAATTATATATATAATACAACATTACACTTTATTTTGCAAGTAGCTGTAATATTTTTTCGGTTTTTTTTCAAAAATATAATAGTGCGGTCTTTATTACGCCTTGTTTATATGCAAAAGGACGGCAGAAAATACTGCCGTCCTTTTAAAGAAGCTAAAATCAGTTACTGTTCTTCATCGGTAGGAACATAGTACCAGTCTTCGCCCGCTTCAACGATAATTCTCTGATTTTCGTCTGTATTGAGCGACCACATCTGTGTAGCAAGTCCGTGATACTCAGAAGCGACGAGATAACTTGTTTCGTAATACTTATCGTCTTCGGTTCTGATATAAGTGGTTGCAAGATATTCATCGTCGTGCATTACGCGTTTAACGGCAATACCAAGGGCATATCCGTTCTTCTTGTTTGTCAGTGAGAACAAACCGTCATGTTCGGTAACGAGCCACTGCTGATTGTCTGCACGCGTATTGTTGGATTCGCTGATCACATCGCCGTCAAGAGTGAGAGCAAGACCTGTTTCAACGTTTGTGATAGTATAGTAATCGCCTGAAACGTTTGTAAAGGTCCAATGCTGTGTAGTACCGGGGAGAAGCTCCCACTGAGTGATATATTTATCCGAGTAAGCCCAACTGGGATCTACGAGATCATCGGGATACGGTTCTCTTTCAAGGTCTGCAAGACTAGTCCACTTGATTGTGGGATCGTAATGTCTGATTCTGTCATTCTGAATCTGACCGAGCACTGTTCTGAACGACATTTCGTCGATTACAGACATATAATACCCTGTACCGGTGTTTTTAAGACGAAGAATTCCCTGCTCCTCATCAACATACTCAATTTCCCATGCGGAATTAAGGTCTGTTTCCTTGGGCTGCTTGAGCAAAGCAACGCGGCATCCCATTGTAGTGGCAAGGGGCTGGAATGACCAGTTGACACCGATGGAGAATATGTTGGAGTTGGTAGCGCTGTGAGCAAGGTTTGTCCAGTAGTGACCGTCGTTTGCATAGTCATAGTCCACAAGACCTGCATCCACGCTCAAATTGTTTCCGTTGATACTAAGCTGGCTGAGGTATTTGCCGTATTTAACGCTCTTGAGTCTGAAAGAACTTGTCTGGCCTGTATCGTTGTCTTTCTCATAAATCCAGAGCTGGTTGGTGCTTCCCGTACCCTGAGCGATCTCAAGACCTGCCGTAAGATAAGAGCCGGCCTTTGTGGCTGAAAGGATCGAATAGTTGGAACCGCTTACTATGGATCTGTCTTTAACGTGAGGCAGCTCTACGGGGTTTGATGTAGCAGCTACGGCAGCGGGATCCTGTTTTTCGTCCAAAGGAATAATTCTGAATGAGAATTCTGCAATTTCGCCGGGAATTATTATTGAAGGATCAACATAATACTCGGAGTCTGTGAGGTTGCCAGAAGAAGCGCCTCTCTGCTTTGCGATAATGCGAACGCTTGTATTGCCGGAGCTCTGCAGAGCGTTGAATGCGAAGTTTGAAGTATCGCTTGTAAAGAGAAGCTGCATTCCCGTCTCGGAATCTTCGAGAACTACCCATCTTGCTTCGGATTTATCACCGAGATTATTCTTGAGATAGTAGTTTGCATTTGTTGCAGCGGCAACGGTCTGATCGTAAACGCCGATTTTTGTATCCGCAAGTTTGTCGGGGTAGCTTGAACCGGGGCCTCTGCCGTACCATGTATACTCGGAGAAAGTCTGGGGAAGATCGGCAATCGTAGAGATATTCATAGGAATTCCGACATAAATCGAAGGATCGTATGCGTAGCTTACAACTATTTCGCCGTCGCCGTAAATATCATAGTACATTGTGAGATCCGCGCTGCTTGTTTCGCTGCTGTAAAGAGCATAATCGTTTGCAACGCATGAAATATCGAGAGAGAGACGGTAATGGTTATCCGAAACCTTGTCGATCTTGATGTAATCGCGGAGGAACTGGTTATTTGATACTCTGTTTATAACGCTGTAGTTCGAACCGGTTACTTCGGAATAAGAGTCTCCGCCGGTGGGAGTTCTTGTAACGCTGAATCTCGGAGCATTTCTGAGAATAAGAGTGTCGTCGTAGTATACAGACATTATTCGTCCGTTTTCAGCGTTAACCTCTACGGAAACAAGGTCGTTTTCTATAAGGATATAGGGAGTATATTCATCCCACTCTTCTTCCCACTCTTCTTCGACATCTTCGAGTTCGGGTTCTTCATCGGGATAGAAATAAAGCGGAGTGCCGTTTTCATCCTTCATCTGATTTCCTTCTTCGTCGAGAATCGGAGTCGGTGTTCTTGCGGGATCTACTTCAAAGGGAAGTTCCATTCCGAAATAATTTGCGTCAAATACCCACTTAAGCTGATATCCTGCGGGGATATCGCCAAGATCAATTTTCTGAGTGAAAGTAATTGTAAGAGCGTAATTACCGTTATTGACGGCTTTCTGCGGGGTATTGTAATCAATATGGAGTTTTACGTTCTTTGTGTATGCCGGAACATCGAGGTCTACAGTACCTTCGGAAATAACTACGGGGCGCGGATTTGTCCAGTAATTGTTCACCTCGGTAAGAACGTATGTGCAATCATATATTTCGCTGAGTTTTCTTTCGGCATTGTTCGTTACATAGAAATCGCCGGATGCGATGTCGAGGACAGTAGCGTCGATAGAAGGTTTCTGAATAATCGTAAGAGTCAAAGCGTCGCCATTGTCGGATTTAACTGCACCGGTCTTCGGCATTGTGGCAAATCCGGTAAGATCGTACTGTTTAAAGAATACGTTGCCTGAAAGAGCATCCTTCCAATCGTAATCGGAAAGAGAATCAACATAAATATTAAGGAAATATTCGGTATTTGCATTGAACGAACCGTAGTTTACAGAGAATTCTTTTGTTTCTCCGGGTTCAAGAGTTATACCTGAAATCTTACCTGAAGATACGGTTTCGGTTCCTGCAAGGATTTCGTATCTGATTTCGTAGTTGTCTTCGAAATTGATAAAGCAGTTTTTGTTTTCAACCGTGAATTTGCCCGCCGCAAGATCTGTTGCGGTAATTTTGATTGGAGAATAAGCGTTTTTGATCTCATAGCCGTCGGACTGAACGGATCTGTCGGCATTTATAACACCGGAAAGAGCAACAGTGCCGTCGGAAACATTTTCGCCCCATGTTCCGGGCCAGCTAAGCGTGTAAAGCTCGGGATATTTGGAGTACGGCGTTTCTGAAAGGATAACGCTTGAATTTGCGGAATCGGTGGGCCAATAAAGAGCTCTGTCTACCCAGTAGTTAAAGAAACCGCCGAGAATTCTTGCGTTGTTGTCGATATAATCAACGTAAGATTTGATATTGCCGGTGCTTTCAAGATAACTCATTGTGTAAGACTGAAGGATAATCGGTTTTTTAACGGCAGGATCGTTTATGGTCTCTTCGATCTTTGAGAAATCCCAGTCGATCGCAACTACTATATCGCTGTAAGTTGAATCTCCGTCATAAAGGATCATTCTGCTGTCTTCGCCCTGAAGGAAGTCACGAAGATTCTTAAAGTTGGAGCCCTTACCGCTTTCGTTACCGAGAGCCCACATAATAACGCTGGGGTTATTTTTGTCTCTCTCGATCACGTTTACGAGACGGTCGACAAGCGAGCTCTGCCAAATCGACTGATCGCCGGGGATCGTGGATTCTCCGCTGTTTGAATAAGGTGTGGACTGGAGGTTCATATCGGAAACGATATAAAGTCCGTATTTATTACAGAGAGAAATAAAGTCGTTGGAGAACGGGATACCGGGAGAACGGACGGCATTGATATTCATTGCCTTCATCCTCATAACATCCTGTTCCTTTACTTCGTAAGAAACGGCATTGCCGGTTTCTGAGCTGAATTCGTTGTAGACAACACCGTAAAGCTTTATGGGCTGTCCGTTTACAACGAAGGTCTGGTTGCCGTCGTCATCATAGGTGAAGCCGGTAGTAATGTATCCGTACTGTGTACTTACTATATCGACAACTTCGCCTTTGGAATCTTTAAGCGTAAATACTGCTGTGTAAAGATTCGGGGTTTCAGCAGTCCATTTTTCGGGAGCGGATACGGGGAGACGTCCGCCGCACGCCGCTACGTAGGAGTTGCCTACTTTGCTTACGCCGAACTGGATTTCGGATCCGAGCTGGCGGTTTGCAACGTATGTATTTCCGTCTTTATCGTAAAGGGCGACTTCGAGGGTATATCCGGAAGGAGCTGCGTCAAAAGTAGCAACTTCAACTTCGATTTGCATCAGCGCGTTTTCGAACTGATTGTCGAGGCCTGAATCGATGGAAATATCTCTGATATAAACGTTAGGTGTGGAATAGAGATATACATCTCCGAAAATACCTCCGAGTTTTACAGAGTCGTGAGCTTCAAGCCACGAAGAATAACAGTATTTATATACCTTGACGGCAATGGTATTCTCGCCTTTTTCAAGATAATCTGTGATCCAGAAGGATTTGTTTGTGAACGCATCTTCGCCGTAACCTACCATATATCCGTTGACATAGACATAGCAGGCGGAAGAAACGCCTTCAAACGTAATGAATACTTCACGTCCGTCCCAGTCTTCGGGAATCGTTACTTTAGTTCTGTAAAGACCGATCTCGTTGTTTGTTTCGGGAACATTGTTGGGTCTTAATGAAGTACCCCACGCATATTTGGAATCGGTATATACTGGCGTACCGTAACCGGAAAGCTCCCAGTTAGAGGGGACCTCGATAGTATCCCAGTAAAGGATCTGGGTGTTGCTTGCGGTCAGCACTTCTTCGTTGGGATCGGGGTAAACGAAGTTTGTCTTCATAAAATCAGCAGGAACGTAGGAATTGTTTGTAGTAAACGTAAAATCCCAGGTCCCGTTGAGGGACAGATAATAAGAAGACTCTTTTATGTCCGCCTTTGTTGCGCTGGCGACATCAGGGTATGAAACAAGCGTTGTGGTCGGATTGAGTTTGTTTCTCGAGACCGTATCGCTCTTCCATTCGCCGTTTTCAGTGAATATGGTGACACTCTTGCCGCACGCTACGATAAAGGTAAGCATGAGAACAAGTGCCATACACTGAAGAAGACGCCTTAGTGACTTTTTCATTAGCATTAACCTCCAAACAGGTTATTTTTGTTTACGATATAAGTATATCAAAATTTCTTAATTTTTTCAATAAATAATTTATGCAAAATTACGACAAGTTTACAAACATTTTATGATAGCATTGTTGACATTTTTAAATTTATGTTGTATAATACTTAAAAACATACAGAAAATTCAAATTTTTAAATCAATTAAAGGACATGTTGAAAATGGCTGACAAACTGGTCAAAGAAATCACATCAATGGATGAAGATTTCGCAAAATGGTACACAGATATCGTTACAAAAGCAAACCTTATTGATTATTCGTCCGTAAAAGGATGTATAATTCTTCAACCGTACAGCTACGCTATATGGGAAAACATTCAGAAACTACTTGACGGAATGTTTAAGGCAACGGGACATACAAACGTATATATGCCCATGTTCATTCCGGAAAGTCTCCTTCAGAAGGAAAAAGATCATGTCGAGGGCTTTGCCCCCGAAGTTGCATGGGTAACGATGGGCGGAAACGAACCTCTCGCAGAAAGACTCTGCGTAAGACCTACTTCAGAGACGTTATTCTGTGAATATTACGCGCACACCGTTCATTCTCACCGAGATCTGCCCAAACTTTGCAATCAGTGGTGCTCGGTAGTCCGCTGGGAAAAAACAACCCGCCCCTTCCTGCGCTCGAGAGAATTTCTCTGGCAGGAAGGACATACCGCGCATGCGACTGCAGAAGAAGCGATCGAAGAAACAGAACGTATGCTAAACGTTTACGCTGATTTCTGCGAAAACTGCCTTGCAATACCCGTAATCAAAGGCAGAAAGACCGAAAGCGACAAATTTGCAGGCGCTGAAGCGACGTATGCGATAGAAGCGCTCATGCATGACGGCGTTTGTCTGCAGGCGGGAACTTCGCACTATTTCGGCGACGGGTTTGCCAGGGCGTTCAACATTCAGTACGCCGACAAAAACAACACCTTGCAATATGTTTACCAGACGTCATGGGGAGTAACGACACGCCTTATCGGCGCAATAATAATGGTACACGGAGACAACAGCGGCCTTGTTCTTCCTCCGAAAGTTGCGCCTATCCAGGCAGTTATAATCCCCGTAGCGATGCATAAGCCGGGAGTATTGGATAAAGCCAAAGAAATATATGCGGATCTCGAAAAAGCAGGAATCAGAGTTAAACTCGACGACACCGACAATTCACCCGGATGGAAATACTCGGAATATGAAATGAAAGGTGTTCCTCTTCGCATTGAAATCGGTCCGAGAGATATCGAAAACGGCATAGTTGTTGTTGCCAGACGCGACAACGGTGAAAAGAGTACTCTTGCAATAGACGGTCTTGCATCTTCCGTATCCGCGCTGCTTGACGATATAATGACAGGTCTTTACAACAAGGCTAAAAAGCGCAGAGATGAAATGACATACATTGCTCACAACACCGATGATCTTAAAGAAATCACGTCTTCAAAGAACGGATTTATAAAAATGATGTGGTGCGGTGACGAAACATGTGAAAAAGCTGTTAAGGACACATACGGCGTCGGTTCGAGATGTATTCCTCTTGATCAGGAACATCTTGGAGACGTTTGTCCGATCTGCGGACGGTCCGCAAAACAGATGGTAGTTTGGGGCAAGGCATATTGATCAACGGAATTCTGTAATTTTATATTATCTTATGGAGCTGCAATATGGAAAACAGTAATTCACGCCCGAAAAAAGGAAAAACAAAAAAGAAGCTCAGAATTTTCAGAGCTCTGACAGTTTTGTTTGCTTTGCTGTTTGCAGGAGCGCTTGTTTATGCGATCGTTTCGGCAAATTCCAACGCAAGCGAGATAGAGAGTTTAAAACGGCAGATCGACGGACTAAGGGAAACTCTGACAGAAAAAACAAATGAAAATATAGCATTTCAGTCTACCCTGACCGATCTTACCAGACAGAATGAAGAGCTTAGCAGTAAATATGAAAAGCTGAATGAAGATACTCAGTCGTTTCAGACTACCGTTACATCGCTCGAATCTCAGATCGAACAGCTCGAAGAGGAGAAAAACAGTTTAAGTTCCGAGCTTGAAAGCACTAAAAAAACGGTCGATACACTGAGAAACACGAATAAATCTCTTTCAGACCGTATAAATGCCCTGACAAATCAGAGTTCATCGTCAATTTCACAGACTAAAATTGCTTATCTGACTTTTGATGACGGCGTTTCCAAATATACGGACGAAATACTCGATATACTTAAAAGATACAATATCAAAGCGACTTTTTTCCCGAACTGGAAAGGAAACAGCAACGAAAAATATAAGCGAATGGTCGAAGAAGGCCACGCTGTAGGCAATCACACATATACACACGAATACGACAGCGTTTATACTTCCCTTGACGGTTTTATTTCAGAGGTTACGAAACTCAACGATAAGATATATCAGGCAACGGGATATACGCCCGTCATATTCAGGTTTCCAGGCGGTTCAAACAACACTGTCCACAAAAATTACAATCAAATTATAATGCAGCAGGCAATAAGCGCGCTTTCCGATCTCGGAATGCAGTATTATGACTGGAACGTTAACAGCGGAGACGCCGACAGCTCAAAGGGAGCATCGAAAGAGACGATTCTGTCAAATGTTCTTGCAAGATCAACAATGGACAAAGCGGTAATCCTTATGCATGATACGAATACAAAAGGCACAACTGTTGCGGCCCTCCCCGAGATAATCGAAGGGCTTATCGCAAAAGGTTATACATTCGGCACTCTTCTTGATCCTGGCGCTCCCCTTGTACAGTCATTAAAGCCCGAAAGCAATTAAACGGTTTATAATGCGGCGAAAATCTATCGCCGCATTGTTTTAAATACTCTTTACGCAACATACCGACATACAGTTTAAAACGGCCTTTACAACAATTTATAACAATAAGGAGAAAAGAAATGAGAATCACTGTTGACAAAAATCAGTCGTTCGGTAAAGCAAATCCGATGATTTACGGACATTTTCTCGAACATTTTCACAGACAGGTCTACGAAGGAGTATATGACCCGACATCAATTTTTGCTGATGAAGACGGATTTCGTTCAGACGTTATCGATGCTCTTAAAAAGATAAAAACGCCGGTCATTCGCTGGCCCGGCGGATGTTTCGTATCTGATTACAAGTGGAAACTCGGCGTTGGGAAAGAACGTATCCCATCATACGACAAGGCGTGGCTTGTAGAAGAATCAAACAGATTCGGGACAGACGAATTCGTAAAGCTCTGCCGTAAAATCGGTTGCGAGCCGTATATCTGCACCAATGCGGGAACAGGCTCTGCCGAAGAAATGAGCGACTGGGTCGAATACTGTAATCTTAAAGAAATGGGCCGTTTTGCAAAACAGCGTATAGAAAATGGCAGCATAGAGCCATTCGGGATAAAATACTGGAGCATTGGCAACGAAAATTACGGCGGTTGGGAGATCGGCGCAAAAGAGTCTGCGGAATGGGGCCGTCTTGTTGCTGAATCGGCAAAAATGATGCTCAGAGTCGACCCTGCCATTGAACTGTCCGCCGCATCTATAAACGATTTAAACTGGAATATCGATCTTCTGAGAAAAGCAGGACGTTATCTTAAATGGATATCGATACACAGTTATTTCGAGGGGTCGTCCGACGGCCTGAAAAACAACGATTACAACACACTGATGCTCAGAACGGGTCAAAATATTAGCGAAAACATAGACCGCGCACGCTCGTTTCTTACTGCACTCGATTACGGTGACAAAATCAAGATCGCATATGACGAGTGGAATCTTAGGGGTTGGTATCATCCGAACGTCTTCAATATTTATTCTCTCGGGGAAATTGAGGATATAAGAAAAGATCCCGAAACCGTATACAGAAAAACAATACTGGAGCCGAGGAACAACAACGACGTAAACTCGACTTACAGCATGGCAGACGCGGTATTTTCCGCTGCATTTTTAAATACCTGTCTGCGAAACTGCGACATTATAGGAATGGCTTGTTTCTCGCCCGTTGTAAACACAAGAGGAGCAATTTTCACTCATAAGGACGGTATCGTGCTCCGTCCGCAGTATTTTGTATTTGAATTATATGCAAATCTACTGAAAGATAACGTACTGAATATATGGAAATACAATGTTCCGAGAATGACCGGTCTTGACGGCAACACGCAGAAATCGGTAGATACGGTTGATATCGTGGTAACGTACGGAAACGGTGAATATGCAATAGGCGCCGTAAACAAAGATCCGGACAACGATCAGACTGTTGACATCTCGTTCCTTGACGACACGGTAAAAACGATGAGAGTACATACCGTAAAAGGAAAAGACGTTGATTCTTACAACGATATAGGCAAAACAGACGTTAAAATCGAAATTTCGGATCAGTTACCTTTCAGAGGAACGGTTACGCTTGCGCCGCATTCGGTAAACGTTATTGAATTAAAATAATCAAATGAAAATTTCAGGCGGGGATTGATCCCCGCCTTTAAATTTTAATCAAAAATATCAGACTTTTAGATTTTCAGGTGTTCAGACGCCTGCTTCGCTCAGATGCAACGGAACGTTTCTTTTCGATAAAACAGTCTGAATATCGCAGACGTTGATATCCGAAAAATCGGACGTTACTGCTGCAAGAACGCCAGCAGCTTCACCGCTTACGGCGCATACGGGAATAACACGAGTTATATCCCACATATCGTCGCCGTCTACAGAAATACATCTTCCTGCGGCGCAAAGGTTTTTGATATAAGGACTGTAAAGCGTTTCGATCGGAAGCTCGAAGGCAAGTCCTTTTTCAAGCCAGCTGCCGAACATACCGACACTTGAATCAAAGTGTTTTTTGTCGTCTGTTTTCTTTATCCGGTAAGCGCCGTTTATCATTCTTGTCATCCGAACCTGAGGAATCGTGGGAAGCGTTGCTATAGCATGATTTTTTGAAACGTCTCCGTTTTTTAAAAAATCATCAAGTATTTTTAAATGTGATTTTATGACATCAGCGGTGTTTTCCTCGCCGTCAAGTCCGGAAACGCCTTCGTTTACTTCTTCGGAAGATATATAAAAACAGCTTCCTATCTGCTTCAATCTATATTCGCCGTCTTTCATTTCGTAATACCATGCGGCATTTCCGTTTTTATGAAAAGGCAAAAATGTTTCGGCGCCGAAATGATAAAAAACGGTCGCGTCGCCGGTGCAGTCGACAAACGTGTCGGCAGAAACGACGTATGAATCTGTTTTTGTTATGAGCGATACGGATGAAACGGAGTCGCCTGCCCTATTTTTGTGCAGTTTGCTCATAGTTGCGCCGTAAAGGATATCTACTCCGTTTTCTGTCAGCAAGCGTTCGCATAATACGACAAACACGTGTGGGTTAAAGCGTGTAAGATATCTTTGAGACTTTCGTTTTTCAACGCTGTTTTCATCAACGTTTAACCATGCATCGGGATAATCGCCCTCCGCTCCCCTGCTTATGCTGAGCTTGAGAAGTTCTTCCGCAATTCCGAACGATAATTGATGACCGAGTCCGTCGCAAAGCGGAAGATAGATCGTAACAAGGCCGCTTGTGGCAAGTCCGCCGAGGATATATGAGCTTTCGGCAAGTAAAACTTTTTTTCCTAACCGTGCGGCGGAAAGAGCTGCTGATATTCCGGCGATTCCTCCGCCAATAACGGCAACGTCATAATGCCTTTTCTTGGTGTAAACGAATCCGTTATCCGATTTCATGAAATGCTCCGTTTGATATAAAAGATTTTCATCGGAATGTGAAGAAGTCTAAAGACATATCTTTGCCCTGGAAGAATATCCAAAGAGTATGAACGCCCGAAGTTTTTATGTCCAGCGGGAAGATGTATTCTTTAAATTCATCTTTGGAGTCGATTTCGACAGTACCGATATTTTCATCGGAACCGCAAACTTTAAGTTCAATAACGCCTTTACCCTGCGCTCTGAGAGTACATTCGGATACGCCCTTTCCGAAATCGATATATTTATATTCAGCCCAGTCTCCGCGCCAGCTGCCGCCGCCGCAGCAAGTAAGGATTTCGTTGAGTTCTTCTGACGATTTATCCGGAGCGATATACGCATTGCCCTTAACGCGGCACGCACAGGAAGCATCAATATCGCAAAATGCGTTAATCGGTCCGCCTGCGCCCTGAGAAGTCATGCATACCTCATCTATGGAACCGTCTTCATTAATTGTAATCGGTTCAACGCAAACGCGTCTCGGAGCTGACCCGTTCTGAGACGATTTGTGATAGAATATATACCATTGGCCGTTGTATTCGCAAAGAGATCCGTGGTCGTTCCATGTCTGCGGATCGCAATATGTATTGTCTATGATCACGCCGCCCTTTTTGTAAGGACCAAGAGGGCTGTCTGAAACGGCATAAGACATACATGTGGCGCGACCGCGGGAAATATCCGTATAAACAATGTAATATTTTCCGTTTATTTTTCTCAGCGACGATCCTTCATGAAATCCGTGTTCCTGCTCGGTAAGAATTCCTTTTATTATCGAACCGGGTACAATTGTGCACATATCGTCTTCAAGTTTTGCTCCTCTCAGAGAAAACTGTCCCCAAAGATAATATGCCTGACCGTCGTCATCAATAAAAATAGAAGGGTCGATACCGTCGCCGTCAGCTCCTACGATCGGTTTTGCGTCTTTAAAAGGACCGTAAGGACAGTCTGAAACAGCAACGCCCTCATAATCGCCGGGCCCGCAGATATAAAGATAATATTTTCCGTTTTTGTAAATCGCATCAGGAGCAAAAAGGACCTCGTCGGGTTTCCAGGGAACACCGGGATTTTCCTTTGTGTTTTCAAAAGAAAGCCCGTGATCGATCCAGTTAGACATAGTAGGGTCATTTGTTGAAAAAACATGGTAAATTCTTGAACAAAAACCTCTCAATTCCGGAATATCGAACGAACCGTATGCGTAAAGACGTCCGTCAGGCATAACACGAGCTTCGACATCTGCAATGTGAAATTGTTTGGGAAGTATGGGATTCATAATTTTTCTCCTTATATAGATAAAGATTTTCTGTTCTTCAAACAGTATATCACGGATCTTGATTTTTGTCAATAAAAAAAACAGGATACCGATAATAAATCAATATCCTGTCACGGAATTTATGGGGCGTCAGACTAATGAGACGGAGAGTAATATCAACATTTTAATAATCATTGGGGATATATCAGAGTCATTAGCGATTTTTTCTGTTCAGCTGAAGGCAGTTTCAACAGCGCCGCATATGCTTTTGCATCGCTTCAACGCAAACCCGAAAACAGGATTCCAATATTCGGTTATAATTTGCTCGGCACTTTTTCTGTTCACTTTGTTCTTACCTCTTTGAATGCATTCACTTATATAGACACAAATAAACCGAAATGGTTGGCGTTTTTTTGTTTTTTTCAAAAATCAGAAAAACCTCTTCTGCCTTGATAGGCAAAAGAGGTTTTTGATGGCTGCGGGAGAAGGGCTCGAACCCTCACAAACAGAGTCAGAGTCTGCCGTGCTACCATTACACAATCCCGCAATACGCTGACGGCGATTATCCATCACCTTCAATCAGCTTTGATATTATATAACTATTTTCTTGATTTGTCAACCCCTTTTCTTTCATTTTTTCAATTTTGTAACAATTAATCTTATCCTTTTATTTATACTGCTGTCTATATTTAAATCTTAATTGACTTTAATAGGTTTTTACATCTTGACACATAAAATAAAATATGCTAATATAATAAAAATCGTAAAAGGATTGTTTATGTCTGCTTTTATATTAAAACTGATTGCGATATTGGCAATGGTTTGCGATCATGTTGGCGCAGAGCTTTTTCCGAATATGCTTTGGCTACGTGCCGTCGGACGGCTGACAATGCCGATAATGTCGTATTTTGCGGCTATCGGTTACAGAAAGACAAGAAGCGTTCCCAAATACCTTTTAAGGCTCGGAATATTTGCCATTCTATCTGAACCTTGTTATTATATACTGTTTCAGGATCATTCAAACGTAATAATCACTATTTTTTTAGGGGTCGCATCCCTTTATATCGCTGATTTGCTTAAAAATAAAACGAAACGTGAATGGACAGCCGTTTTTCCGTATATTGCGGCATGTATCGCTGCGACATTACTGAATTCAGACTGGACGTGGGCCGGCGTTTTATTTATTATCGCTTTTTACTATGCGGGAGAAAGAAAAATAAAAATATTGCTGTATCCCCTGCCCGTTTATATGCTGTTTGTTTTGAGTTTTATTCCGAAGGGCCCGGAAGTATTTACGCTTAATCTGATTCAGTTAAGCGGAATATCAGCTCTTTTTCTTCTGTGTTTTTATAACGGGAAAAAGGGACCGAATATGAAGTATTTTTTCTATATTTTTTATCCGTTGCATTTGCTTGTTATTTATTTGATAAAGAGTAACATTTTATTTTGAACACGAAATGTTTATTAGGAGGTTGCATGAACGACGATTTCTTCTGGTTAGTAAATAACAGAATAATAATACCCGAAGTTAAGAGCGAGCACAGATTTATACACATTACCGATTTACATATTCATGCATGGGACGAACTGAGCACCGATGAGGAAAAGGAACTTGCGATAAAAAAAGAAAACGACTGGATGTCGGGCAAAGAAAATTTTGCAAAGTCTTCCGGCGAACCGTTTGGAGAGAGTCAGAAAATATCAAGTATCGAGGCATTCGAAAAAATACTTCTGCTTGCCGGAGAATTGTCTCCTGAAGCGATACTTCTAACGGGCGACAATCTTGATTATATGCATCCTGCGGGTGAGAGATACCTAAAAAACAGAGTTGAAGAATACGAAAAAAACGGCGGAAGGATCATCTGCGTACCGGGAAATCATGAAAGCGCTGATCTTGACGGAATATGGAGCTCGAAACTGCGTGCTTACGATTTTAAGGATTTCAGGATTGCGGCAATTGACGATTCTAAAAAAACCGTGGACGAAGATACTCTTATTAAGCTGGAAACGCTTTGCAATGAAGGAATTCCGATTATAATAATATGTCATATTCCGCTGTCGACCGAATTGTGCAAAAGCAAGCTTGAATATGCCGGTCCTTATTTTTACATAGACGAAAATACCGATGACGAAAACGGCCGCAAATTTATTTCGCTTATCAAAAACAGCAAAGCGATACGGGCGGTAATTTGCGGGCACTTGCACAGATATATAAAATGTGAATTATCCGACGGAAAGGCACAGATAATAGGATCACAGGGAATGGCGGGAGCTGTTGACCTGATAACTGTCTGCGGTGAATAATTTTGATTAAAAAGTAAAAAAAGGATAGAGAAAAGTGAAATTAATTGCATCTGATTTTGACGGTACCCTCACACGCAACGGCCGTATATGGGAAGACGATCTTGAAGCGATTTCAAGGTGGCGAAAGGCAGGAAATCTTTTCGGCGTAGTTTCGGGAAGAGTACTGTTTGGAATTGAATGTGAAGTTGAAAGACATAATATAGAATACGACTATCTCGTCGGAGCAAGCGGAGGTCAGGCGGAAGACTCGGAGAAAAAGGAGCTTTTTGCCTATAAATGCAGTCATAAGCACATCCTTGATATGGCGCAGTTTATTCTTGATAACGGCGGACGGAATTGCGGCGTAGGATATGAAAGAACACATGTTACGCTCTTTGATAAGGGACGGAATATATGTGAAATTGACAGAGAGTTGCTGAAAACAATATCTTATACATACCAGATGAACACTTATTTTGCCACAGATGAAGAAGCTATGATGTTTACAGAAAAGGTAAATGAGAAATTCAAGGGAATATTTACGGCGCATCAAAACGGTGTTTGCGTTGATATTCCGCCTTACGGCGTAACGAAAGCGACAGGTATTGCAAAAGTAGCGGAAATATTCGGAGTTGATAAAAAAGATATTATTTCTGTTGGAGATAACTGCAACGACCTTACCATGCTGAAAGCGTTCAACGGCGTTGCGGTTTCAAACGCCAGAGCGGAAGTTAAAGAAGCAGTCGGCTTTATTGCCGATAATTTTACTGAAATAGTTGACAGATTTATTTAATGAAAAACATAATGGAAAATCCCGAGGGTCAAAGCCTCGGGATTTTCTGTTTGTTCAGATTTTTTAGTTGTTCAGACTGTCAAGAATATCCGGAAACGGAGATAATGACCTATGTAAAATGCCGTGCATGTATGCAATAGCTATTCCGTAGTTTGTCATCGGAATGCCGGAATCATCTGCGAGTCGGAGTCGGTATTTCATTTCACGCTCGTTGAGCATACATCCGCCGCAGTGAATAATAAGAGAATACCTGGATAAATCATCGGGGAATTCTCCGCCGGACGTAAACTCAAATTTTAAATTTTTCTTTGAAAATCCGTTTATCCAGCCGGGAAGTTTTACCGTTCCGATATCATTGCATTGTCTGTGATGTGTGCAGCCCTCAGAGATAAGCACAGTGTCTCCGTCTTTTAGTTTTCCGAGAACCCCCGCCCCTCTTACTACCTGTGAAAGGTTGCCTTTATAACGGGCGAAAAGTATTGAAAACGATGTTAACAACACATCCTCCGGAACTTCTTTTGCTACTCCGCCGAAGACCTGCGAATCAGTAATAACGAGCTTTGGTTTTGCGGAAAGCATGCGCAGAGTGTCAGTCAGTTCGGTATCTCTTGTAATGGTAGCGATCGCACCTGTATCGAGGATATCGCGGATAGTCTGTTGCTGAGGAAGAATAAGTCTGCCCTTTGGGGCTGCGGAATCTATCGGAACGACAAGGACAACGCTGTCGCCCTCCGACAGCAAATCGCCGACGATTCTCCTACCGTTATCCGCAAACAGAGACAGTTTGCCGATAAGTTCTTTCAGTTCGTATATATTGCTTCCGTTTAACGCGCTTACGAATATCTCGTTTTCTTTCGCTTCGGGAACAGACGGAAGAAGATCGCTTTTATTGAATACTGTTATAAAAGGAATGTTTTTTTCTTTGAATGTATCCCGTAATGAAATATCGTATTCGGACAATCCTTTTGAAGCATCGATTACAATAACGGCGATATCAGTTTTATTTATTATTTTTTTTGTCTGATTAACACGTAGCGATCCGAGAGCGCCGCTGTCGTCTATTCCGGGAGTATCAGTAATTACAACCGGCCCGATGGGCAAAAGCTCCATCGTTTTTTCGACAGGGTCTGTAGTCGTGCCTAATATATCCGACACAACGGATAATTGCTGACCCGTTACTGCGTTTACAACGCTTGATTTGCCCGAGTTTCTTACGCCGAAAAATCCGATATGAACGCGTTCCGATGCGGGCTTATCGTTTATACCCATATTTATCCCCTTTATCAGAAGCGGAAATCGCGTTTGTTTGAATTTTTGATCGCTTCGATATTTTCCGTTGCTATCTTACGGACTTTTTCGTTCGGTATTTTTGCAAGTTCTTTCTCAATAAGCGAAAATCCCGTTTTTTTCGTTTCTTCCGAAGCGTAATCGGAAAGATATTCCGCAAGAGTCATGAGCGCGTTGGGATGGCAACAGTTGAGTATCTGTCCGCTTTTGCATAGACTCATAAACCTGTCGCCCGTCCTGCCCTCTCTGTAGCATGCGGTGCAGAACGAAGGGATGAAACCGAGCTTCATCATCCAGTCAACGACTTCGTCAAGCGTTCTCTGGTCTGAAACATCAAACTGTTCGGTATCGTGAGGACGCTCCTCTTCGGTATATCCGCCTACTGACGTTCTGGACGCACCGCTTATCTGCGAAATGCCTATATTCAGCGCACGTTCGCGGACAGACTGGCCTTCTCTTGTTGAGATAATCATTCCAGTATACGGTACGGCAATACGTATACATGCGATTATTTTTTCGAAAATATCGTCGCTGATACTGTTATCGAAAACGTCGGGGTCGATATCGTCTGCATGTTTTATTCGGGGCACGCTTATCGTATGAGGGCCGACACCATGAACTGCTTCAAGATGCTCGGCATGCATCAGAAGCCCCGCAAACTCGTATTTGTACATTTCAAGACCGAAAAGAACGCCTAATCCGACATCGTCTATACCGCCCTGCATGGCTCTGTCCATCGCTTCGGTATGATAATCGTAATTGTGCTTCGGTCCTGTGGGATGAAGCTCTTCGTAACTCTTTTTATGGTAAGTTTCCTGGAAAAGGATATATGTACCTATTCCCGCTTCCTTGAGTTTTCTGTAATTTTCAACGGTCGTTGCGGCGATATTGACGTTTACTCGGCGGATCGAACCGTTTTTATGCTTGACGGAATAGATTGTTTTTATGCTGTCAAGGATATACTCAATGGGATTGTTTACAGGGTCTTCTCCGGCTTCAATAGCAAGACGCTTATGGCCCATATCCTGCAAAGCAATAACTTCTTTTGCAATTTCTTCCTGAGTGAGTTTTTTACGGCAGATATTTTTATTTTTTGCGTGATACGGGCAGTAAACACATCCGTTTACGCAGTAATTTGACAAATAAAGCGGGGCGAACATAACTATTCTGTTGCCGTAAAACGCAAGCTTGATCTCTTCGGCAAGCTTATACATTTCCTCGACTTTTTCTGGGATATTGCAAGCAAGAAGCACAGACGCCTCTCTGTGAGTAAGACCGGCGCAGC
The DNA here is from genome assembly GCA_017427285.1 of Clostridia bacterium. GTDB lineage: Bacteria > Bacillota > Clostridia > Oscillospirales > UBA644 > HGM12619. Next base: position 88,022 of record JAFRTE010000007.1, read on the forward strand.
GCGTTTCATTACCGTTTTTTACCGGGCGAGCTTTATTGAGAATGCTGTCTATAAGCTCGACGTTGTTTTTGTTTTGTTCCGCATATTCCAGCGTAGCGAGAATTTCTTCATCATTGATAAATTCTTCTGCTTTAAGTGATTTGGGATTGTAAATCGCCATTTATTGTTTCTTCCTTTCTTAGAGGTCAGAATATACTTCCCTCTTAGATATTTTATTGCTTTTTAAAATCGCCTCTGTCCACTACTACTTCGTAACCGATCGATTTCATCCTTGCATCAAGGCATTTTCGGCACTGCGCAGATTCATCGCCCGTGCATATCTTATTATCGTAAAGCATATATTTTTTACGGACGTTTCCGGGTGACAGATTTGGCATTAAAACATTTGCGCCCGCCTTTATGCCGAGCTCTCTTCCCAATGGATCGACCGTACCGAGAGCGGTCGTGGACGGCAAAAGAATATTTGGGTGCATTATTCTTATAATACTCAAAAGATAGCACGTCATTTCAGCGGTTCCGGACTGTTTATCGTGAAAAGGCGTGTCTTTATGCGAGATAAACGGTCCTATTCCGCACATTTCGGGAGCAAAGGTTTCTATAAATTTAAGGTCTTTTGCAAGCGTTTGCGACGTCTGATACGGTGAACCGACCATAAAACCGCATCCGGTTTGAAATCCGATGTCCTTTAAGTCGTATAAACACCGCATTCTGTTTTCAAAAGACATTTTTTCGGGATGGAGCTTACCGTAGTGATCTTTGTCGGCTGTTTCATGGCGTAAAAGATAACGGTCGGCTCCTGCGTCATACATCGCGGAATAATCTTCCTTTGAGTATTCGCCGAGAGACAAAGTTACGGCGCAGTCGGGAAAAAGGGTTTTAATTTCCTTTACGATTTCGCATACGGTTTTTACGGAGAAACAGGGATCTTCTCCGCCCTGCAAAACGAAAGTTCGAAAACCGAGTGAATATCCCTCGCGACAGCAATCTATGATTTGCTGCTTTGTAAGTCTGTAACGGTCGCAGTTGGCGTTTGAGCGTCGAATTCCGCAATAGAGGCAGTCGTTTCTGCATATATTGCTGATTTCGATAAGCCCTCTGATAAATACCTTGTTTCCGTAAACTTTATTGCGTATCCTTCTTGCTTTTTCGGCGGCATATTCCGCGACATGAGCAGAATATCCCTCTATCAGCTCTTTATATTCTTCGAGAGAAAGAGAGCGGCTGCTTTCAATTTTGTCAAGAAGATTGAGTGTATCGGAGTACATATTATTTTGCCGCAGCAAAAGCGGTTTTGACGCTGAGTCCTTTAATATTGCCGATTTTGCCGGAAAGAGCGGAAATTACATCCTGCGGAGCGTCTATTGCGATAGACATAATATTGATTTTTTTCTCGCGGTAAGGAATACCCATTCTTCCTATGATATACTGCGCATGCTCGTGAAGAAGATCGTTAAGCTGATCGATATTTTCGGTATCTTCAACGATAATTCCCATTACTGCTACTCTTGTTTCCATTTAAATCCTCCTATATAAATAAATCGCACCCGAAAAAGGTGCGATGTCAACTGTTTTTCGCACCCTTCGTTCAGAATAAACTTTCCGTCGGGACGGATTTATATTTTTTTCAGTATTCTTTTATAAAGCAGACGACCAATTCTGCAGATCTTTGAGCTGAAGTTTTGCAAAATTCCGGGAAATCGGACGGAGAAGAATTATCCGCATCGTCTGAAATTGCACGGATAGCGGCAAATGGCACGTTGTTTATATAGCATGCCTGGGCGATCGCTCCGCCTTCCATATCGCAAGACACGGCGGAAAACGTATTGACGATCCTGTTTTTTTCTTCCTTTGAAGAAACAAATCTGTCGCCTGTTGCAATAGTTCCTTTGGAATAGTTGAATCCGAGCTTTTCACATATATCGCAAAGCTTATCGACGATACTTTTATCGCAGATGAATTTTACGATGTTGATTCCGGAAATCAGCCCGGGTTCGTCGCCGAGCGCTGTCGTATCCATATCATGCTGAACAAGTCCGTCAGCAACAGTAATATCCCCTATTTTAAGAACAGACGTCAGATTGCCGCCGACGCCGACATTTATTATCAATTCGGGAGAAAAGCGCATTATCATCGTATGTGCGCAAAGCGCGGCAAAAACTTTACCGACTCCGCTGACGCACATCACTATCTCTTTTCCGCATACCGAACATTTTATGAAATTGAAATATCCGACAGATATTTCTTTACAGTCTTTGGCAAACTCTTTTATTGCATCGAGTTCGACCCTCATTGCGCAAATAATACCGATCATTCTTCATACGCTCCCGTATTGACAGAATTATTTAGAATTTCCAGATATTTGCGGGATATTTCCTTTGCAGAGGCAAGGTTAAGAGAATAACAGTTTTCGCATTCTTTTTCGGAATTTCCGAAAACGTCGCCTCGGTGTTCTGTTATTTTTTTCAACGTATCTTTTACTTCGGAAAGTACCGAACAATAATCGGCGTTTCTCATAAGGAGATAAAAACCGGTCTGACAACCCATCGGTCCGAAATATATGACATCTTCGGATAATTCCGAATTTCTTATGTATGTTGCAAACATATGTTCGAACGAATGCATTTCGGAATTTGAAAGAAGAGCGCCGGAATACGGCTTTATAAAACGCATGTCAAAGGTAGTGATATCGCCGTCTTTTCTTGATATGTAAAAGCCCGGCTCGAGTTTTAAGTGATTGATTTTAAAGCTTTCGATCTTATTCATCTTTTTTAATATTGACCGTGTAATTGGTAAAAATATTCATAAAAACGTCTTTGGACTGTTCGAACGTTTTAAGACTGTTTGAATTCAATTCTGCAATAGTGCCTTTGAACTGTCTGAGGGACATAAAGAGATTTCCTTCAAAGTCTTCCATAAGAGGACGTTCAAAAAAGTGTGTTTCATGCAAATCGAGGTAGTTCCCGGTAAGCTCGCTATCAGGAAATTCTTCCTCAAGCGAGCACAGAGTATCAGAAGAAATAAGATATTCAAGTCCGGTTTCATCGGAAAGGATCAAAAAACATGTGCCTGCACGAAGATTTGTCATAATCCGCTCTTTATTTTTGTATACCTGATCCGCTTCATGATTTGCGCCGATATACACGTTATCGACAAATACGTTTATCCTTCCGTCATTCGTTATATCCTGCGTGAATATACCGACGGTAGTTTCAAGGGATGATATGCGTTCACCGAATACTTCGGGGTCGGCCGTAATGTAAATGACATAGAGGTCGATATCGGATTTTGTCAACGATGAATATACAAATGCAAAAATTGCAACGGCGAGGAACAATACGATAATTATTTTTGCCTTATGGTGATACCATATATTCTGATACCATTTATCCTTAACGTATTTATCGGCTTCTCTTTCCTGTTTTGCCAATATTACCGCCCCTTTCTTTGTTTCTGATATATTATAGCATATTTAATGATTTATTTCAAGATGATATTAAGGCGTAATTCCGTTAAAATTATGAATTTTGATTAGACTATCGGTGAATATTTCCAAATTATTTATCCGCGAGTTATTGACAACTGAAACTAATTATGATAAAATCAAAAATAAACGCATGAAAGGGTTTGCCATGGAAAAGTATCTTATCAATCCGAATCAGAAAATCAGCAAAATTAAAAAGGAGATCTACGGAAACTTCAGCGAACATCTCGGAAGATGTATCTACGAAGGAATGTACGTAGGCGAAAACTCCAAAATACCGAATGTGAACGGAATGCGAATTGACGTTATAACCGCATTGAAGGAAATGGGACTTCCCGTATTACGCTGGCCCGGCGGATGTTTTGCCGACGAATATCATTGGATGGACGGAATCGGTCCCAAAGAAAAGCGCAAAAAAATGATAAATACACACTGGGGCGGAGTAATCGAAGACAATTCATTCGGGACGCACGAATTTTTTGAGCTTTGCCGTCAGATAGGATGCGAGCCGTATATTTGCGGAAACGTCGGCTCGGGAACGGTACAGGAAATGAGCGACTGGGTTCAGTATATAACGTTTTCGGGAATTTCACCGATGTCTGAACTCCGCAAGGAAAACGGAAGAGAAGAGCCTTGGAATATCAAGTATTTCGGGATCGGAAACGAAAACTGGGGCTGCGGCGGAAATATGAACGTTGAATTTTACGCAGATCAGTTTAACAGATACAACGTATATGTAAGAAATTATTATCCTGATAAGCCGATTTACCGCATTGCGGGCGGTCCGAACAGAAACGATTATCACTGGACGGAAGTTTTGATGCAAAAATGCAGGCATTCAATGAACGGCCTTTCTTTGCACTGTTATACTGGCACCGGGAACTACGCTCTCGAATTCAATGAAGAGCAGTATTACGATACGATGAGAGACTGCATGCTGATGGAGGAATATGTTACCCGTCACAGCGAAATAATGAACAGATACGATCCTCAGAAGAGAATCGGACTTATCGTTGACGAATGGGGAACATGGCACAAAGTAGAAGCCGGAACAAATCCCGGATTCCTTTATCAGCAAAGCTCTATGCGTGACGCAATAGTTGCCGGACTTACGCTTAACATATTCAACAAGCACAGCGACAGAGTACATATGGCGAATATTGCTCAGACAATAAACGTATTGCAGTCCGTAGCACTTACCGACGGAGAAGATATGCTTCTTACCCCCACATATTTTGTATTCAAGCTTTTCAAGGATCATCAGGAAAACACGCTTCTCGGTTCGTATATTACATCGGACAAAATCGGTCAGGACAAAAACGTCCCCAATCTGACGGAAAGCGCGTCGGTAAATGCAAACGGAGATATTGTATCAACGATAGTAAACACATCTGCATCGGACGCATCGGAAGTATTATGTCAGATCGCCGACATAAACGGAATTAAGGAGATAAAAGCCGAAATTCTGACCGGATCAATTCACGATCATAACACATTTGAGAAAAAAGACTGTGTTAAAACGGTTGATTTTACCGATTTTACAAAGACATCCGACGGATTTAAGGCAAAAATACCTCCGTGCAGCGTAGTCAAGTTTATAATTAAACAGTAATGGCTGAATGCAGACGATGCCTCCTTCTGGAATCAGCGGGAGAAAATACTCTTGAGGAAATAAGAATGCGAATAGAAAAACTTTCAGAAAAAGAAAAGGCTTCCGAAGAGATATACAACAGCCGCCTAGAAGAATGCAAAAACTGCGATAATCTGATTTCGGGCGTATGTATGAAATGCGGATGTTACGTTGAATTCAGAGCGGCATTCAAAAAAATGAAATGTCCTAACGCAAATAACAGAAGATGGTAAAAAGATCGTGGCAAAACGGAAAACCGTTTTGCCACAATAATTTTGATATGATTTTTAAAAGTTTAAATCAATACAACTTAGCACCTGCGGGGATTGCGGGATCGACCATAAGAAGATGAAGTTTTTCAGCGTCGCCTTCGTGATGGACGGCAGAGATGAGCATGCCGCAGGATTCTATTCCCATCATTGCGCGAGGCGGCAGGTTTGTAATTGCTATGCAGGTCTTTCCGATAAGCTGTTCGGGCTCGTAAAACGCATGGATACCGCTTAAAATCGTGCGATTTGTGCCGGTTCCGTCATCAAGCGTGAATTTCAGAAGCTTTTTGGATTTTGGAACGGCTTCACAGTCAAGCACTTTCACCGCTCTGAAATCGGACTTCTGAAATGTTTCGAAATCAACGAAAGATGAAAAGAGCGGTTCAATAATGAGATGCTCGTAATCGGGCATATTGCCATCAAAAAAAGGGAATTTATTATCGGCAGTCCATACGGCAGTCGGTCCGTCCGAGCATTCCGGATTTTCATTTTCGGCATTCTCATCATTTCCCTCGGCGCCGGTCTTAAGAGATTTCATCGTCGGGAACAAAAGAACGTCTCGAATTGCCGGAGAGTCGGTTAAAAGCATGCAGAGACGGTCGATACCATAGCCGATGCCTCCGGTGGGAGGCATACCGATTTCAAGAGCGTTAAGGAAATCTTCGTCTGTGTGTTCGACTTCTTCATCACCTGCCGCAAACTGCTCTTCCTGAGCTGCGAAACGTGCGCGCTGGTCTATCGGGTCATTAAGTTCGGAATATGCGTTCGCCATTTCCCAACCGTTCATAAAAAACTCGAAACGCTCAACATAGTCGGGGTTTTCGGGCTTTCTCTTTGTAAGCGGAGAAATTTCAACCGGATGGTCCATAACAAATGTTGGCTGAATCAGGTGTTCTTCAACGAACTGCTCAAAGAATAGATTGAGGATATCGCCTTTTTTGTGGCGTTTTTCATACTGAACATTATTAGCGTCAGCTGCTTTTCTGGCGTCCTCAACAGTATTTATTTCGTTGAAGTCTACTCCTGAATACTTTTTAACAGCGTCAAGCATCGTTATACGGTCAAATGGCTTGCCGAGATCCATTTCAACGCCGTTGTATGTTATAACGGAGGTGCCGAGGACCTCGTTTGCAACATAGCGGAAAAGGTCTTCGGTGAGATCCATCATACCGTGATAGTCGGTATATGCCTGATAGAGCTCCATAAGGGTAAATTCAGGATTATGCCTTGTATCGACGCCTTCGTTTCTGAATACTCTTCCGATCTCATATACTTTCTCAAGTCCGCCGACAATAAGGCGTTTGAGATAAAGCTCGAGAGAGATGCGCATTTTAACATCCTCGTTAAGAGCGTTGAAATGCGTTTCGAAAGGACGAGCTGCGGCGCCGCCGGGATTGGAAACAAGAATAGGCGTTTCAACCTCCATAAAGCCCTTCGTATCAAGGAATCTGCGAATCGCAGCGATTATTTTGGAACGTTTTATAAACGTTTCCCTGCTGTCGGTATTTGTGATAAGGTCGATATAACGCTGTCTGTAGCGCATGTCAACGTTCGTTAAACCGTGAAATTTTTCGGGAAGCGGCTGTAGATTTTTGGACAGAAGGATCAGCTCGGAGGCATGAACGGATATTTCACCGGTTTTTGTTTTGAATACAGTGCCTTTTACTCCGATTATATCGCCGATATCTGTTTTTTTGAAAGCTGCGTAAGGTTCTTCGCCGATCGCATCACGCGCAACGTATACCTGAACAGTACCCTGCAAATCCTGAATATTGCAAAAAGACGCCTTACCCATTATGCGTTTAAACATCATACGTCCCGCAACGGAAACTTCCTTGCCTTCAAGCGTATCAAAGTTGTTTTTAATCTCAAGACTGTGATGTGTGACGGCGTATTTCGTGATTTTAAACGGATCGTTGCCCGCATCCTGCAATGCCTTAAGCTTTTCTCTGCGTATGCGGCTCTGTTCGCTGAGTTCTTCAGCTGTTTCTGCGTTTGATACGTTATTGCTATCTATCTGATCAGACATTTTATACTTCTCCGAACTCTATATTGAGTATCTCATATTTAAATTCTCCGCCGGGAGCTTCAACAACAACAGTTTCGCCTTTCTTTTTGCCGAGAAGCGCCTTGCCTACGGGGCTCTGGTCGGAAATTTTATTTTCGGACGGATTTGATTCCGTCATGCCGACAAGAATGTAGGTCTCAGGCTCTTCATCCGGAAAATCAAGATCGAGAATAGTTACTTTTGAGCCGATGGATACAATATCGTTTGTAAGCTGCGACTGGTCTAGTATTTTAACGTTTTTAAGAGTTTCTTCAATATCTTTGATTCTTGCTTCCGTAATAGCGTGTTCATTCTGAGCGGCATCGTATTCGCTGTTTTCGGAAAGGTCGCCGAAATCACGGGCAACCTTTATTTTTTCGGCTATCTCGGGTCTTTTTGTAAATTTAAGATAGCGAAGTTCCTCCTCAAGTTTAAGTACACCCTCTTCTGTTAAGATAATATCTGCCATTTTTTTCTCCTCTGATATATAAAAAGATTAATATGCTTATTATTCAACTTCTTCGCCGAGAACCTGAATTGCTTTTGCAAGCTGAGTGTCTTCATCTCTCGACATACAGTAAAAATACATGTTGTCCTCTAAAGGAAGAGAAACGATGTAATCGGGCTCAAGACCGACGCCGTCGTAATTGTAACGGCTTTTTGTAACGTAGCGGAAGGTCGTGAATTTCAATGCCGATCCGTCGCTCAAAGAAAATGTTGTCTGTCCTACGCCTTTGCCGTATGACTGCTCGCCGATAAGCTTTGAACCGCAAATATCCCTCAAGGAGGATGAGAACAGCTCAGACGCGGAAGCGGAATCACCGTTTATCAGCACGACATACGGCTTATCGGTAATCCTGTTATCGGATGAATACAGAGACGACTCATATTCTTTATACTGTAAAACAACGATTTCATCCTTCGCAACGAGGCAGTCAACCATATTTTTAACTGTGTTGAGTTCTCCGCCGGGATTGTTGCGAACATCGAATATATATCCCGAAACGCCGGATTTTTCAAGGGATCTCAACGCTTCCTCAAACTGCTCCAAGGCGGCGGATTCAAACTGATAAATAATAACATATCCGAGATTTCCGATTATTTCAAAGTCTACAAGACGTTTTGTGAAGTTTTGTCTGACAATGTGGAAATCGAGGCGCTCCCCTGCCCTGTCTACAACAAGATCGACTGACGTTCCGAGCTCATCGAGCAAAATATCGATCGCATCCTCGTAAGGATAATCGAAAAAGGACGTTCCGTTTGCCTCGATAATAATATCGCCGTTTTTCAGACCGGCATTTTCCGCAGGAGAGTTGCCTATTACGCGGTAAACGAGAAGACCGTCTTTAAGAATTTCATCTTTTGTTATAACATTAATGCCTATGCCGGTAAAAGAGCCGGAAAGTTCTTCAAGATATGCGTCGTACTCCGCTGCGTCCATATAAGAGCAGTAAGGATCTTCCATGGTAGCTACATAAAAAAATACCGCATTTGAAAGAGCTTTTTCTTTATCAAACGGCATGATGCCGTATTTATCTATATATGCGTTTATTTCCGTAAGCTTTTCGTCGATATTAACCGGTTCGGCGCTGCCTGCCGGAATAAACTGCAATAAGCTGCAGGAAACTAATGAAAAAAGTAATGCGGTGACAAAAAATGTCAATGAAACCGCAAAAATGATATTTCTTCTGTTTTTATTCATATTAACCTTCAAATGTCTGATGATTTACTGAACGCCCATCAGTTCTTTAAGCGTAGTAAGAGCGAACTGGAGCTGATCATCCTCTTCCGTAGAAAGAGTTTCAAAACGTTCGGCTTTTGAGCTGTCCATAGCTATAACATAGTTTGGAGATATGCCAACGCCGTTGAATCTTTCTCCTCCGGGAGTAACGTATTCATAGGTTGAAAGGTGGATCGCAGTGCCGTCCGAAAGAGGGATATCACGCTGACCGACACCCATTCCTTTCGTTTGTGTGCCGACAACTACTGCTTTTTCGGTATCGCGCAGCGCTGCGGAGAAGACTTCAGCCACATCTGACGTATATTCATTCTGAATTACTACTATGGGAAGAGGGATATTCTTGTCGTCAGAGAAATAGAGAGAAAGTCCGTCGGAGGATTTTTCTCTGATTGAGACCATAATGCCTGACGGCATAATTCTGTCAAGGACCTCTGTAACGGAGTCAAAATTGCCGTAAGCATTAAACCTAACGTCGATAATAAGACCTTTTGCGCCTTTATTGGTCAGATCTTCATAAGCGACATTAAAGCTTGTAAGAGTAGTTCTGTCAAATTCGTTGATATAAATGTAACCGATGTTGTTTTCAATCAGTCTGTACTGAACTGTTTCGGGAGCAAAATAGTTTCTTGTGACATCAAACGTAAGCAAATCGCTTTCGCCCGCGCGGACGACCGTAAGAGTAACGACAGTACCTTCGTCGCCCGACAGTCTTGCAACTGCCTTTTTATAGCCGTCCTCGGTAACGTTCACGCCGTTGATCTCGATTATAACGTCGCCCTTCTGAATACCCGCAAGACGCGCCGGAGAGCCGTATTTTGCGAAGTTAACGGCGATACCGCCCGTACCCATATCGTAGGAGTAAACGATCCCAATGCCTATATGTGACGCATCCTGAGTTATAGACGCCGATTTATAGTTTTTCTGATTAAGATAATAAGACGACGAATCGCCGAGACCCTTGATATATCCTTCCGCAATACCGTCTATAATATTGTCGTATCCGTCTACGGCATCTATCGAAAGAATATAATTTCGGGATATGACCTGATTGATTATATCCAGTTTTCTGTACATCGTCTGGTTTCTTTCAAGATCGTTTACAAGCGAGCTGACATAAAAATATGTTGCAACGGCAGTTACGAAAGCGGTAACGATTATAAGAAAGAAAACAGTACCGATTCTGACACCTTTTTTTGACTTCATTAATAACCTCTGATAATTAGTTGATAAGATCCATAATATCCTTTTCGGGTTTGGAGCCGTCGGGCGTTACGTAGAGGGCGGGATTATATGCTGTGCCGTCGTAAAGAATTTTAAAGTCAAGATGATTGCCCGTGGAGTTGCCCGTCGAGCCTACATACCCTATTACATCGCCTTTTTTAACTTCTACCGAACCGTTTTCCTTGAATTGCTTCTGAAGCTCGGGAACGAAAGCGGACATATGGTTGTAATGGGTCATAAGTTTCGATCCGTGGTCGATAACGCACTTATTGCCGCCGCCCGTATTTGTCCAGCCGTAATAGATTATAGTACCGTCTGCAGCGGCATAGACGGGAGCACCTTTATCTGCGGGGATATCGATGGCATAGTGGAAGTCGTCTTTACCGTAAAGCTTTCTCCAGCCGAATCCGGAAGAGATTCTCGAATATTTGGATTCAAGCGGCCACATAAAAGCACCGCCGGCATATTTTTTCTTTTTATCCAGTAATTCGTTTATCTGCTTTTCAAATTCAGCTTCAAGTCTTTCAAACTCTTCCTGCTCCTCCTGAAGCTGAGCTATATTTTTGCTGATATAGTCGATCCTGTCTTTTAAATCAACTATCTGAGCCGCCTGACTTGTTTTTTCCGCGGAAAGAAGAGCAAGCATTTCCTGCTGCTCGTTGTAGTCCGCAATAATCTCGGCACGTATCGATTCGATAAAGGCGATATTATCGCACATGGTAACGAGGATCTGATTATCGTAATCCATCATATCACGGATATAATCGTAGCGCGTAAGCATATCCGAAAAGTTTTCGGACATTATGATAACTTCGAGATAGGTCGTGGTACCCATTTCGTAGTTTTCGCGGATCCTTGAAACATATTTGCTGTGATAATCCTCATATTCCTGTTGCGCCTGTTCAAGTTCGGCATTTTTTTCTTCGAGGCGTGCCTCAAGATTATCGATAATCCATTCTATGGTCTCGATCTTGCTTTCAGTTTCGGTAATCTGCTGCTCAAGTGTCTGTTTTGCCTTAACTTCGGAGTTCTTTTCGTTTGAGTATTTTTTCAGACTTGACGAAAGCTCTGCCTGTCTCTCGTTGATCTGTTCGAGTTTTTCTCTTGCGGCATCAAGCGAAGCTGCGTCCTCCTGAGTAAACTCCTCGCTGTCAGCAGTAAACGGCGAGGATATCAAAGTTGCAATCAGTGCGAGGGCCAAAACGGCAGCCAGAGCGAACGAAAAATGTTTTTTCATGGACATCTGTTGCTTTTCGGTTGTGAAAAGCATCCTTTCCTCGTGTTTGTTGTAGATCATATTTGTTGTGTATCAGACATTAACGTAATTCTTTACCGGCGTTGCGGAACCAATCATTCCTATAATTGCACCGGAAACGATATAAAAGAGGGCGAACTGAATTATTCTGCCTTTGATCGCTATTGGGGTAAAAAGCCCGAAATCGGCAATAATCGGTGAGATTATCTCGTTATAAACAAAGAATGTGAGTAAAAGCGTTATAAGCCCGGCAACGACGCCGATGATGATGCCTTCGATAAGATACGGAGTTTGAACGAATAAATCGGTCGCTCCGATATACTTCATCGTTTCTATTTCTTCTTTTCTTGCATAAACAGAGGTTCTGACATTGTTTGTGATAATCATCGCGGAGATAATAATCAGAAGCGTTATAATGGCTATTGCAAGTAAAAGAACGATGCGACTGATATCACGGATGCGTTCTATAACGTCGCGGCGCTCTCTTATGCGGGCAATTCCCTCTATTTTGCTTATTTCGAACATGGTCTGGTCGAATTTTGCAAGGTCCTTGATATTGAAAATAAAAGAGTTTCTGAGAACATCGGACGAAATATCGGAAAACAGTTCAGAATTTTCGCCCATAGACTCGAGATAATTCTGCATGGCTCTTTCTTTTGGCTCGAAATGGACGTCCTGAATATTCTGAATCTGCAGAAGCTGCTGATGGATCTGATTTATTTCGTCCTGAGCGAGATTTTCGTCTATGAAAATAACGACCTGGCTTTCATCTCCGACTTTGTCGATAAACAGATTGATATTTTCAAAAAGAAGGACGGAAGAGCCGAGAGTAAGAAGGCAGATGGTCAAAACCGTAATTGAGCCGAGAGTTAAAAGCTTGTTATTAAAAATGCTTCTGAAAGCACTTTTTATAAGAAACAAACATCTGTCGATCATTCGCTCTCCTCCTCACTTTGCGTGCGATTCGCCCGTCTTCTGCGAGGCGGAATATTTTGATCTACTTCTTCTTCGGAAACCTGAAGGATCTGATGCTTGTCTGCCTCGGTATCGAATTCGATAAGTCCTTCCCTGAGACGGATCTCCCTTTTCTTAAACGCTTTGACAAGGCGCTGCTCATGAGTAACGACAACTACGGTTATACCGTTTTTGTTTATGGAGCTTAAAAGCTTCATGATTTCGATAGACATTACGGGATCGACATTACCCGTAGGTTCATCGGCAATGATGATCTCGGGGCTGTTGACGATGGCGCGGGCGAGAGCGACCCTTTGCTGTTCTCCGCCCGAAAGCTCTTTGGGAGAATCATATATCTTATGGGTGAGTCCGACAATATCAAGCGCGGTCTCCACTCTTTCACGAACTTCTTTTCCGCCCCTGCCGACGACTCGAACGGCAAAGGCGACGTTATCGTAAACGTTCATTCCGTCAATAAGACGGAAATCCTGAAAAACGACTCCGATCTTTCTGCGATACTTGGCTATCTGTCTGTGTGAAAGAGATTTGAGGTTTGTACCGGCTACGATCAGCTTGCCTTCGGAAGCGAAATTTTCGCATGTAAGCAGATGGATTATCGAGCTTTTCCCTGCGCCTGAGGGACCGGTAATAAAAACGAATTCGCCGTCTTCTATCTGAAAGCTTATTCCTTTTAAGGCAACCGAATCCCTTGAATAAGCCATTTTAACATTATCAAAAATAATCAATTTTTTACTCGCTTTCAAATGAATACAGTGAGTTTTTGCTGAGATATTGTTTGATTGTGTGTTGTTGTGTGTATAGATCAGAGTTTCATCGGGTCGGAAGCCAGATATTTTCTTACCATTAAAGCGACTTTGAAAACAATTGCGTGATCGAATTCTTTCAAATCAAGACCGGTAAGGCGTCTTATTTTTTCGAGGCGGTAAACAAGGGTATTTCTGTGAACAAAGAGTTTTCTTGAAGTTTCGGAAACATTAAGATTGTTTTCAAAGAATTTCTGAATAGTGAAAAGAGTTTCGTGGTCAAGAGAATCGATGGATCCTTTTTTGAAAACCTCGTCAAGAAAATCTTTGCAGAGAGTTGTGGGAAGATAATATATCAGTCTGCCGATCCCGAGATTGTTGTAGCTCATTATTACCTTTTCAACATCGAATACTTTTCCGACTTCAATGGCGACCTGGGCCTCTTTATATGAGCGAGAGAGATCTCTGATGGATTCAACGACAGAGCCGATACCGACTACGGCGCGGGTATAAAACTCACTGTTAAGAGTATCGACGATAGAATGGGCAAGTTTTTCAAGGTCTCTTACCTCTATAGACGGTTTGACCTCCTTAACTAGAGCGATATCGTTTTCGCCGACGTTTATAATGAAATCCTTGGACTTATCGGGGAAAAGGCTCTGAATGATATCGTAAGCGAATATTTCCGTTCTGTCCAGCAAACGTATAAGTATGACGACGCGGGGCATTCCGTCAGAGAAACGGACTTCTTTGCTCTTGACGTAAATGTCGGACTGAAGAATATTTTCGAGCATTACGTTTTTAACAAAATTAATTTTGTTGTATTTCTCGTCATTATATTCTTTCAAAGCACCGAGAGAAACAGCAAGGACGCCCGAAACGGATTCGGCGACCTGGTCTGTTCCTTTAACGAAACAGACATGTTCCATTTTTATACGGGAACCGACGACACGGTATGTATAGCCGTTTATTACGTTAACGTCGGTCATTGACATTAAATCGTTGAGATTTGTGCCGACAGACTGACCGATCAGGCTTAAATCTGTACAGGCAATAACGTTTGCCTGATCGTCTACTACGCCGATCGTCCTGTCTGTATGATCTTTCATTTGCAAAACAACGCTTTGAAACAGCCTGCTTGACATAATTACACCCTATCTGTTAAAATTGAGGTTGCGCCTGTATTTTCAGGTCAATCTATACAATAATATTATACATCATTTTTGTGCAAATTGCAATAGGAAACGACCCAAATGCCACACTTTTGTCGGAAAATATTGTGTATTTTGCATAGTTTTTTATATTTAAATATCATTTTCAACAACAAAACGACAGTCATTTTTTATCTGTTCCCGTAAATCGGAGATATTGGGGAATTTTTTTTCGTCCCGAATAAAGGAGGTAAGGAATACTCTAGGTTTTTTTCCGTAAAGATCTCCCGAAAAATCAAAAATGAATGTTTCGCAGTCAACATCCGTTTTATCGCTGTTAACGGTCGGCCGGCAGCCGATATTCACGATACATTTATGCCTTTCTCCGTCTATATCGATATAGCCGGAATAAACGCCGAATCTCGGGATAACGGAATCGTGGTCAAGCTTCTGATTGACGGTCGGAAATCCTATTGAAGAGCCGAGTTTTTTCCCGTTTATTACTTCGGAGGCAAAAGAAAACGGTCTGCCCATCAACTCTGTCGCTTTCTTTACGTTTCCGTTTACGATCGCTTCCCGTATAAGTGACGAGCTGTATGACGGGTCGAGTTTAACGGTGCTGAGCTTCATTTTATGCTTTGAGCACTCGGCTTCAAGGTCATCCGTACCGTATGCGGCATGATTTCCGAATTTTGATCCTTCGCCGCAAACTATATGCAAACATAAAAGTTTATTTTGCAGATACTCGACGAACTGTCTGCAGTTCATAGATGCAAATTCTGCGTCAAACTGCTGAAAAAAGACGGTGTCGATACCTATATCACGAATAAGCTGCGCTTTATAGTCGTCATCGGTAATGATACCGACGGGATGAGATGTATCGAAATAGTTTCTCGGATGCGGAATAAACGTCAAGGCAACGGAGTTGAGATTTTCCGTTGCCGCAATTTCGATTGTTTTTAAAAATACAAGTCTGTGGCCATTGTGAACACCGTCGAAATTGCCGACCGCTACAACAGACCGTTTGTTTTCGTTTACACAGTTTATTTGTTCCATAGTGATTTAACAAACAACTCCCTGTTTGTCCTTGCAAGTCCGAGAACTGAACCGTCTTCGGAACATGCGATATAGTCATTTTCCTGCGTTAGTTCGCTGCCCGTTATGCGCTCAGGGGAAATAATTCCTCCGTTTAGGTAGTATTTTCTTCCGCTTTCCGGTATTGTGATCTTACCAAGATGAGAAAACGCTTCTTCAAACGAAATTGCGACCTTACCGAGCATATCATTTTCGGCAAGAACGAGGAGAGCGCCGTAATCGTAGCACCTTTCTATTGAAATTCCGTTGGAAACGATCCGTTTCAAAGAGCCCATACATGCGCCGCAGCCGAGTTCTTTGCCTATATCGGCGCAAATCGTACGGATATATGTGCCGGCAGAACAGTAAACCGTAAAATAATATGAATTTTTATCCTCGGCGGGACCGTTATACTTGATATCGTAAACCGTTACCTTGCGGGGCTCCCTGTCTATCTGCATACCCTTACGCGCAAGCTTATAAAGAGGCACGCCGTTTTTTTTAATTGAAGAATACATCGGTGGAATCTGATCGATGTTTCCGATAAAACTGTTTAGAACGGCTACGAAATCATCCTCGGGAACAACCTTATCGGAGGTTTCGAAGATTTGTCCCGTTATATCCTCGGTATCTGTAACTATGCCGAGACATATTTTGCAGATATACGCTTTGTTTGACGGGAAATAATCGGAAAGCTTCGTGTAATTTTCGGTAAGCACAGGCAGAACGCCAGTACACATCGGGTCCAGAGTACCGGTATGACCGATTTTGACTTTTCCGCCGATCGCGCGTCGCAAACCTGCGACTATATCGTGAGAAGTATAGCCGGAAGGCTTATTTACAGGGATTATCATAAAGCCTTTCCCACTCCTCAGATACCGCTTCGATTATTCTCTTTTCCGCTTCTTTGACTGAACATTTCATAGACAGTCCCGCAGCGCGGACATGTCCCCCGCCCCCGAACTTTCCGGCAACTTTAGAAACGTCGAAATCCGGAAAGGGAGCTTCCTGCTGCGAGCGAAGAGAGATTTTGATTTCGCCGTCGCTTTTTTCGCGGACTGTAATGCCGACAACTGTGCCGGCGATCCTCCGAGTTATTGCAGTAAGTCCGCCAAGCTCGTTCTCGTTAACGCCGAGTCTTTCGATCTGGGAATAACGGACGGTAACCATTGAAATTTTATTGTTTTTATACTGTTTTACGGAGTTAAGCGCTTCGCTTTCAAGCTTTAGCTGAGCAAGCGATACGCTGTCAAAAAGTTTAACATTGATCGAGGAAGAATCAAAACCGAACTTTAAAAGCTCTGCGGCAGCAAGATGCGTATCGGGAGACGTATTTGAATATCTGAAGCACCCAGAATCGAACGAAATTGCAGTATAAAGCTTTTCCGCGATATACCTGTCTATTTCAATATCAGCGCTTTTAAAAAGCTCGAACATCAGTTCGCCCGCAGAAGAAATACTGTCGTAAAGAATGGTTTTCTTAGCGTAAAACGTATTTGAAAAGTGGTGATCTATCGAATAATCGACACGATCTGCCAGATAGCTGAATTTTTCGCCGAAAAGCGACTCTGACGCAACATCGACAGAAACAACGGTATCCGGCTCAAATAACATATCAAGATTCTTTTTGCCGTCGCTTATAAACATGAACTGATCTGGTATTTCGTCGCTGCATACGGCTTGAGCATTTTTTCCCATTCGTTTAAGGGCATACAAAAGCGCGAACGAAGAACCAATGGTATCTCCGTCCGGCGATTTATGCAAAACTATACAAATGTTGTCTTTTCCGAGTAATTCGGAAAAATCGGATATCTGATTTTCAGTCAGCATCTTTGTCTATGTTCAGACCTTTCAGGATGTTGTTGATTTTTGCGCCGTTTTCGATGGAATGATCAAGGATAAAAATGATTTTGGGGACCGCGCGAAGATTGAGTCTTTCAGCAAGCTTTTTTCGGACATAGCCCGAAGCGGCTTTAAGCCCCTGTTTTACCTCTTTTTCATCGTATTCGGAAAAGAAACTGATATAAATACGCGCCTCTTCAAGGTCGCCCGTAACATCTGCCGCAACAACGCTAGGCATTGGTGGGATACGAGGGTCTTTAACCGTTGAAAGAATATCCGAAACTTCGCGTTTTATCCCTTCGTTTATCCTGTCTCTTTTGTAATTTGCCATACTTTTCCTTTACTGTTTGATTTCCTCGTTAACGAATGCTTCAATTATATCGCCTTCCTTAACATCACCGAAGCGTTCGATGCCGATACCGCATTCGTAACCCTGTTTGACTTCGGAGGCATCGTCCTTAAAGCGTTTAAGAGAATCGATCTTGCCTTCGTGAACGACTATGCCGTCTCTGATAAGGCGTATTTCCGCAGAACGTGTAATACGTCCTTCTTTTACGTAGCATCCCGCTATGGTGCCTACGCCCGATACACGGAACGTCTGTCTGACTTCCGCCATACCGAGAGATACCTCGCGGAATTTAGGAGCGAGCATACCCTTCATAGCTGCTTCGATTTCGTTTATACAGTCATAAATAACTCTGTAAAGACGCATATCCACGCCGTCTTTTTCCGCGCTGACTTTTGCGTTCGGATCGGGACGGACGTTAAAGCCGACGATTATTGCGTTTGATGCGGTTGCGAGCATAACGTCGCTCTCGGTAATACCGCCTACCGCGCTGTGGATAACGCGAACGCGCACTTCATCGTTTGAAAGCTTTTCAAGAGAAGCTTTAACCGCTTCTGCAGAGCCCTGAACATCGGCCTTTACGATTATATTAAGGTCCTTTATGCTGCCCTCTTTGATCTGCGAAAAGAGATCGTCGAGAGATACTGCAGTATTGACCTTTGAAGCTTCCTCTTTTTTATCGTGTTTTCTCTGTTCGACAAGTTCGCGAGCCATCCTTTCATCGTCAACGACGTAGAAAAGATCGCCTGCGGAAGGAACATCGGAAAAGCCGGTGACTTCAACGGGTGTCGAGGGAGCGGCCGCTGTTATGCGTCTTCCCTTGTCGTCAAGCATATTGCGGATACGACCGACAGACGTTCCGGCAACAACGACGTCTCCGGGACGGAGAGTACCGTTTTGAACGAGAACGGTGGCGACCGGTCCGCGGCCTTTGTCGAGCTTCGCTTCAATTACAGTACCTTTTGCTTTTCTGTTGGGATTTGCCTTCAGCTCTCTTACATCCGCAACAAGCTGGACCATTTCGAGAAGCTGCTCTATGCCTTCTCCTGTAACGGCTGAAACGGGAACACAGATAGTATCGCCGCCCCACTGTTCAGGGACAAGCTCATATTCCGTCAAGCTCTGAAGAACGCGGTCGTAATTTGCTTCGGGTTTATCCATTTTGTTTACTGCGACGATAATGGGAACACCGGCTGCCTTTGAGTGATTAATCGCCTCAACGGTCTGGGGCATAATTCCGTCATCGCCCGCAACAACAAGGATTACGATATCGGTAACCTGCGCACCGCGGGCGCGCATTGACGTGAATGCTGCATGTCCCGGGGTGTCAAGGAACGTAATGCTGCGGTCGTTTATTGTTACGGTATAAGCGCCGATATGCTGAGTAATACCGCCCGCTTCGCCCTGCGTGACGTTTGTATGGCGGATCGCGTCGAGCAGAGACGTTTTTCCGTGGTCAACGTGTCCCATTACGACAACGACGGGGCTTCTAGGTTCGAGCTGCTCGTCGGCGTCCTCGGTATCATCTATAAGTTTGTCTTCAATAGTAACGACTACCTGTTTTGAAACCTTTGCGCCGAACTCTTCGGCAACGAGTGCCGCGGTATCGTAATCGATAATCTGAGCGGCAGACGCCATGATACCGAGAAGCATGAGCTTTTTAACGACCTCGGCGTTAGTCATGCGAAGAGCTGCGGCAAGCTCGGATACGGAAAGCTGTTCGGGGAGGACGACGTTTGCAAGGTGTTTCTTTCTGTCCTTTTCATACTGTTCAAGACGTTTAAGCTTTGCGGTTTCGTCCTCTCGTTTTGTATCGTATTGTGATTTTGATTTATTCTTATTTTTGATCTTCTGTTTGCTTTTATCGTAATCTCTGTTGGCTCTTTCGCCTACTATATCGTTTAAACGCTCGTCATACTTGGAGAGATTTACGTTTACGGCAGTACGTGTGTCGACGACTTTTACGTTTTCGCTCGTTATATCTTTATCGATAACGGTTATCTTTTCGTCTGAATCGCCGGAGACTCTTCTGGGGACTATAGTATTCTGACGATCGGAGCGTTCTTTCGTCTTTTTACTGTCTTTGCTGTCTTTTTTCTGCTGATTTTTTGCGTCCTCAACGGAGAAGCGCTCGAATCTCGCCTTTTTATCTTTATTGCGGTCGTCTCTTGCAACAGCTCTGTCTTTTGCTGCTCTTTCGGCGGCGGCCTTCTCTTTTGCGGCTTTTTCTCTTGATGCCTTTTCAGCGGCTGCCTTCTCCTTAGCCGCCTTTTCCGCAGCTGCTTTCTCCTCGGCCTCTTTTTCGGCAGCAGCTTTTTCTTCAGCGGCTTTTCTCGCCTCTTCCTCTTTGCGCTTTTTCTCTTCTTCCTGCGCTTTAAGCTGCTTTTCTTTTTCTGAGCGCAGTTTAGCCTCCTCGATCTTTCTTTCGGACGCAAGTCTGTCCATTTCCGAGAAATAAAGGGCGAAGTCTTTTATTTTATCGTTTTGGGTATAATAATCGAAAATGTAGTCAAGCTCTTTATCGGTAAGAGCAGTCATATGAGAATTGGTGCTCTCGCCGAATTTCTCAGTTAAAAGGGCAAGGATATCGTTGCTTTTAAGATTAAAATCCTTACTTACTTCGTGAACTCTGTACTTACTGTGTAATCCCATCAAATTACTCCCCGTATGTTATATTGCATAATTCATTTTAATTTACTGTTTGCTGCCTGAAAGTTTTCTTTTTAGAAGGTCCGAAAAGCCGATATCCGTAACGGCAACAAGGGCTGCTCTTTTTATACCTAGTGCGGAACCGATACGCGCCATATCGATATCGGTTAAAACACATTCCGATCTGACAGACGCATTTTTTTTGGTTCTGTCGGACGCGTCGCATGAGACAATTATCAGATGGATATCGCCTTTGTATTCCGATATCCTGTCCCAACCGATAACGAGTTTTCCGGCACGCTTTGCCAGACCGAGAGTTGAAAGAAACTGCTCGCTGATTTTTATATCAGACTGATTGATCATTATTATTCTCTTCTGTTGTAAGTTTAAGTGTCTGAAGAATCGATTCGGGTATCTCGGCGCGAAGGTTTTTTGACAGTCTGCCGTTTTTTAATGACTTTTTCAGACATTCCGCATTGTTGCAAATATATGCGCCTCGACCGCCGACGGAGGGAACGCCGTCTATAACGATTTCGCCCGAAGGGGTTTTTGCGATGCGGATAAATTCGTTTTTAAGCCCTCTTTTTCCGCAGCCGACGCATTGGCGTAAAAAAGCGCCTTTTTCTTTTGTTTTTTTCATTTTATTCGGCAATAATATCTATTCTGTATCCCGTCAGTCTTGCGGCAAGACGGACGTTCTGACCCGTTTTACCGATAGCGAGAGAAAGCTGATCTGCGGGAACGATCACTTTGCATGATTTTGACTCGGTGCTTAGCTCGTGAATGCGGACATTTGCCGGAGAAAGAGCTGCGGCAACGAATTCTTCGGGATCATCGCTGTATTTGATAAGGTCTATGCGCTCGCCGTTGAGGTTTGAGACTATTGCGTTGATCCTTGACTGTTTGGGTCCTATGCAGGAGCCGACGGCGTCAACGTTTACGTCGTTGGAAAAGACGGCGACTTTCGAACGCGAGCCGGCTTCTCTTGAAATGGATTTTATTTCTACCGTTCCGTCCGATATTTCGGGGACTTCAACCTCGAAAAGACAACGCAAGAATTCGGCGTTGGAACGGGAAAGAACGATCTCCTGGCTTTTTGCTCCGCGTTTGACATCGGAAACGCAGACTTTGATCCTGTCTCCGTCTTTGGGTTTTTCACCGGGAATAAGATCTTTTTCAAACATCTGCATTTCATAGTCCTTGATGGAGATATAAATGCATTTGCCGCGTTCGTCAACGCGGGAAACAACGCCGGTTACGATTGTGCCCTTCATTTCCTCGAATTCCTGAAGAAGCGATCCGTTGACGGCTTCGTTGATGGCCTGAATTATGACGTTTTTACCTACTTTGGCGGCAATACGGCCGACAGAAGACGTGTCGCAGTCGAATTCGACGATATCACCTACGCTGTATGCGGGGTCGATCTGTCTTGCCTGCTCGAGAGAAATCTCCGTTGAGGGATAAACAACATCGTCAACTACCGTTTTCTTTGTAAATACGCGCACGGTTTTTGCGTTTTCGTCAAAAGTAACATCGACATTATCTGCTGGAATCTGTTTATCCCTGCGAATTGAAGAAACGATTCCGGCTTTTATCTTTTCAAGCATATATGATTTGGGAATGCCTTTTTCTTTCTGTATCAGGTCAAGCGCGTCGTAAAATTCAGATTTCATTTTAATCCTCCGTGTTATGTTTTATGCGCGGGTCATATGTCAAACGAGATCAATCGTTATTTTTGAGATCGTTTTTCTGTCTATACTGTATTTTTCACCGTTAATATCGAATATTGCGATATTTTCGTCCGCAGAAACGATAACGGCATCAAACTGTTTGGTTTTAACGGTAAGGCCTTCGGGTATTTTAAAAAGACGGACCGAAACTGTCTTACCGGCAAAACGGTTGATATGCTCCGTTTTTTTCAGCTCCCTGACAAGTCCTGCGGAAAGGACTTCAAAATTGAACGAATGGTCGATCGCGTCAAGCCCGTCGATAACAGGGTCAAGTTTGCGGGAAACATCTTCGCAGTCGCTCACCCATACTCCATCCGGACGATCTATATATACGCGTAAAAAATATTCGGAACCTTCTTTTTTAAATTCGACATCCCAAAGCTCGAGACCAAGCTCCTTTACTATCGGTTCAGCTGCTTTTCTGACCGTTTCAACGGTTGACATCCGACAGAATTCCTCCGTAATAAACTGTTAAGAGCGGTTTGAACCGCTCTTATGTAAAGATTATATCACAGATAATCGAAAAAAGCAATAGGTAAAAGAAACTTTTTTATGACAAAAGAGTTTTTCGGCTGTTTTGACCGATCAATCGCCGATGCCGAAAAGACGTTTTCCGTTTTTTTCGGTTTGCTCAATGATGAAATCAACGCTTACGCCGCGTATTTCCGCGATTTTTCTTGCTACCCAAATAACGTTTGACGGGTTATTGCGCGTTCCGCGAAGGGGTTCGGGTGACAGATACGGACTGTCGGTTTCTATCATTATCCTGTCAATGGGTGCTTTCGCGGCAACTTCGACGGTTTTTCTCGCGTTTTTAAAAGTAACGGCTCCTGTAAAAGAAAGATAAAAGCCGATTTTCAGCAGTTCCTCGGCGGTTTCCCACGATCCGCTGTAACAGTGAAATACGCCCCTTACCCCCGTTTTCTTTACGGCTTCGAGGCACTCTGCATGCGCGTCTCTGTCGTGAATGATAACCGGGGCATCAAGCTGCTTTGCAAGTTCGAGCTGATTGTAAAACCATTTTCTCTGAGTATCGCGGTCGGAAAAATCGTAGTAAAAATCAAGGCCTATTTCTCCTATCGCGACGCATTTTTCATGCTGCCAAAGGCGTGCGATCTCATCGAGGGAACCGTCCGTCATTTTTTCTGTTTCGTGAGGATGAACGCCCGCTGCGGCATAGATAAAACCGTATTTATCAGCAAGGGCAAGCGATTTATATGACGATGGGATATCCGACGATGCATTGATAAGATAAGTTCCTCCGCTACGGACAAAAGCGTCAATTACGGATTCTCTGTCATCGTCGAATTTAATATCGTCAAGATGTGCATGTGTATCGAACATATCAAATAAAGCATATCCTTTGTCTAATTAAATAAACTAACGGTACCTTTATAATCGAGCAGTCTGATAAAAAGACCGCCTATTACGGTCCTGTTCTGAAATCCGACCTGGGACGCGGTTATAGTATCGTACCAGTCCGTAAGGGGAACTCGGCTTTTTGAAAAATTATAAGCATTCCAGAGAGGATCGGTAAAACGCTCGAAAACTTTTCTGTCTGACGCAAGAGAAGCTGTCCAGACAAGCCAGTCTGACTTTGTATAGTCTTTTCTCGAGTCAAGCGGCAGTCCGTAAGGACGAAGATGAGTATCGTTTGAAAGAAGCTCTGCGTCGATTACCTGCCTCGGGAAAAGATTTGTACCCCAAAGCTTATCCCATATCATATTGTACTTCATGCTGAACGTGCCTTTTTGATCAAATGCAAGACGGAAGCCGCCGTTTTCGTCTGCGGCAGTTTCACACCATTCGTTTGCCATGTTTATAGCCTGTTCATAATAATAATCGCTCTCTTCCTCCTCGCCGAGCATATCGAGCACAACGGAAAGCCCCGCAAGGCCCATGACCGCTTTAAGAGAAAGATTGCAGTTATGAGCAAGATGACCCGCAAAATCATCGGTGCAAAGCTGATTCTGAGGATCGCTGCCGAATTCGAGGAGGTATTTTGCCCATTTTTTGTAAAGGTCAAGATCTTCTTTTGCAAATGACGCATCTTTTTCGGCAATGCAGATATTTGCAAGCATTACAAGCATATTTCCGCACTCTTCAACCGGCATCTGATATTTCTCGGAATCGATACCGCCGTATACCTGACCGTTGACAAGAGGATACTGTCCGCAGTCATGCGGAGCAAAATCGAAGATCCATTTGTCGCTCTTTGCAAATCTGAGTATCGGGCGCATCATTCCCTTGACAAGCTCGGGATTAAAAAGAAGATATAAGGGTATTGACGGATAACTTACGTCAACAGTTGCGGCGCACCCGTTTGAAAAACATTCTTTTGAAACAAAAAGTATCTCGCCGTTTTCGTCAACTGCAAGCTTATGGGCGGAAACGGACTGTCTGTATGCAAGCAAAAGCATTTCGGCATATTTTTCTCCGCCGGCTTTTACCGCGTCGGTGAAAATATCGTCTGATATGATTTTCGCATCGGCGTAAATACCCGCATAATCGTCGAATGCTTCGGGAAGAAGCTCTTCGATCGTTTTACCGTCTTTATTCCATGCCGATTTAAGTTTTTTACCGAAATATTCTATCGAATATATATCGTCATAAGCGAAAACAAACATCGCGCCGCAGCAATCGCAAACGTCGCTGCCAACGCATATATAATTCATGCCGTCCTCTGCTTTTACTTCAGAGTAAGCGTTTTCACCGTTTGACGCTAAGTAAACATAACCCCAGTCTATTCTTACGTCGTCTCCGCTTCTGTTGAGAACTTTCTGGACGGAATTGCCCATTTTAGCTCCGACAATGTCGTTTTCGATATCAAATGTTTCCGATACAACAGGCGACTGTCCTTTTTCGTTCAGACAAAGTTCTTCCGAAACGCAGACGCGCGCTTTTACGTCGTGATCTTCGCCGTCAAGGGAAACATACTGCAAAAACAGATAAGATACGGGACGTGAAAGCAGCTCGGGATCGTCAAGAATCCTCGGCGAAAAGAATGTTGCGAAAAGACGGATCTTGGGAGACTCAAAGACATATCTTGTAGTCATCGCCTCGATATCGCAGGATACCTGAGAAAGCGGTTCAAGGTCCGTTTTGCCCATAAAGCCGAACGGTTCGCCGTCTATCGTGACGCTGCCGCGAATAATATTGCTTTTACCTGTCCAGTGTTTTGTATCGTCATCTGTAAGCTTGTCGGTCATTGCCCAGACAGAAAAATAAGGGTCTACCGTAATAAGCGGATATGCGGGAGGACGTAAGTTCATTGTTAACACCTCGTAAATAATTATTGATTTAAATCTGTTTTTTTATCTGATGATTTCAAGCTTGTTTTCGGTATTGTTCCAATGGAGTTTCGTTATTGTGTATTTACCGTTTTCGTATCCGTAGCCGTCGCCGTCGTCGTCATAAAGATCGAAATCGGCGTCTTTTCCGGGATATATTTCATATTTTATTTCAGCTTTTGATGACTGAGCGGTATTGCGTACGGGGTCCGTCATGGGAATAATGCTTCCCGCTTTTACAAACAGAGGTATTTCGGATATATCCGCTCTGACGGTTATCCACTGTCCGCCGGAATACTTTGTTTTTGTGTCGAAAGCATACCAATCTGTTCCGGCAGGAAGATATACTTTACGGGTGAAATCAGGATCTTCGATTTTTTCCGAATCAATACCGTAATACATCGGATGTGTTACGGGGCATACCATTATGCTCTTGCCGAACATAAACTGATCGTTAATTTCACATGCCGTATCGTCGTTTCTGAAATCGAAGGCAAGCATACGCAGAATGGTACTGTCGTTGAAGTATACGTCGGCAGCGCAGGAATATATATACGGTAAAAGAGAGTATCGCAGGTCTATGGTTGACTTGATAGAATCGTAGAACATATCCCCTTCTTTACCGTAATTCCACGGCTCACGGCGCGCTTCTGTGCCGTGGCATCTGAATATCGGGAGGAAAGCTCCGAGCTGGAACCAGCGCGTGAAAAGCTCTCTGTAGCCAAGATCTTCAGTTGTTTTATCGTAATCGCCGTTCCAGAACCAGTTGGGTCCTCTTCTGACAAAGAATGCGCCGATATCGAGCGTCCAGTAGGGAAGTCCGCTTGCGCAGAAGTTTAAACCGGCGGGTATCTGTTTTTTAAGTATCTCCCAGCGAGCAGAGATATCGCCCGACCATAAAATCGCGCCGAATTTCTGTCCGCCCGTAAAGGTACTTCTTGTAAGATTGCATACTCTGTATTTATCGGTTACGGAACGCTGTCCGTCATAAATAGTCATACTGTGGGCAAGACCGTATGCGTTTGCAAGGTCTCTGGGCATAAACTGCGAGGCGTCTCGAAGGAAATTCTGATACATATACGGAGCGATCGGTTCGTCAAGCCCCCATTCGGGAGTAAACGGCTCTGAAGAGTCGCACCAGAACGCTTTGATGCCTTTGTCCCATACGCCTTCTTTCAGCTGTTTCCAATAAGTTGCGCGGGCATTCGGGTCGAAAGCATTATATGTATTCGACGCCGGGAAAAACATTCCTTTTTCGGCAAATTCCTTATAATCTTCCGTACATTCCGCGGGATTTGCCCAGATAGAAAGCATAAAATGAACGTTTTTATCATCAAGCGCTTTGATCATACCCGGAACGTCGGGGAAACATGCGGGGTCGAGACGTTTTTCGCCCCAATGTCCGGGTATCCATGAGGACCAGTCCTGAACTATACAGTCAATGCCGAGACCGAGCTTTTCGAATTTATCGACAGTATCGAGAATTTCTTTCTGCGATTCGTATCTTTCCTGCGACTGGATATATCCGAACGCCCATTTGGGAAGCATCGCCGCTTTTCCGGTAAGGAAACGGTATCCTTTTATTATTTCGTCAAACTCGGGTCCGTAAATGAAGTAAAAATCCATTTCGGTATCGGCGTCAGTAAAAAGATAAGTACCGAATGCACTGTCGTCAAAAACAGCCGTACCGTCCGTGCCCGAAAGGATGCCGTATCCTTCGGTTGAAACGAAAAACGGGATCGCGATTTTCATATTCGCCTGATGGAGATATTGGGTTGTGCCGCGAAGATTAAGAACGCCTTCGGGGGATTGCCCGAGACCGAATATCTTTTCGTTTTCTTTAAACTGAAGGCTGAGTTTTGTACTGCAAAGGCGTCTGTCGAATACCTTTGTTGCCTGTTTTATCTTTTTTTTGATTCCGTCGGGAGTTTCGATCTCCTCAACGACAGTATTCTCGTCGGCAACGGTCTGCGTCGTATCATAATATGAGAGATATTTGCTCTGAAAATCGGTTTCTTTCAAAAGCAATGCCCCGTTTGAATCGAAATATGAAATTGAGGACGTTTTTTTATTGACTGACGCCTTTATCATCGCGGTCGAAAGAACGATACTGTCGCCCGTATCCGTAAAAGACCAGTCGGCAAAATGGCCGCGAAAAACGATTCCCATGCCGTATTCGTCGGAAAGTTTTCCGTTTTCGCTATAGTTTATTCGGATTATGCTTTCGCTTTGCGGGGAAAGACGGAGAATACCTCTTTCGGAAGTTAAGACAAGGGCGTTGTCTGTACGTTCGGTATTAGTGATCTCATATGATTTTCTCGGACTTGTATATAGCATTTTATGATCCTCCCACGGATTCTTTTATCATATAAATTTTAACATAACGCTTACGGTTTGTCAAGCATATTTATATATTTTTGATTTTATATTTTTATTGACAAAATAAGATGCATATGATATAATTCAGATAGAAAAATCAGTTTGGAGAGATATTCAGATGACGAAAAGAGAGCTTGTAAAAAGCGCCATACGTCACGAAAACACCGGGAAAGTACCGTCGTGCATCCATCTTGCAGGCGACGGTATAGAAAAATATACGGATCTTCTTTATGAGAGGTATAAAACTCCCGTTGCAAAAAAGCTTTTCGAAAGCGGTAAGCTCGGCAAATACGACGCTGTACGGCTTGCGATAGGAAATGACGTTTTTCCCGTTGAACCTCCGTGGTGGGGCTGGTACGGTCTTACAGACGCGGATTTCGGATTCGATATTCCGCACAGACTGCCGAAAACGATGGGATATGGACCGAGCGCAAACGAACTTTCCGAAAAAATGAAAATGCTGAAAGAGGAAACAGGATGCTATATCCTTATACAGATTTTCGGAAGTCATTTTGAAAAAGCGTATTTTTCAAGAGGGATCGAGAATTTTCTTGCAGATATGGCAGGCGAGCCGGAATACGCGCAGGCGCTGCTCGACAAAATAATCGATAAAAACCTTGTAATGATAGAAAACATCATCTACATGCCCGAAATAGACGGCGTATTGCTCGGAAGCGACTGGGGTTCGCAGAGGTCGCTTTTGATGTCGCCCGAATCATGGCGTAAGATGATCGCTCCCGGGGAAAAAAAGGAATACGATCTTATTCACGATGCGGGCAAGGACGTATGGGTCCATTCGTGCGGATGCATAGACGTTATAATCCCCGATCTTGTAAAAATGGGGCTCGACGTTTTAAATCCAGTCCAACCCGAATGTATGGATATAGAATTTCTTAAATCAGAATACGGAGACAGACTTACATACTGGGGCGGTATCTCGACGCAAAGGACGCTCCCCTACGGGACGCCGGAAGAAGTTGCCGCAGAAACGCACGCAACAATCGAGTTTATGGCTAAAAACGGCGGATACATTACTTCTTCGTCGCAGGAAATCCAGGCGGACGTACCTTACGAAAATCTTTGCGCAATGATAGACGCTGCGCTTGAACACAAATAAAGCAGGATGATATATGAACGGGGTTTTTGAAAACATAGACAGAATATGTCAGATAAATACTGAAAGAGTACTCGAGGCGTTCAGGGAAAACAAAGTTTCCGAGGCCATGCTTCACGGTACGACCGGATACGGCTACGACGACAGAGGACGGGAAATACTCGATAAAGTATTTGCTCACTCATTCGGAGCTGAAGACGCCCTTGTAAGGCATACGTTTGTTTCGGGTACGCATACGATAGCAACCGCGCTTTTCGGAGTACTCAGACCGGGTGACACGATCCTTTCCGTTACGGGAAAACCGTATGACACGCTTTGCGAGACATTCGGTCTTACAGGTGACGACGGTAACGGTTCGCTGAAAGACTTCGGCATACAATATAAAGATATTGAGCTTGACGTAAACGGACATCCGCAGATCGAACTGATGAAACGTATGATCAGGGATGATCCGTCGATAAAACTTGTTTTTATTCAGAGATCGAGAGGATACACGACGAGAAAAACGGTTAGTCTTGAAGACATCGAACAAATTGCCGCCGAAGCTAAAAGCGTAAGAGACCTGATCGTGTTTACCGATAACTGCTACGGTGAATTTGTAAGAGAAAAAGAGCCGACCGCGGCAGGCGTTGATCTGATGGCCGGCTCGCTTATCAAAAATCCGGGCGGAGGAATAGCGAGGACTGGCGGATATATCTGCGGAAGAAAAGATCTTGTTGAGCTTTGCGCATACAGACTGACAGCCGTAGGAATAGGAAAAGAATGCGGAGCTACACTGGACGAGCTGAGAAATATGTTTCAGGGGTTTTTTACGGCGCCTCACACCGTTGCCCAGGCACTCAAAACAGCCGTATACGCCGCAGAAAAGCTGACCGAAGCGGGATACACCGTTTCGCCTTCAGCCGATGAAGAAAGAGAAGATATCATTCAAACGGTTACTTTCGGAAACGCGGAAGATCTTCTCGCTTTTTGCAGAGGTATTCAGCACGGGTCCCCCGTTGATTCGTTTGTTACGCCCGAACCGTGGGCTATGCCGGGTTATGACTGCGACGTTGTGATGGCGGCGGGAGGTTTTATTTCGGGAGCGTCGATCGAAATATCCGCAGACGCGCCTTTAAAGCCGCCGTATACCGCATATCTGCAGGGAGGACTTACATTTGAAAGCGGTAAATATGCCGTGAACACCGCTTTGAAGTATATAAGTGAATCAAAATGAAAATACCGATCATTATAAACCATTCAATCCCCTATTTTATAAAAAGCGCCGAAAACATTGCCGAGGGGATAAAAAAATCAGGCAACGTTCCAATAATAATGAATAACGTTGAGGCAAGGGAAAGGACCGACAGGGAGCTTTTTGAAAAATGCGTTTTTCTTGATAAAGATATACCTCTCGGGCTGAAAATGGAGATCGCCGGCACAAGACTTTTTAACAATATAGGTTCGATCGAGCTGTGTTCGGATAAAAGACGGATAAACGCCTTTTTAAAAAATGATTTTCCCGTACCCGAAACAATTGAATATCCGCTGACATATTTCCCGAACGAGTCTTTTTTCGATGATTTTTCGGATAAAATATGCGCACAACTCGGTTTGCCCGTTATTGCCAAACTTGCTTTCGGCTCTCAGGGACGGGAGGTTTTTCTTCTTAACTCAAAAGAAGAAGTAACGAAATTCCAGAAAAAATATTATCTCGCTCCCCATTTATATCAGAAATACATTGAATCAAGCAAAGGACGTGATCAGCGAGTATACGTTGTGGGCAAAAACGCCGTAGCGTCCGTTATACGCGAAAACGATAAAGATTTCCGCTCCAACGTTGCGATCGGCGGAAAAGCATATAAAACATATATTTCAGACGAGACCGCTTCGCTTTGTGTTGATATCTCCGCTATGCTCGGACTTGATTTTTGCGGGATAGATCTGCTTTTAACCCCCGACGGTCCCCTTGTTTGCGAAGTGAACGCAAACGCGCTTTTTACGGCATTAAACGAAGCGTGCAAAATTGAAACCGGGCATATAATCGCCGAACACGTCGTTTCGTATAAGCTTGGGAGTTTATGACATTTTTGTAAATTCGCAAATTATGTCTTGACAAAAGTAAATTCATATGCTATCATAACTGTACTATTACAGATAGTACAGTTTATTTTTTTTATTTTGAGGTGATCATTATGGTGAAGGCGGAGGCGCTCACAAAGTCATTCGGAAAAACCGATGTTTTGAGAAATCTCACCTGCGAGATCCGTGACGGCACGATTTACGGGCTGATCGGTGCGAACGGAGCGGGGAAAAGCACTTTTTTAAGACTTATATCAGGCATTTATTACCCCGATTCGGGAAGTTTAAAAGTAGACGATGAAGAAATATTCGATAACGTTAAAAAGAAAAAGGATATAGTATTCGTTGCGGATGAGTTTTATTTCCCGACCGGATGCACGGTTGAACAGTACGCATCGATCTATTCCGTTTTTTACGAATCTTTCGACTATGATTTTTTCTGGAGAAAACTCGAACAGCTCGGTCTTCCTTTAAAAGGCAAGATAATGAATTTTTCAAAGGGCATGAAAAGACAGCTTGTTATGCTCTGCGCGCTTGCCTGCAGATGCAAAGTTGTCCTTTTTGACGAAACTTTCGACGGACTCGACCCGGTAGTAAGGAATATGATGAAAAACATTATTTACGATGAGGTTGCAAACCGTAATATAACCGTAATAATGACGTCGCACAACCTTCGTGAGCTCGAAGATATCTGCGACTGTCTGGGCGTCCTTTACAAAGGCGGAATACTGTTTGAAGGCGACGTTGCAAACATAACATCAAGCGTATTTAAAGCGCAGGTTGCATTTGCGGAAGATTTCAGCGAAAAGAACTTTATAGGACTTAACGTTATCAGCTTTAAAAAGCACGGTTCGGTTGCGGAGCTGATAATAAAAGGAAACAGGGAAGAATGCAGCGAAAAACTGAAGGCGCTAAATCCCCTGCTTCTTGACATACTGCCGCTGACGCTTGAAGAAATATTTATTTATGAAATGGAGTTGCTGGGATATGCTTACGAAAACCTCTCTGTTTGACTTCAGATATTTTCGCTACAGTCTGAAAAGAATGCTTCCCTATTCGCTTGTTATTCTGCTTGTTTTAATACTGTCAAGTTTTCTTGTATTCGGTATTACGGACAGTGTATCAACGCTTTTGATCGGGAATATCCGATATATAGGCGTTGAACTTCTCGGAATTACAGCAAACGTTGGAATGTATATAATTCCCGTTGCTCTTGCGGTCGGGATGTTCGGGTTTTTGCATAAAAAAAATTATACGGATTTTATACTTGCGTCTCCCGTTAAAAGACCGTCTGTCTTTTTTACGAATTTTGTCGCGGGATTTGCGATTATGTCCGTAATGCTTATTGTTAATCTGTTATTTATTGCAATTGTTATCTCAGCGGGAGAAAACTATCTTTCATATGTTGCCTTAAATGACTATTTCCTTTCTTTTTTCTATAATCTTGCCGGATATATGCTTGTGTTTGCGGTGTCTTCCCTTGCTGCTGTACTGACGGGAACTGCGTTGTCGCAGGTATATATGACATATATCATTCTGTTTTTGCCTGCTTTCCTTGCGGCATTTCTGCAGCTTCCGTTTCTTATTCAGTCAACGAGCAAATTTATAGTGGTTGAGTATACTATCCCCTTAAACAATATTTTGTTGATTCCGAACATTCCAGCAATGCCCCTTACAATGGCTGCGCTCGGCATCAACGGACCTGTATACACCGATTTTTACGGAATTAACTATTTTTTCAGCGCAAAGGCAATATGCTACACATTGCTGATTGCGATTACATATACCGTTTTGGGGATTATAGTTTTCAAGAAATTCAAAGCGGAAAATGCAGGAAAATCTTTTGTAAATAAAGGTGTCGGAGTATTTGCTTATGCCGCCTCTTTCGGGCCCGTAATGCTGATATGCTTTCTCGCTTTTGCGCAGGACAGTTTCTATTACATGATAGACAGTCCGCTGTTTTATATTTTTATAGTCCTGTCCTTCATTGCTTTTATTATAGCTTCGCTTGTTTTCAACAAAGGTTTTGCCGGATTCGGAAAACAGCTGACTCTTTATTTGATTCTGGTTGTTTCAACGGCGATTTTTTCCGGAGTTTTAAACGTTATAGCGGAACACAGCGTTAAAACCGTTGATTTCAGAAAAGAAGATCTAAAATCCGTATCCGTTTACATGCAACCGATTAACGCTAAGCCGATTTACGAACCTAATATCAACGAGAATTATGTTAAAGTAAAAATTGACGATCCTCAAATCCTCTCGCTTCTCGCAAAAGGATCTTCTTCTGCGGGCGATAGATATTACTGCGAAATAGAACGTCCGGGACACGGCAAAATTACTCTGTGCATTTTGCTGCCGGATGAATTTGTAAATGCTCTTTACGGTTATATAGACGAAAACGCAGAGGTTAAAAAATCCCTTCTTTTCCTTCCCGGAGCAAAGAATATCGCCTGTACGTCGCTGAATATTGAAACCGCATACGAATACATGTCATATTCTTCTTCCTTTGAAAAGAAGGAAGAGGCGGAACGTATAATCGCCGAAAGAGAAATTGAATATCTTGATATACCGATAGAAAAGCTTTATAAAAATGCCGATTTCAAGAACCGCTTTTCATATCAGTATCAATATGAATCACAACCCTTGAATTTCGGTTTGATTAATTACGACTCCGTTAATTTCTCTCTGACTGCACTGAGAAATTACAGAGGACAGTATTTTGTATCGAATTACGTTATCGATTACGATTCCGCATTCTTTTACGGCTTTGCGAAGGAATCGCACGAAAGAGCGGAAAACGTGATTCCTTTGATAGACAATACGTCAAAAGTTGCTATTGCGGGAGCGTTTAATCTTGACAGAGAGCAGTATATGCTTCTTGAAGAGATAATCCCCTCTTTACCGAGCGTAATGACAAGCGATTTTAGAGCGGCGATTCAACAGACAGTTAAAGAAGCGATTGAAACGACAAATACCGTTGCGATAATTATAGAAACCGAACGCGAAAACGCCCTTGTTTTTCTGAATATAGAAAGAGATTTAAAGCCGCTTATGGATATCTATCTTGACAGGGTTATCGGTGCGTTTGAAAAACATTTAAAAGACATAGCAAATTCAGGCAGCGGACCGGCAACTTCCGAGTACTACTTTAACGGCGGATATTATCAGAGAAGCGGCGTTGCTGCGGTATCTACAGGGGCAATGTTTGACGGAGAAATCTGCGAGTTATCAGCATTTTTCGATATTGGAGCATATAATCTTACTTTTGAAGAACTGACTGAACTTATTTCTGAAAACAAAGATTATATAAACGGCATACTGACAGCTAAATATACGAAAGAGACACTTGGAGACGAGTATTATTTCTTATCTGTTATTACAGATTTAAACGACTGGTACGGCGAATTGACGCCTGCCATAATTCCCGTCTCGAAGCAAATGCTGATGAAAATATCCGATTCGTACGGTTATCTTGATACAAATTCGACCCATTTTGAAGCGGAAAATCTTGAAAAAGTTGAGTACGACTCAACAAACATTTCGACAGCCGATAAAGCTGACTGGGAATATCTTGTGCTGCTTCTTAAAGACAGTTATTTCAGAGCTGCCGAAGGAAGTATATACAATAATGCGGGAGGATACCTGTATTACTCGGGATATAACCGTCCGTCATTTGAAATAATGTATGAAACAGCCGACGTTAGCTTCTTTTACAAAGACGGAAGCAATGAATCGGCAGAAATACTTCTTACAAAGAGAGCTTCAGATATTATAAAGAAAGAATCGGGCGGTGAATAAAATGTATACGATAGATATGCAAAGCAGAACGCCCGTATTTGAACAGATAATACTGCAAACGGAAGAGTTCGTAAGAGCCGGAATACTTAAACCGGGAGATAAGCTGCCGTCTATAAGAGAGCTGACGGGTATGATAGGAGTAAATCCGAACACCATAGCAAAAGCATACGCAGAGCTTGACAGACGAGGAATTGCCGTATCGGTAACGGGAAAAGGCTTTTTTATCGCAAACAATATCTCGGAAATAATGAGATCGTCTGCGGAAAAGAAGCTGCCGGAATTTGAAAAGCTCGCAAAAGAACTTATCGATTCTGGAATTGACAGAAATAAACTTATCAAAATAATAACCGATCTTACCACCTGAAACGACGGACCGACTGAAATACAGTCGGTCCGTAAACTTATTGAGCATGTGATTATAATTCTATGCTTTCCGTTGCAAAAGCGTTTAAGTCCGATTCCGCTCTTTTGCCCGAAACGTATTCGAAAAATCCCTGAGAGGCAATCATTGCGCCGTTGTCTCCGCAAAGAGAAATATCCGGGATATAAAGCGAGACACCGTTTTTTTCGGCGGCATCCGAAATCATTTTTCTTAGCATTGAGTTTGCTGCAACGCCGCCCGCCACAACTAGCTTTTTTTGAGGCAGATCGACGGTATTTACAGCAAGGATCGCTTTTTCCGTTAAGATCTCGCAAATTGCTTTTGAAAATGACGCCGCAACGTCCGGCTTATTGAGCTCTCTGCCTGTCTGCTCGGCGTTATGGGCATAATTGATTATAGATGTTTTTACACCGCTGAAGCTGAAATCAAACGGAGCGTCGGCAAAATGGACTCGAGGAAAATGTATGGCGTCGGAATTTCCGCTTTTGGCAAGAGCGTCCATTTTAGGTCCGCCCGGATAACCGAGACCGAGGACTCTGGCGGCTTTATCGAAGGACTCCCCTGCAGCGTCATCTCTTGTGCCGCCGAGGATTCTATATGAAGTGTAATCGGAAACCAACACGAGGTGGCTGTGACCTCCGGAAACAATGAGCGCGATAAACGGCGGTTTAAGATCAGAATGAGAAAGATATGCGGAGGCAACGTGGCCGCGTATATGATGGACGGGGACGAGCGGTTTTTTTGAGGAAAAAGCGAGACCCTTCGCAAAACCGACCCCGACGAGAAGCGCCCCGATAAGACCCGGTGCGTTTGTAACGGCAACAGCGTCGATATTTTCGATACCGCCTGCCGGTTCGAGCGCAAGACGAGTAACGGAAGAAATCGCCTCAAGATGTGCGCGGGAGGCAATTTCGGGAACGACTCCGCCGTAAAGCTCGTGAGTGCTTATTTGCGTTCTGACAATATTCGATATTATTTTTCTTCCGTCCTCAACTACCGCAGCGGCGGTTTCGTCGCAGGAGGACTCAATGCCCAGTATTCTCATATATTTATCCGTATTTAAGATATTATTATTTATGACTGATGTAAATTTTATACTTGACTAAACGGTGTAAAAGGTGTATAATAAGAAAGAACCCGTGATTTTGATTATATCACAGAAGATATGATTTGTCAACAATATTAAGAAAGGACAGCAGAATGAAAGTATTGTTTATCTGCACGGGAAATACCTGCAGAAGCCCTATGGCGGAAGGATTTTACAATAAAAAACACGGCGAAGGCGCACGAAGTGCGGGAATATATGCCGAAAACGGCGCTTTGCCAGCTGCAAACGCCGTATCTGCGATGAAAATGCACGGAATAGATATTTCCGCTCACAGATCGGCGCAGGTCACGCCTGAAGAGATCAAAAACGCCGAAAAGATATATACGATGACTGAGGGACACGCCGTTATACTGAGAGAAGCGTTTCCCGAATATAAAGATAAAATAAACGTACTCGGAAAAGGTATAAGCGATCCTTTCGGATGCGACGAAGAAACGTATTTAAAATGCGCGGACGAGATAAAAAAATATGTTGACGAATTGAAATAAAATAATGGAGAATAAATATGTATACAGTAAGAAAAGCTGAGAAAAAAGACGTTAAAGGAATAGTAAAAAGAGAAAACAGCTGCTTTTCAACACCGGAAACGGAGGAAAGCATATATACTTTCTTAAAAAGCAAAACATTTTTTATAGACGTTATAGAGGATGAAGGGGCGGTAACGGGACACTGCATATATTTCTTTGTACCAGACAATGCGGAAATAATATCGCTGGCAGTTTCTCCGGAAAAGAGAAGAATGGGTTTCGGAAGAGACCTTGTATACAGCGTTATAGAAAAGGCAAAAGCAAACGGATGCAAAGAGGTTTTTCTTGAAGTAAGGAAATCCAACGAGGCGGCTATTGCACTTTATAATTCGATAGGTTTTCACCAGGTCGGTGAAAGAAAGAATTTATATTCAAAGCCGGAAGAAGACGGACTTATAATGCAATACATTATCTGAGAATGTATCGGTAAAACAAAAAAACGATACGACAAAAAAATCCCGAGCTGAATGTTTGATGGTACAAAAAACCCCGAACTATCCGTTCGGGGTTTTTTACAGTTTTAAGGCATACGCCGGTTAAACTTTAATTATTTTCTCTTGAAAACAGAGAGTCCACCGATAGCGGAAACAGCTGCGAGAGCATAGAAAAGAACGCTTACGTCAGCAGTCTTCGGGTTGTTGTTAGTGGTGGTTGTGGTAGTAGTTGTGGGAGCCGGAGTTACGGTCTCTTCAGCAGCGGGTTCTTCAGCAGCGGGTTCTTCAGCAGCGGGTTCTTCGGCTGCAGGTTCTTCGGCTGCAGGTTCTTCAGCTGCGGGTTCTTCAGCTGCGGGAGCTTCAGCTGCGGGTGTTGCGCTGAGCATGTAGTAGTTGAAGTATCCCCAGCTCGGGCAGTCAAAACCGCGGCCCCAGTTATCGGGGTTGCCGTTTTCGTCAACATGTCCGTCGCCGTCGAGGAAAATGTTACCGATAGAAAGGATAGCGCCTGCTTTACCTTCGAAGTCATCTACGACTTTTTCGGTTCCGGTGCCGTAGCAGATTGCATCCCAGGGGATGAAACCTTCGATGCAATAGGAGTAGCCGCCGAGATCGTTCTTTTCAGAAGCGATAGTGGAGGCGGTTTTGATTTCGAACGGGTTGTTCTTGTTGCCGTAGTAGTAGTTCATGCTGTCGTCATTCCAGAAATCGCCGGTTCCGAGAGTAGAGGTCCAGAATTCGAGCCATTCATAAGGAACAGATTCATCATCGGAAGGACGGATCATAGGAGTCCAACCGTCAACACGTCTGGTCTGACCGGTCGTGTCGCCGTTACCGAGATAGAATGCGGGGTTGAAGGATGTGGGTGTGGAGTCGGTATCGCAAACTACTGCGAAATAAAGTCCGCCTTCATCCCAGAGCCAGTAAACATCCCAGATGTTACGATGTTCTTCGGGGATATCGTCGAGGCTGTTAACGCTTACGGGATAAGAGTTGCCCCAAACGGTAGCATCCCAGAATCCTGCAAATTCAGCTTCAGAGTCGTCTCTGAGGTTAACGCCTGTTTTAAGAGCGCCATACCATTCGCCGTTAAGATCAGCTTTACCGTCGATAACGATAGCAGGGTTTTTAGCGTTTACCTTGGGAACGTCGAATTCAAGGCGTTCCTGAGCAAATTCGCCAGTATAGAAAGCTGCTGCGCCAACGGAAGCAACCATAGCAACTACGATTGCGATAGCAATCATTGCTACAAATTTTTTCATATTTTTTTCCTCCTGAAATAATATCGGCAGATTTATTGTGAATTCTTGCCGTACTTTATGACATTATACAACAAAATCTGCCGATTGTCAATATATATTTTATGGATTTTATGCCATTTTTTTGAATTTTATTTATATAAAATGCTTTTTACCTTTTCAAATACTGCACATCTTTGCATAAAGCCCGTTTTTTGTAAGCAGTTCGGAATGTTTTCCTGTCTCAACGATTTTTCCTTTTTCAAGGACTACAATGTTGTCTGCACGCATAACGGTGGAAAGTCTGTGGGCAATAACTATTACAGTTCTGCTGCCCGCAAGATTTTCGATCGCTTCCTGAATATGAGATTCCGTTTCTGTATCGACAGACGAAGTTGCCTCGTCAAGGATTAAAACGGGAGTATTTCTAAGAACGGCACGCGCTATAGCGATCCGCTGTTTCTGTCCTCCCGAAAGGCGTATACCTCTCTCCCCTACCACGGTATCGTATCCGTTCGGCATTTTGGATATAAATTCATCCGCAAAGGCGGTTTTTGCCGCGGAAATAACGCTTTCTCTCGTATAGTTTTCAACTCCGTAAGCGATATTTTCTTCGATAGTTCCATTAAAAAGGAAAACGTCCTGCAAAACGAGAGAAATATTATTGCGAAGCGAAGAAAGAGTTAAATCGCGCAGATCATGGCCGTCTAAGGTGATCCTTCCCGAAAGAGGATCGTAAAAACGTTCGAGAAGAGAGACTATAGTAGTTTTTCCGACGCCCGTGGGTCCGACGAGGGCTATCATCTCGCCTTTGTTTGCGGTAAAGGAAATATCGTTTAAAACATGCTCTCCGTTTATATAGTCAAATGAAACGTTTTCAAACGCGATATTGCCTTCAACGCCGATAAGATCGTATGCGTTCGGCGATTCTTCTATCTCGCTTTCGCTGTCAAGCACCTCGGCAACTCTTTCGGCGCCGGCAAGAGCCGTCTGAACATCCTCAACAAGTCTTGCAAGTACGGCAAGCGGCTGATAAAAAAGACTGAGATAAACAAAAAATCCGACGATATCGGCCGTGTTTATCTTTCCGCTCATGGCAAGCAGTCCGCCTGCTCCGACGACTATAACGGTACCGAGAGAAGTGAGAAACTCGACAGAGGGGTGAAAGACAGCGTTCGCCTTGTTTGCTCTTATGTTTACAAAGCTGTAATATTTCGTGTTTTTAAGCATTTTTTCGTGCTCGTACCGCTCTTTTCCGAACGCCTGTATTTCTTTCATTCCCGAAAGGTTGTCCTGCAAAACGCCGTTTAGATCGCCGAGGACCTGCTGGTTTATCCTGAAAAGAGGAGCTACCTTTTTGGAGAAAAACGAGCCGGCGAACAAAACGAGAGGAACGGGAACAAGAGTTAAAAGCGCAAGGTAAGGATTTATTATGAAAATCATTACCGTAACGCCGATTATAACGAGGATATTGGATATCAGGTCCGGAAGCGAATGCGCGATAAGGACTTCAAGGAGCCGCGTATCGTTTACCATTCGGCTCATCAGCTGGCCCGTCTGTTTATCCTGATAATAGCGCATGGAAAGAGACTGATATTTATCGTAAACTTTAAGCGTAAGCTCCCCTACGAAATTCCACGCCGCTATATGGCTGACATACATTGCAATAAAGCGCAAAACGCCCCTGAGAAGATATGCGCAGATAAGCACCAGGGAAAACTTTAAAAGAATATCCGCCGATATTCCGTCAGGACTGCTTAAAGAGGCGGTCATCCTTCTTATTACTTCAGGAGTAACAAGACTGAGCGCGGAGCCCCCGATAAGAGCTATGACTGTAACAACAAGTTCTCCCCAATGGCTTTTTGCCATTAGAATAAATCTTTTTGCGAGCTTCATATGTTTTACTGCTTATTCGAAATCAACGGTCACGCTTACGGGGTAATGGTCCGTAAGATATACGCCGTCGTGGCACTCGTCCCATATTTTTGCATTTCTGCCGCGAAGACCGCCGGACGCGAAAATATAATCTATTTTTGCTTCGCGCGTACCATAGTAGGTAAACGATACTGGAATATCGGCGGAAAGCTCTGTAAAAGACCTTGATTTGCAGTTTAATACCGACTTGATCGTTTCGCTGTCGGGATATGCGTTCATATCGCCCATAAGAAGATTCGGTACGACCATACGTTCGTCGTCCTGATCCATTCTGTCAAGAATAACTTTCATGCCGTTTATCCTTGCCTCTTCGCTGACATGGTCAAGATGTGTGTTGTAAACTCTGAAGGGCGACGGATTGTCGTTTGTTTTAAGCGTTAAAACAACGCATATTCTCGGACATCCGCTCTTTTCGTCATATTTGAGTCCCGGAACGAAAGGTGTTTTTGAAAGCCAGAACATATCGTAGCCGATAAAATCAAACTTATCTTTTTTGAACATTACGGGGTTGGCTTCGTCTTTATAATCCGAGCCGCGTCCCGCGCCGACAGTATAATATTCGGGGAACGTATTTTTCAGCCATTCAAGCATATGGGGGCGGACCTCCTGAAATCCGACGATATCGGGAGATTCTCTGCGGATAGCGTCTCTTATATACAGAGAACGGCAGGGAAACATATTTTTTCCGTCCGATACAGTATCCATACGCATGTTGAAAGTACAAACTTTAACAGGTTCCATAATCAAACTCCTTAGAAGTAAAAAATTTTATGTCAGATCTTCTTGGTTTTTTTGTTTCTTCTTTTTTCAAGCTGTTTTGGAGTCAGCGAAGAGAAAGTCTCGTCCCGGGTATCGTCCTCTTCGACGGCGTTTGTGACGCGAACGAGAGGATCGTTGATATTTGGGTATTTGGAATGGTATTTTTTCTTGATCTCAGAGATCCGGGCAGCTTCCGCAGACACGGCGTCAGCTTCCGATCGCGATATATCGTTACCTTCACGGTCCTTTTTAAGCCCGCATACACATTCATAGCCGAATTCTGTTTCCGTCATAAGTTTTCCGCATTTGCAGAACATAAAAACCTCCGTAACGGTACCGTAAACCGATTTAAGATAATTTAAGTATTCGTTTTGAAAAACTTTGCGGATACCTTTTTCAGCAAAACAGAGGAAATAACAGCCAAAAGCAGGACCGCAGACCACATAAGCGTAACCCTGGACCAGTCGCTGCCGTCCGCAAGAAAACCGGTAAGAGGGCTTGAGAGCGCCGCTCCGAAATAAATCATACAGTCAACGGTCCCCGCAACGGTTGAAACACAGTTCCATTTTGCAAATTCTATGGGGAAGAATGCGGTAAGAACAGGATTTGACGCAAAAGTAAGTCCGCTTAAAGCGACGGTAAGCGCAACAAGCGCGAAGGTGTTGAAAGAAAGGGATACGGAAACTACGGCAACCGCAAGAGAAATTACGAGCAGAACAGAAACCGTATAAAAACTGTTTGATTTCCCTTTTGCCATTATAACTCTCATAAAAACTATGCCGATAAAGTTGATTATAGGAACGATAACGAGAACGCCGAGCGTTGACGAAAGAGAAAACGACCCGAATGAGTCCATCATAGTTGGAAGCCAGGTATTTATACTTTCTTTGATTATCCCGTGCAAAAGACCGACGGCGAGCATAAGGACGACCGTTAGAGGGAAATATTTAAGGCGAAACAGCGAACTGAATTTTGACGAAACGGTATTTTTACCGAAAGCGGGCACGGAAGTATCTTTTTTGTAAAGAACAGTCCAGACAACGGCGAAAATTCCTCCGACAACAGCGGGGATCGAGAATACAAACCGCCAGTCGAGAAACGTTTTGATCACCGTTGACGCGCTCCATGAAAGAGAGTATCCGACGACAAGAGTCATTGACATCAAAAACGTCATTTTCCCGAGGCGAACTCCGTCAAAATTGAGGACGATCGTTTTCATTATGGGCGCCCAGAGCATTGACTGAAAAACACCGTTTACCGCCCAGAGAATGATCATGGAAGAAAGAGACGAGGCAAACGAAAAAGCGAGGTTTGAAACAACGGAGCAGAAAAGTCCTACAGCTATCATATATTTCGGAGATATTCTGTCTCCGAGCCAGCCTGAGATAAGCTGCCCGAGAGCATATGTCCAGAAAAATGCGCCGGGGATATAACCTATTGCGGAAATATCTGAGTAGCCGAGATATTTTGCTATATCCGGAAGAGCAATAGATATATTTACGCGCATAAGATACGCCGAAAGATATGCCCCGAAGCAAAGGGATGCGATCAGTTTCTGCCGCGAGGTGAATCGGACTGCGGAACCGTTGA
Source organism: Clostridia bacterium (assembly GCA_017427285.1). GTDB lineage: Bacteria > Bacillota > Clostridia > Oscillospirales > UBA644 > HGM12619. Next base: position 130,791 of record JAFRTE010000007.1, read on the forward strand.
TTCGCTCCATGTCAGATTATCTCCGAAACAGAAAAAATATCGTTAAACACCCAGCTTGCGCCTGCATCGTAAAGGGGCTGAGGAGGGAAAGACGTTGTTACTGCGGCAACTTTCATTCCGGCGGCAACGCCCGCCATTGTCCCTGATACGGCGTCTTCAACGACGATACAGTCGGAAGGATCTATAGATATCGCATCTGCCGCTTTAAGATAAATATCAGGAAAAGGCTTTTTTCTCTTAACGTCGCTTCCGGTTATAATTGCCTTGAAATCATTTTCGTCAGCGCCAAGAGCTTTAAGGTTTGCCCTGACCTTTACAAGATCCGACGCGGAGGCAACGGCAAGGATCATGCCTTTATCTTTCAGATTTTTGATAAGAGGGAGCGCTCCGGGGAATTTTTTTATATGAGTATCGATAATATCGAGATATATATCGTATGCCTGCAATTTCATCGAGGGGTCGTATTCAAGGCCGTATTTACGGGCAACTCCTCCGATAAAAATATCGTCGCCCATGCCGGTAAATTCTTTGAAATCAGATGCTTTTGCCTCGACTCCGTACTTTTTGAGGACACGAAGCGACGCTTCTATAATAACGGGCTCGGAATCGACGAGGACTCCGTCCATATCAAAAATAACAGCTTTCATTTTCAATCTCTTATCTATAATTAATTACGACAAATATATCATATTAATACGGATTTGTCAAGCAAAAATCAACCATGCGCAAAAAAAACACAAATTGATGCGATCAGACAAAATCCGCAAAAAAAATCAATTTACACGCTTGACAAAAGCGGTATGATGTGTTATAATTCAAATACAAACAATAAGTTTAAAGGCAATGACGAAGACGGTCGGGACCTTATCATTTCAGAGAGCCGGTGGCTGCTGCGAACCGGTATGGTATTTTTCCAATGACCTCTCACTTCCGAGCCGGATATCCGAACATACCGAATATATCAGTAGGCGTATCCCGTGAATGCTGCGTTAACGCATAGGGATTGTACGATCCCAAAGAGAGGCGGTTTATCGACCGCAATTTGAGTGGTACCGCGAGTGTATATTTCACCCGTCTCAAAGCTTATTTCGAAGGCTTTGGGACTTTTTTATTTTCTCCCGAAGCTCGCATTACAAAGGAGAAAAACAGAATGGACGCAAGCAAGTACAAAGCAGGATATTTTCCCGCCCCGGGCGAACACGACAGGTGGGTACGCAAAGAAAAGATCGACAAAGCTCCGATCTGGTGCAGCGTGGATATGCGCGACGGAAATCAGAGTCTTGTTGTGCCGATGAATCTCTCGCAGAAGATAGAATTTTACAATGTTCTTCTGAAGGTGGGATTTAAAGAGATCGAAGTAGGATTTCCGGCGGCGAGCGATACGGAATACGAATTTCTGCGCACGCTTATCGACAAAAAGATGATCCCCGAAGACGTTTCGGTGCAGGTGCTTACTCAGTGCAGAGAGCACATTATAAGAAAAACTTTTGAAGCCTGCAAAGGTGCGCCGAGAGCGATAATCCATTTTTACAATTCCGTTAGCGCTGCTCAGAGAGAGCAGGTTTTCAGAAAATCCAAAGAAGAAATTAAGCAGATCGCTGTTGACGGCGCAAAGCTTGTTAAAAAGCTGTCGAAAGAGTATGAAGGAAATTTCCGATTTGAATATTCCCCTGAAAGCTTTACGGGAACAGAGCCCGAATATGCGCTTGAAGTCTGCAACGCAGTGCTTGATATACTCGAGCCGTCCGAAAATAACAATGTAATCATAAATCTGCCTGTAACTGTTGAAATGAGTCTGCCGCATATATATGCGAGTCAGGTTGAATATATAAGCGATAATCTGAAATACAGAAACTTTGTAACTTTATCTCTTCACCCGCATAACGACAGAGGAACGGGAGTTGCAGATACCGAGCTTGCCCTTCTTGCCGGCGCGGAACGTGTTGAAGGGACTCTTTTCGGCAACGGCGAAAGAACGGGAAACGTTGATATTATAACGCTTGCCATGAATATGTATGTTCACGGTACAGACCCAAAGCTTGATTTTTCGGATATCCCATATCTGATAGGCAAATATGAAAAATGTACCGGAATGCACGTATACGAACGTGCGCCCTATGCGGGAGCTCTCGTGTTTGCGGCTTTTTCGGGAAGCCATCAGGACGCGATTGCAAAGAGCATGAAATACCGGTCGGAAAACAATATAAGAGAGTGGAACGTTCCGTATATTCCGATAGACCCGAAGGACATCAACAGAACATACGACGCAGACGTTATACGAGTCAATTCTCAGAGCGGCAAGGGCGGAATAGGATATCTTCTTGAACAGAATTACGGATACGTGCTTCCGTCTGAGATGAGGGAAGATCTGAGCTATATCTGCAAGCGTATTTCAGACAGAGAACACAGAGAATTAAAAGTTTCGGATGTTTTCGAGATATTCAGAAAATCATATTTCCGCAACACCTCACCCATCTCCGTATCGGAAATGCATTTTCACAGAAGAAACAGACGCGACGTTGAGGCAGAGATTATTTTCGAGAAAAACGGAAGCAAAAAAAACGTCAGAGCAACGGGAAACGGTTCTCTGGACGCGGTAAGCAATGCGCTGAAATCGTTTACGGGCGACACATATGAGCTTCGCGTATATACGGAGCACAGTATGCAGGAGCACGGCTCGGGAAGCGTGGCTGCAGCTTATATAGGAATAAAGGATAAAGACGGTAAAATGTCCTGGGGCGCGGGTACCGATACCGACATTATCCACGCGAGCGCAAATGCGCTTATGAGCGCTTACAACAACATGACCGCCCCTGAAGAATAAAAGGAGGATCATACGCAATGACAATGACGCAAAAAATACTTGCGGCACATGCGGGTCTTGAAAAAGTCGTTCCCGGGCAGCTTATAGAAGCGAAACTTGACATCGTATTGGGAAACGACATTACTGCGCCGGTTGCAATAAAGGAATTTGAAAAAGCATGCTTTAAAAGTGTTTTTGATAAAGACAGAATTGCGATCGTGCTTGACCATTTTGTCCCCAACAAAGACATAAAAGCTGCGGAGCAGTCCAAAACCTGCAGAAATTTCGCGTGCGAACACTGTATTTCCAAATTTTTCGATGTAGGGAAAATGGGGATCGAACATGCGCTTTTGCCGGAGCAAGGCATAGTTACCGCAGGAGACTGCATTATAGGAGCTGACAGTCATACCTGTACTTACGGCGCGCTCGGAGCGTTTTCGACAGGCGTAGGAAGCACAGATATGGCGGCTGCAATGGCAACGGGGAAAGCGTGGTTTAAAGTCCCCTCCGCAATTAAAATCGAACTTTGCGGTTCCCTTCCGAAAAATACAAGCGGAAAAGACGTCATACTTACGATAATCGGAATGATCGGGGTAGACGGTGCGCTTTATAAAAGTATGGAATTTTGCGGCGAAGGCATATCTTCCCTTTCAATGGACGACCGTTTGTGTATCTGCAATATGGCGATAGAGGCCGGAGCAAAAAACGGTATTTTCCCGGTTGACGGCAATACGCTTTCCTATCTGGAAAACAGAGCGGAGAGAAAGCCCGTTATTTATGAAGCCGACAGCGATGCGGAATATGAAAAAACGGTAAAAATCAATCTTTCAGATATCGTTCCCACGGTAAGCTGTCCGCATTTGCCCGAAAACACAAAACCGGCAAGCGAACTTTCTGATATCAAAATCGATCAGGTCTTTATAGGCAGCTGCACGAACGGCAGAATGGAAGACATGACGGCGGCTTACGAAATACTTAAAGGTAAAAAGGTAAAAGAAGGCGTAAGATGCATAATCATCCCCGCAACAATGCAGATAATGCGCGAATGCATAGAAAAAGGATACGTTACGGCGTTTATAGACGCGGGAGCAGTCGTATCGACCCCGACGTGCGGTCCGTGTCTCGGCGGGTATATGGGTATTCTTGCCGAGGGTGAAAGATGCGTTGCGACAACAAACAGAAATTTTGTTGGAAGAATGGGACATCCTTTAAGCGAGGTTTACCTTGCATCGCCTCAGACAGCCGCCGCAAGCGCCCTGACGGGATATATAACCGAATATAAAGATTAACCGCTTTTACAGTAATTTTGAAAGGATAACCGTATGCAGACTGAAGGAAAAGTTTTCAAATATCGGGATAACGTTGATACCGACGTTATAATCCCGGCACGTTATTTAAACACTTCCGACCCCAAGGAACTTGCCGCGCACTGCATGGAAGATATCGACCGGGAATTTGTTAAAAAAGTCTCCAAAGGAGATATCATCGTTGCTGGATACAATTTCGGCTGCGGTTCTTCAAGAGAGCATGCGCCGCTCGCCATATCAACTTGCGGAGTTGGCTGCGTGATAGCCAAAAGTTTTGCGAGGATTTTTTTCCGCAATGCAATAAACATCGGTCTGCCCATACTCGAATGCCCGGAAGCTGCGGAAGAAATCAGCGCGGGAGACACCGTAAACATAAATTTCGATACCGGATCGATAACAAATCTGACGACGGGCAAAAAATACAAAGCGCAGCCCTTCCCTCCTTTTATTCAGAACATAATAAAAAGCGGCGGGCTCCTTGCATCTATAAAGGAAAGAGATGAAAGCGATGAATAAGAAGATAGCGGTCATACGCGGAGACGGAATAGGTCCCGAAATAATAAATCAGACGCTGAATATACTTGATAAAATCGCAGAAAAATACGGGCATGTTTTCTCCTATTCGGACGTTGACATGGGCGGTATTGCCATTGACAGATGGGGAGAACCTCTTCCGGATAAGATGCTTGATATCTGCAAAGAGAGCGACAGCGTTCTTCTCGGCGCAGTCGGAGGAGAAAAATGGAATTCCGTTCCCGGTCATCTTCGTCCGGAAAAAGGTCTTCTGAAGCTTAGGGCGGGAATGGGCGCATACAGCAACAACAGACCTGCAAAAATCTGGCCGCAGCTCGCCTCTGCCTCTCCGTTAAGAAAAGAAATAGTCGATAAAGGAATAGATTTTATTATCGTCAGAGAGCTTATAGGCGGAGTATATTTCGGCGAACACCGCTCGGAGACGGTTAACGGAACGAGATATGCCTCCGACCTGATGATCTATTCCGAAAAAGAGATAGAGAGAATTTGCAGGATAGGTTTTGAAACCGCGAGAAAGCGTCGCAAAACGCTTTGTTCAGTTGAAAAGAGCAACGTGCTCGACTCAAGCCGCCTGTGGAAAAAAGTTGTTCATGAAATCGCGTCGGACTATCCAGACGTTATGCTTTCGGACATGCTTGTTGATAACTGCGCTATGCAGATAGTAAAAGATCCGTCGCAGTTTGACGTTATAGTAACTGAAAACATGTTCGGAGATATACTTTCTGATGAAGCTTCAATGATCACCGGCTCAATTGGAATGATTCCCTCTTCAAGTCTCGGAGACGGAACAAAGGGCGTTTACGAACCGATACACGGTTCCGCGCCGGATATTGCGGGGAGAGATCTTGCAAACCCCATAGGAACTATTCTTTCGGCGGCTATGATGCTGAAATACAGCTTCGGGATGATCGATGAAGCGGACAGCATAGAGAATGCCGTTTCAGATTACCTTGACGCAGGATATAGGACAGCTGATATCATGCCGCGAACCGACGAAGAAAGAAAAAACTGCATTTTTGTAGGTTGCAGCGAATGCGGCAAACTAATTGCAGACCTTATAAAATAAAATCGCACCGAATAAACAGAGATCGGCACGCCTTTAAAGCGTGCCGATTTTTTGTATGTAAAAAAATTATCTGCCTCTGTCTTCCATAAGTTTGAGATTTGTGCTGTAATACTCTCCGTTACGGTATGCGGTAACTTTAATGATATCCCCTACTTTATGAGATGCGTTGGCTGCCTGAATATCGGCCATTGTTTCTACGTGTTCGCCGTCTATTTCGGTTATAATATCGTTAACCTGAATACCTGCAAGATCAGCCCCGCTGTTTTCTTCAACGTTTGTAACTATAACGCCCTGGGGAACGCCGTAATATCTTGAAATTGAAGCGGAAACGGTGCTGCCCGAGATCCCGGTCGCAGGACGGTCTTTGACATATCCGAATTCAACGAGATTTGAGATGATCGGCGACGCGTAATCTATGGGGATAGCAAAGCCCAGGCCCTCGACCTCGGTGTCTGATACTTTCAAAGTAGTAATCCCTACAACTTCTCCGTTTGTGTTTACGAGAGCTCCGCCCGAATTGCCCGGATTGATCGCGGCATCGGTCTGAATCATTGAATCTGCGGTGTTTTCCTTATCGATCGTTCTGTCTACGGCGGAGACAATGCCGAGAGTCACGCTTCCTGCGAACTCTATACCGAGAGGATTGCCTATTGCGAGAACGACAGCGCCTACTTTAAGATCGGACGATTTTCCGAATTTTGCGGGCACAAGAGTGTCATCCGACTCTATTTTAATGATCGCGAGGTCGTTGTTTTTGTCGCCTCCGATAAATTCTGCGGGAAATTCACGTCCGTCAGACAATGTTACGTCGATCGTTACGTTTTCGTAGCTGTCATAATAAGAAACGACATGATAGTTTGTAATGATATATCCTTCGGTGTTATAAATTATTCCGGAACCGGTTGAGGTGACTCCGCCGACGGTATAGTAGAAAAAGCCGCTTTGGTATCTTGTGGAAGGAACGCTTACAGTTATTGTAACTATTGACGGTTTGACGGTTTCGGAGATTTCTTCGATACCTGTTTCGCTCAAAGTTGAAATGCCCATATATACAGAGGAAGACGGCTCTGACTGTGTATTTTTGAGATTTTCAACGGAAGATTTGAGTTCGTCAACCGTTTTTTGAAGCTCTTCTATCTGTTTTTGATAGTTTTCCTCAGTTTCGGAACGGACTTCTCCGCCGTCGGAAACATCTTCGTTTATATTTTGAGATAAGAGTATAAATACGCCGACAGCTGCCGCGACGCACAAGATCATCATCAGCAGAACGCATGCGAGAGCGAGTCCTCCGCGGTTTTTCGGCTTTGAATTATTTTCGCTGTACATTTAATAACTGCCTCCGGGGAACAAATTGAAAATTACATTTATGATTAAAATATACATCAATAAAATGGTAAATAAACAAATAAACAAGGGTAAAATTATGTCAAATATACGGGATTAAAACGTTATATTACTAGGTTTTGCATTTTATCGCAGTAATATTTGACGTTGTCCCACTTTGCATCGGGCGCAATCCTGTGGTCGGGACATGGAATATACCCGCCGAGGTCGATAAGGCGCTTAAGTCTTTCTATTTCCTTATCTACAGCGGAATAGTCATGAGCAAATACGCGTTTATCCATTCCGCCTACGCCGCGGACATAGTTTCCGTATTGCTTTCTCCACGGTTCGATGCTTGCCTGCCATGTACCGACTTCGATCGGGAACATTGTATTAACTCCGCCTTTGAGCCAGATGGGGACGAGCTTGTCTATACATCCGTCGCAGTCTAGAGAAATGATATCGACGCCGTGTTCGAAAAGCAAGTCGGAAATCTTTCTGTAATGAGGAAGAACGTATTCTTCAAAGACGTCGGGGTTTACGAGCGGTCCGTTTTTAAAACAGATATCTTCCCAGTAATGGCAGAAATCGACCTTAACGCCCGTTGAAAATACTGCTTTGGCGTTTTCATAGGCAATATTTGCGATCGTATCGATTATTTCAACAAAAAGGTCTTCGTCATCCGCCTGAAGGTATGCGAGATTTTCAACGCCGAGCATATCGCGGATACAGCCGTAAAGACTACCAACGTGATATCCGACGGGACGGTCGGTAATGCTGTCAAACTCCTGTTTTTTTGCTTCTATCGCTTTAAGGTCATACCGTTTTTCGGATGGCTGAAGTTTGGGAAGATAAAGCTCTTCCCACGCCTTTCTGTCTTCAAGCAAAGTGCCGATGGTTGCGGGAATAGACGATACTCCGCGCTTTAATTTTTCGATAAGTCCGTTTCCGTTCTGAGAGATTATCCAACCATCGCCAAGATCCTGAATGACCTTGCTTTCAAACGACGGCATAAGCCCGGTATGAGAGGAAAACATCGCAGACCATGCAAAATCAAATCCGAGCTTTTCACATATTTCCTTGCAGGAACCGCCGTTATCCCAGTAATGAGTTGCCTCCCATTCGGTTAAATAGCCCTCTTCTTTCCATTTGGTGAGTGTTTCGCCCCAGAAACCGAAGTGGACGACGGGCATTTTATCATAGTTTTGATAATGCAAAATAGCATTTACTCTTTCGCGTGAATTCATATGTGACCTCATAATTATGATTTCTTTTTTTTATATTATAAAAGTTAACGAAGGATTTGTCAAGTGTTTTCGGGAACTTATTATCAATAATTTTGTTTTAACTTATTTTTTGAGCAAAAAGAAGCTCAAATAAATTATGAAAAATCTGTAAACACTCTTGAAAGTTTAAAAAGATTATGCTATAATATCCAAGCTTAACAGAAAAAAGCATCGGGGTGTAGCGCAGATGGTAGCGCGCTTGGTTCGGGACCAAGAGGTCGCAAGTTCAAATCTTGTCACTCCGACCATGTTTGGCGGTCTAAATAGATCGCCCCCTGAAAATCGGCGTTTTTCGCCGATTTTCTTCGTTTTTTCTCCGTTTTTCTCGCTTTTTCATTTTTCAAAAAACTGGTGAGTTTCATAGATCGGCTGGGTCATTTCGGGCACCATGAGAGGATACGAACCTTTTTCACGATGTTCTGAACTACCCGATCATGGCCATCAAAACCCGCATTTTCCACATCTACCCCTACCAGCTTCACCAAACAATTCAAAACCCAATACATTTTTTTAGCCAACTGAATCAAAAACTCAGAAATATCGATTTTTTCGAAGGCAAATCCTGCAGATTACTCTGCAAATAAGACATCGCCGTTTTCCAACCTTCCCCATAGGATTCCGTCGGGACATGTCAGACCGATTTCAATGACATTCGACCATTCCGATACTTTGTCGGCGAAACTGCAGCCACAATCGGAGGGGACAAGTACAGCGCCGTTTTTAGATAATGCTATCGGATATTGATCAGTATAAACATCTATAACAATTGCATACAGGACATCATGCCAGTTTTCAATTTCTGATATGTCATGCATATAATCGCCCGCAACGAAAACTCTGCCTTCATTATCAACGCCTACTGTTATACCTGCTCCATCTGTACGATTTGTATCTATAAAAACTATATCTGACCATAAAGAAGTATACTGGGTATTGCCTGCCTACATAACCTGATCGTCTTTGTAGATCATTAGGCAGGGGCGAAGCAAGGCGTAAGCAAAAAAGAAAGGAAGGATGCATCATTGAAAATGACAAGACACAACGGAAGGTCGGGAATGCATGGGACGTATAATCCAACACATAATGACTGACTAATGACCGACATTTCAGGCGGTCTCAAATCAAAATCAACACCTAGATTGTTTTTTCTGAGTTACGAATTGCCTGTGAACCACAGTAATATACAGATTTAGTACGGTTAGTTGAATTTAAAGTGATATTCATCGATTTTATCGTCTATTATTATTAATGTTCCGTCTCGTTGAATAATGAACATACCTCCATAAGCTGCGAAACCGATTTCAACAACATCAGTCAACCCGTTTATATATTCACAAAATCTCCATCCGCAGTCATCAGGAACAAGTATATTCCCCGTATTAGTCAAAGCAACCGGGAATTCTTCAAAAAGTCTGTTCATTGTTATTGTATAAGCAACATCCGTCCATGATTCAATTATGGCTTTATCGTGATTGTATTCCCCCGCAATCAATACAGTCCCATCTTTGTTTACTCCGGTTATTGTTGAGTGGCTCATCGAATCAATAGATATCCATTTTATATTTTCCCATATTGATACCTCCGAGGACAAGCTGGTATCTACCGGAATACCGCTTTGAATATTCTGGTCAGTCACCGTTCCATCTCTAAACAGATAGGTTGCATCATCCAGTGTCTGTGCAACTTGTAATACATTTTGATTTGTTTTTGTGCTATCCTGCTCGAAATAACTGCAGCGGAAACAGTCTCCAGCTTCAGTAACAACGTACACATAGCCCCAGTGTCTGGTTCCGGTGTCTCCCGTAACTGCAACATAAGCCCGAACAATTCTAGACTGGCTGTTAATGATGTTTAAATAGTTCATCAAAGCAGAATAATCCTCGTCAACTTTAGTCCCTTCTTCCGGACTATCATGAAAGTATAAGATATCAAATCGTTCCTGTGCTGTTGCATCATCGTACAACTGAACTCGTATCACTATATCATCCCTGAACACAAGGATATTTGACTGAAAAAAAACAAAGCAATTAATGGAGTCATTCCATTCTGTGCTGTTTAGATGATATGTATCATAAACTCTGCGATACAATTCATCCTTGTCAAATCCGCTGAACTGAAGTTTTCCGTTTTGTAACGTTATCATGTAAACCGAAGAGCGATCAGAAGACACACGCACATAAGATGTACCGGGAGGGGAAACGGTTTTTTCGGTTTGAATTATTTCAGTAGTATAGTCATTGTTCTGGATATTATTGGTGGGATCATTATTAATATCATCGTTTTCATGTCCGCTTGTTTCATGATTTGGTATAACAGTGGATGAAGTAGAATCAATCGGGTCGTCTGCACTGGATTCATATTCTTCTTTGGCATTCACGCATGCGGATAAAGCAAAGAGCAGAGTACAGAATAATAATATTATGCGTATTCTCATTGCATTCACCTTTCTTCCGTCTTGTCTCAATCAATCGTTATATATTTTGTAATTTCACTGAATTTCATAGGATCAGATGATGATGTTATATATGTTGAAAGAAGCTTACGATATCGTGCTGATTTATTATTTGACCATGAATCGTAAACATAATATGATCCATCCTCATAAGTCACAACAAGGGCATGATCTGAACCAACAAGTATAATACCTTGAGGACGAGAAGACAGTGATGAACCGATTAAAGAAATTAAATCATTGTAGTTTGATACCGAGATATTGTGACTGGTTGTTGAAAATGTACTTCCTGTTGGTTTTACAAAATAGCTTGTAAGTGTGCTATAGCTTGAAACCCTGGGAGACCAGGCACTTGAATAATTGTTGTAAAAACGTGAATATGTATTACTGTATGTTATAGTGCTACCGCTAAGAGTGTTGTTTATTAGAAACGTTACGAATGGATCTGGCGATAAGCGACCAACATAATTATAATCAGACCATGATGGGGTTATCCTGAAATCATACATGTTGCTATATGTTTCTGCCTGCATATTGGCAAGAACCATTGCGAAAGAGGCTATCACACATCCAGATGACATTACACACGGATTGGAATAAATACTGGTAACAAATGGCAAATCATCATTCTGAATCGGTTGCACCTCGAGTTTATATAGTTCATCAAGTTTATTTGTATTCCAAATAAAAGTACCATCAGAAGTGGAACCTTTGGACTGTGGAAACCATGCTTTCGATGGCGTTATTGATGTCGTTGCATTATATGAATTCCCAGTACTCCCAGAAATTGTTGTAATTTTCATATAGTAGTAATATCCACTGGTAACAGAGACAACGCATCTTTCATCTGTATACGACGTATTTGTACTTGATGACAGTAAAACAGACGTTCCCGTTGCAGGAATATATCTGTAAACATATAAATCCAGGTTCGTTCCAGAATAATTAGGGACACGAAGCAGAAAATTCATATAGCCGGTATCACTCGCTTGAAACAGATAGTAATCTGTATCCGTCGTACTATGAACTGTTCCTAGTATTATAGCGCCGATACCTACAAGATTAAACTGGTTAGTACCCGGACCCGTGCTGTCGGTGCTTTCCGTATAATACGAGGATGATCCTGTACTTCTGTCTTAATATAAACATGTTATATCATCAAAAGATGAATCGACGTATAAAGCATTATCGACATCAAAGGAAACACCCAAATTACCAATATAATATTTTGTGTCTTTTGATGATTCGTCGGTCATTGTTACATTAATAGTATATTTCCTGTCAGGTTTGATATTGTCTAAAGAAATCATGCTATCTAATGATGATTCAATGATGCGTGTGCTTTCTGTCGGATCCTCATCGCATGTAATTATATACTCTGAACGAATTGTATTATCTCCAGTCTTTGATAAACCAGCAAATGTTGTTGCAAAAGGTTCTATATTGATTGTTACGCCATTTTCTGTGATGTTTTGTTTTGCTGTTCCACATAGAGACAAATCACGCAACTGTTTGTTGTAATTTTCCATGTTTTGAATTTGAACTGAAAACGACTCCGAGACTTCAACTGTATCATTTTCTGTTTCGGCGTTTGTGCTGAAGCAATCGTAAAGCGGGACAATGGAGTATATCAGGCAGCAAACAACTAACCAAGATAATAGTTTAAAGAAATGATTTTTCATCGATAACCAACCTCTATCTATAATTATATTTGATATCATCATGATACCATTTAAAGTTTTGTTTGTCAATATGTTTTATGTAAGATGCACTTTTGGAAATGTAAGTTGCATGAATTGGTGTAAAATAATTCTGTGAAAAATAATCAGAGATCTTTTAAGACCGCTCGCATTTGATGAAAAACAATCGAACGGTTTTAAAAGATCGGTTTTTTGCTGAATCCGATCTAAAACGGCCGCACGCCACATTGAAAAATCCTCGTCGAAAGACGAGGATTTTTCAATGATACGGTTGCGTTTAAGAGTAAGAAACACATTATTTTACAAAACGGATTCCTTACGGAATCCGTTTCTTTTTCAGTGCAGTTCTTTTTTAAGCGTAAGAATATTTCTGCCGTCTTTGTATTCGTAGGAAATATCGTCGATAACTTTTTTAGTCAAAAAGATCCCGAGTCCGCCGATCTCGCGTTCTTCCGCAGAAAGCGTAATATCCGGATCGGCCTTTTTGAGCGGATCGTACGGAACGCCTTTATCCGTAAAAGTAATTGTTACGGTAACGGGATTATCCGAAACCTCAACTCTGACTCCTGCCTTGCCGATTTCGGGAGCATATGCGTAATTTGCTATATTAACGAATATCTCCTCAACGGCGATGTCAAGCTGCATGCAGTCTTTTGGCGAACATTCTACCGCTTCGAGGCGGGAATTTACAAAATCGATAACTTTTTCAAGGTTATCTGTTGTTGCGTCAATATTCAGTTCGGACAAATCTGAAGAAGCTGAATTATCGATCTCGAAATCAAGAGTGTCTATCTCGCGTAGAATATCGATAAGTCTTGTTTTCCACAGTTCAATCGTATCGTGCGTCTTTTGCTCGTCGGTATCGGGATGTCTCGTTTGCCAGTCTATCAGTCCTGCATAAGAAAGACAGCGGACTTTTTTGTCAACATCGGCAATTTTTTCTTCATTATCAGTTTCAAGATATGCTTTGAGTGAATCATGCCAGAATTTACGCGAGATCTTGGCAGTATAACCCTGAAAACCGAGGACTATTTCGGGATCGTATTCCGAATAACCGACATAAGCGTTATACATATGAATCAAATCGAAAATAGGATGTCCTACGGAAAGAGTATCCATATCTATTACGAGTACTTCGTCGCCGGCAAGAACGATATTTTTAGTATGGTAGTCGCCGTGGATCATATGATCGGATTCGGGAATATCTTCGATCATTTTTACTAGCTTATCGCCGAGACCGTCGGGAAGGGAATCTTTCATCCTCAAAACGGATTTCAGCGTTTTCTCCTTTATGGAAGGAAGCTCACCCTTTGGAACGGTGATGCTGTGTATTTTTTTGAGCATTTTAACGTACTCTTCAACGCACCAGTCAAACTTATCGGGTTCGTTTGCAAGAATTTTCGAAAAAGACCGTGAATTGAGAAGCTCAAATACGGAACCGTAGCTGTCCCCTACCCTGACAACATCGTATGATATTGCGGTTGGTACGCCGAGGATAAGAGCAAGCTTGGCTACTTTGCGCTCATGCTGAATTTCGGAAAGCGCGTCTGCGTTTTTGTAAGTTTTAACGACGTTATCTTTATCTATACGGTATACCTTGCCGTTAAAGCCCTCGCCTATTACCTCGCATCCTTCAACGGAAACGACGCGATAAGCTTTTTCAACGTCCATAATTTCGGTAAAACCGGTCATTTCGAGTATTTCGTATACTTCCGAATTAACGCCGGTTATTCTGAGCTGCGGATATGATTTTTTGATTCGAAGCAATACGCGCAGCCCTGCGCTCGAGATATATGCAAGGTCTGTCGCATCAATAACGACGGGGATGCTGCCCTTGCCCGCAAGCTGTTCGTTGATACTCTGTTCTGTCTGGGAGGCATTTCCCGAATCTATTCTTCCCGAAAGAAAAACTTTGACTGGAGCGGCATTGTTATCACTCATTTTTACTCCTCCGATTTATTGTCAGATTTTATTTTGTATTCTACGCAAAGCATTGTAAGATCGTCAAACTGTTCCGCATCCTTTACAAATTCCTTTACGGATCCTTTTACTCTGTTGAGAGTTGACGAAGGATCGGGAGACGCTTCGCCGTTAAGCGCTTCAAGCATACGTTCGGTGCCGAACATGCTGCCTTCAGGATCCGTCGCTTCTGGAACGCCGTCTGTATACAAAAACAATTCTGACCCCGGGGCGAGAAACATTTCATATTCCTTGTAACGGGTCCCGTTCATTCCGCCGACGACAAAGCCGTGCTTGTCTTTAAAAAGCTCGAATTTGCCGTTCGGACTTTTAATTGCGGGATATTCGTGTCCGGCATTTGCGGCAGTAAGTTTACCCGTTGATATTTCAAGAATTCCGAGCCAGACGGTTACGAACATTTCTTCGCGGTTGTTTGCGCAGATCGCCGAATTTGTATCAGTCAATATCTGCGCGGGCGATTTATTCATTTTTGCGTTGTTTGCAATGATAATCTTTGTTGCCATCATAAAAAGCGCTGCCGGGACGCCTTTGCCGGAAACGTCTGCGATAACAAGGCAAAGGTGGTCGTCATCGACAAGAAAATAATCGTAAAAATCGCCGCCTACCTCTTTTGCGGGCGCCATTGAAGCGTAAAGATCGAACTCGTTTCTTTCGGGGAACGCGGGGAAGATATTAGGCAGCATATCTGTCTGAATTGCATTTGCAAGGTTAAGCTCATATTCGATACGGGCGCTTTTGAGGTCTTTTTCATGCTGAGTAATAACCATTTCCCTGCCCCTGCGGACAATATTGCTGCTGATTATAGCCGTAACGGAAAACATCAGCCAACGGGGCAGAAAATCGTATAAAACGGTATTCCGAATAAGCATGCTGTCCGAAACGCCTGCATTGCGAACGGCTTCGCCTATAAAGCCGCCGGTCGCTATCATTTCGGTCCCTTTTTCCATAGTTACGATATTCAGATTGATAAAACCGTGAGTAGCGCCCCATATTGCGGAAAAAAGAAACGCTGCGGTGGAAAGGATTGAGGTAAAGCGAGTAAGATTTTTTGAAAAATAGCGGCTGCTTAATATTACCGGAAGGACCATTAAAATGGGGACCTTATGCGTGAGCATGCTGTCAAGTCTGGCGTAAACGAACACCAGACCTATCATCAGAACGTATTTGAGCCACCATGTATCGTATTTTACTATGTGACAGAGTATGAGAAGGATCAGAATTTCAGCTATTGCCTGAATTGACGGCGAAAATACGGAGTCAAACGGAAGAGGGAATACACCGACGGCCGTAAGGATCATAATTATCAGCAAAATAATACCGCTGACAAGAAGTATCATTGCGCCGAGCCTGTTTGCGTGGACTTCCGTTTCGTGAAAGATTTCGTCACCCGCAAGCTTATTGCGGATGTTTTTGAAAAAATTATTTTCTTTTTCTTTCATTTTGTAAAAACAGTCTAAAACGATTTGACAACTATCATTTCGACGTCGTTTCCTATAATTTTAACCTTAACGTCATCGGCGATATTTGCGACGATGGATTTTTCAAGCTCGTCCCATGCCTCGGACGCTTTTTCGCTTTCGCTTATATGGCTCTGAACGTCTTCTTTATAAAGCGCCATTGACCAGACTACGGCGCTTTCGTCGAAAACCGCGCCCATAGGATAGGAAACGGCCGTATTGACCATCGTATAGGGCATTGTTTCTTTTGAAGAAAGCATGATATCGGCTATCATTACCTTGATCCTGCCCATAAAGCCCCTTGAAGCTTCGTTTTTTCCGCTTGAAGAAACCGCAAGAAACTGATCTTTAAGACTGAACGTCATATCGATATCTGACTTCATGTGAAGTTCGAAATGTTTTCCTTCGCTTTCGATCCAGTAATCGGCTTCGACATTGCCTGCAATACCGCGAAGCATGCCGAACATTTCTTCCGCAAGAAGGCGCAGATGAAGAAGCGGTTTTCTTTCAAGGCCGCTGTCTTTACCAATATTTTCGGTCAGGGCGAGGGCTTCAGAGATGCCTTTTCCCTTTTCGTTAACTATAACGGATGTTGATTTCATTTATATTCCCTCCAAAACTGCCGGCGAACAGATCAGTCTTCAATAGTTAAAATGTCCGTAAATCCGGTTACGTCAAAAATTTCCATAACCGTTTCGTTTACGTTGCAAACTTTCATTTCTCCCTGAGTATTCATGATTTTCTGTGCGGTAAGAAGAACCCGAAGTCCTGCAGAAGAGATATATTCGAGTTTTCCGCAATCGAGTTTAAGCTCTGTGATACCCGGAAGAACTTCTCTGACTGTTTTGTCAAACTCCGGGGCGGTAACGGTATCGAGACGTCCGTCCAGAGTAAGAACGGCTTTTCCGTTTTCTGTTGATTTGCCGATATTAAGCATAGTAGTGTCCTCCTGAAAGATCGTATAAGTGTATATTTTTCATATTCTTTACATTGTATCACAAATTTATGAAAAAATCCACCTATTTTTAAAATTTTGATATTTCTTCATATTTATAAGAAATTAAAGACCTAAGCTACTTTGCGGAATTTGAAAAAATGTATTGACAAACGGATTTTTATGTGCTATAATATCCAAGCTGATCATAAGCGGGTATGGCGGAATTGGCAGACGCGTTAGATTCAGGTTCTAATGGCCGCAAGGTTGTACAGGTTCAAGTCCTGCTACCCGCACCAAGTTGTATGGCCTTAATAGATCGGCCCAAGAAAATCGGCGTTTTTCGCCGATTTTCTTCGTTTTTCACCGTTTTTCTCGCTTTTTCAAATTTCGGAAAAAACGGTGAGTTCAGAGGGTTCAATACAATCGAATGATTCATGGCGATGATTTACCTTGTGGTTGAGAAGTTGCAACTCGAGTGTCCGTCGATGCTTTGAGATGCCTCCACGGAAACGGGAGTAGAACCTTCTTATTTTACGGTGTTGAATTTTAAACAAAAGTGTGTTTTAATCCTTTTACGGAGATGAGCGGAATGGAAAAAGTTGTTGTCGGGATGTCCGGCGGCGTCGACAGCGCCGTTACGGCATATCTGCTGAAAAACGCCGGTTATGAAGTGATCGGCGTCACATTGCGTACCTGGCGATCCGAACTTGGCGACGAAGGGCGTTGCTGCGATATCGACGACGCGCGCGCTGTCGCATATAAGCTCGGCATAAGATACGTTCCGGTGAACTGTATTTCCGATTTTCAGGAATACGTTGTGGAACCGTTCAAAAACGATTACCTCTGCGGCAGGACTCCTAATCCGTGCGTGGTGTGCAACCGTTATGTAAAGTGGGAAAAACTCATGTATTATGCAAAGGCGTTAGGCGCCGATCATATTGCAACAGGGCATTATGCGTCTGTCATCAAGCTTGAAAACGGCAGATATACAGTAAAAACGGCAAAATATTCGCAAAAAGATCAGACGTACATGCTATATAAGCTTACTCAGGAACAGCTTGCGGCGACTCTCATGCCTCTGGGCGGATTTTCAAAAGCGGAAGTCAGGCAGATAGCGACAGACGCGGGTCTGCCCGTGGCGGCAAAACCGGATTCGCAGGAGATTTGCTTTGTCGCTGACGGCGGCTACGCCGAATATATTAAAAGCTCTGCAAAACCCGGCCTGGTTAAAGAAGGCTGTTTTGTAGATGAATCCGGAAATGTCCTGGGCAACCACAAAGGCGTTATATATTATACCGTCGGTCAGCGAAAGGGACTTGGGATCGCGTTAGGTCACCCCGCGTATGTCAAGGAGATCCGAACAGAAACAAACGAAGTCGTCTTGAGCGACGAGACTTCGCTTTACAGCAAAGAGGTAACTTGCGGCGACGTTAATTTTTTGAGCATACCTGCGCTCGGAAACGGCGAAAAGCTGATATGCAGGGCAAAGATCAGATATCAGCACCGCGCGCAGGAAGCAGCTATAGAAGGGCTTGACGGCGGTCGCATCAGGTTGGAGTTCACAGATCCTGCCAGAGCTGCAACTCCCGGGCAGTCTGCGGTGTTCTATGACGAAAATGACCGGGTGATCGGCGGCGGTATAATAGAAAGCGCCCGCTGAACGTGGCAACTTGTTAAGCAAGCATTTCCGATCATTATGAGGGAAAACCGATCTAAAACGGCCGCACACCACAAACAGTTAAATCCGAGCCCAAGGCTATTGCAAGGGTTCGGATTTGCTTTTATGCAGGAAAAGAGGCAGGATTTAAATTCCCGCCTCTTTTTTTCTCAAAACGTCAAGCGTATGGTGAGATGCGCCGATAAGGTCCTGTCTTTCGCAGATCGAAAGGTGATACTCTACCCACTTTTCAAACGTTTTGTCGTCCATCGTATCGATTGTCTGACGGAAATAGTTTGTTGCGCCGTCTGTTGCGACAAGTTTGACGCGCTCGACAGGAACAGTTTTGTCAAGCTCCATTATTTCCTCTGTGCGAATCAGTTCAAAAATCTCCTTCGGTTCGCTTTTACAGTGCCAGTTATCGGTAAGCATATTGTTTTCGATAACTTTTTGAAGGTTACCGCCGTAAAATACATATTGAATGACTGTCGGTTCGTTCATACAGTATGAAACAAGGATGAAACCTCCCGGCTTAGTTACTCTTACCGCCTCGGAAAGCGCCTGAACCTTATCTTTCGTTGAATAAAGGTGATACATCGGGCCAAGAAGCAGCGTTATATCGAAGCCGTTATCGTCAAAACGCGATAAATCGAGCGCATTTCCCTGCAAAACAGTGATCCCTTCGCTGCCGCTCAGCTTGTTAAGAAAAACTTCGATATTATGCTCAACAAGTTCGACTGCGGTAACGTTGAAACCATCTTCAGCAAGAGGAATGCTGTAACGCCCCGTGCCGGCGCCGATCTCAAGTATGTTTTTGCCCGAAACCGCTTTTGCGCATTCATGTATTATTTTTTGCGTTGTAATGTACTCGACCAAGCCGTGTTTTGACGTAAGACGGTTATCTTCGTCATAATTTTCATAATAGTTTTTGATATAATCCATTAAGATCACTTACTTTGATATTATTCTAAAAGAGCGAAACGTATTTATGGAGCGTTTTTCGGACTGCGCCGACGCCGGAAAACAGTTCCGCCGCCATATTTTCAATGCGGCTGCCGATAGGCGTTTCGTAAAGGTTTACCCCGAAAATATCTTCCCTTGAATACAAAGCTTTGAGGCAGGACATATCCTGAGGATCGGAAAGAGACAGCGGAGCTACAATCTCCTGCAGCTGCAAAAGCAAAGGATCGGGAGACGGTGTAAAAGGATTTCCCTCGTCGTCGATCCCCTTTAAATACCTTGCATATCCCGCAAGCGCAAGAGGGATCATTACGAGCTTTTCCGTGTCAAGTCCGCGGGAAAGATATTCCTTTATCGTTTCGCCGAAACGGATGGGGATTTTTTGAGAAGTATCCGTTGCTATCCTCTGAGGAGCATCGGGAATAAACGGGTTTGGAAGACGTTTTGTTAAAACTGCGTCGATAAAATCCGAGGGACGGATAATTCCCGGGTCCGTAACGACGGACATTGCCTCGTCATAGCCCATTTTCGTAATAAACACGCGGATATCGTCGTCACTCATCTCGTCCGAAATACGGGTATATCCGAGAAGACAGCCGTATATAGACATTGCGGTATGAAGCGGATTAAGACATGTGCATACCTTCATTCGTTCAACCTTTTCGACCGTTTCCCTGTCTGTAAAAAGGACTCCGCCCTTTTCCAGAGGAGGACGGCCGTTTACATATCGATCTTCAACAACGAGATATTCGGTTTCTTCGGCATTTACAAACGGAGCGGTATACGTATTTTTTGACGTTACGATCATTTCGCTGTCTTCAAAGCCGGAATCGATAAGCATTTTACGAACCGCAGCGTCGGGGCGAGGCGTGATCTTGTCGATCATAGACAACGGGAATGAAACAGTATTTTCATCACTGAGCCAGTCATTAAAACCCCTGGAAACAAGACCTGATTTTACCCATGCATCGGCGTAGGCAAGAATGCCGCTGCGCAGCTTATCGCCGTTATGCGAACAGTTATCCATACTTTGAAGCGTAATAGGATAACCGCCGGCCTTCCAGCGTTCAAGCAGCAGACATGCGGTTTTACCCATCATCGAGCGAGGAGAAAGTCCGCAGTTAAAATCGTCTTTGTTTACTCCGTAACCCTTTTCGGTAATCGTAAAGCTTACCATCTGCAAAGAGGGGTTTGCGAATATTTCGGTTAGTCTGCTCCAGTCTTCCGAAAAGCTGAAATCCGCCTTCAAACTCTCGGTAACGGACGCTATAACGCGTTTTTCAACTGTTCCGTCTGCTTTTAGGACCGCAAGAAGACTGAGGTCGTCATACGGGCGGTATACTTTGTCAATTATCTCGTAATCGAAGCCCTCAGCTACGATCACTCCCCTATCGTATTCACCGCTTTCAAGCAATCGCTGAAGCAGCGCGGCAGGAAAAGCGCGAAAAATATTGCCCGCGCCGAAATGAATCCATGCAGGATTTTTATGGGTGTTTTCTCGAATGGACAGTATATCGAAAGAAGGGATTATTATCCCGCATTTTGCCCACTCTTTTATGTTTTTCAGCTCTGACAGATTTAATTTCATTGCCGTCTCTCCTTACAGATAGATTCCCAAAGTCCGCATATATACGCTGCGCCGAGCGCGCGGTCGTAAAGTCCGTAACCCGGCATTGCCTTTTCGCCCCAGATCATGCGTCCGTGGTCGGGACGAACGGGACCGCAAAAGCCGATATCGTAAAGAGCGCCCATAATATCGTGCAGATCAAACGTTCCGTCTTCGGAAAGATGCGCGCTTTCCTCGAAATCTCGCATTCCGTTGTTGAAGCGAAGGTTGCGGACGTGAGCAAAGTGGATTCGACCTTTGAGCATATGGATAGTATCTACAAGATCGTTTTCAAGGTTCGTTCCGTATGAGCCGGTGCAGAAAGTAACGCCGTTATGAGGATTTGGTACCATATCCATCATACGTTTTAGCTTTGTTTTGTCCGATATTATGCGCGGCAATCCGAAAACGCTCCATGCGGGGTCGTCGGGGTGAATTGCCATATTGATATCGTATTTATCGCAAACGGGCATTATAGCTTCAAGGAAATATTTCAGATTTGCAAAAAGCTTTTCCTCGTCAATATCGGCGTAAAGACTGAAAAGCTCCTTTACGCGAGCCATTCGTTCGGGTTCCCAACCGGGCATTACGGAATCGTTCATATCTCCGTGGATCGATTCAAACATCTTTTCCGGATCGAGCGCGTCTATTTTATCCTGACTGTATGCAAGGACAGTGGAGCCGTCCGCTCTTGGTCTGCTGAGGTCTGTTCTTGTCCAGTCGAAAACAGGCATGAAATTGTAGCAAACCATATGTATATCTGCCTTGCCGAGATTTTCCAGCGTTTTGATATACGCGTCAATGTCTTTGTCCCTTTCTGCGGAACCGACTTTGATAGCGTCGCTGACGTTTACGCTTTCTATGCCTGCGAGAGTAAGGCCTGCGTTTTCGATATGTTTTTTCAGCGCAAGTATTTCATCAGAATGCCATAGCTGACCGGGAAGTTTATCCATTAAAGTAGTGATTATTCCGGTGACGTATCGAGTCTGCCGTATCTGCTCAAGCGTTACGGTATCGAAGCGCGGTCCGTACCAGCGCATTGTCATTTGCATTGAGGGTTTAGGAGAAATGTTTTCAGACATTTTTTGCCTCCGTATAGAAGTTAAAGAAAATTTCAATTAAATCAGGTTTTATTTTGCGGGAATCCATACGGTCATATCCGTTTCGCCGCGGTTTTCCATACCGTAATACGGGATAAATTTAAGTTTTCTCGGTCGGAACATACGTTTATCCGCGGGATAATACAGAGCGTCGTTTTCACAGATTTCGTATCCGCTGCAATTTATGACCGGCAAAGAGAAATACGGATCGGGAGTTATTTCAAAATCCGCGTCAAGGTCCGCATACAAAGAGAAAATATCGCCTTCATTGTCAACACCTTCGAGGCAGTAGACTATCGGGCCGTATTGCAAAGCGACTTTGCCGATATTTTCGTGAATTGACGAAGATGCCACAAACTGCGGTCTGATATTGAAATCAATGTCAACAGATGAAATGTCGGTAAAATAAGCGTAGCCGTCTTTCATTGTATATTTTTCGGATGCGCGGAAATTGCGGCACCAAGACGGAACACGAAGAGCAATATTTTTGTATCCGCTTGTCTCGATTTTTACTTTTCCGTTTGAAGGATAATCCGTGATCTGCTTTACGGTTTTGCCGTCAAAAGACGTTTCGGAGTTAATATACTGATGCACAAACAGGGTCTCGGCATCGTCGGTATAAAGGAAATCGGCGATCGACGCTATAAATCTCAGTATATTCGGAGGACAGCAGGAACAACCGAACATTTTTACTCTCTGTGTGATCGGATAACGCTCTTTTTCTGCTGTTGCTGGGTTTTTATGATGATTTTTCACTTCGATCCTGAGCGGATTTTCGTAAAAGAAATCGTCACCGTTTACAGAAACGCCGGAAATGCTTCCGTTATACATTGCAATTTCGGCAATATCACCGTATGCTCCGACGGGCTTAATCTGATACATTCTGCGGCAGAAAAGCGCAAGCCCAATAGTGGCGCAGGTTTCGGTATACGCCGTTTCGTTCGGAAGATCGTAATCTACAGTAAAGGCTTCGCCGAGTCTTGAAGATCCAACACCTCCAGTGATATACATACGCTTTTCGGAAACGTTGCGAAAGATTTTTTCGCACGCGCTAAAAAGAGCATCATCGCTGCATTCTCTTGCCAGATCCGCCATTGCGGCACAAAGATACATTGCTCTTACGGAATGTCCTTCTGCGGTAGTTTGCTCGCGAACGGGAAGCTGATCCTGGAAATACCACGGAGTAGTCCAATTTGCATAATGATTTTTATCTTTTTCGTTGCAGCCCTTTGAATCGATAAAGAATTTTGAAAGGTCGAGATATTTTCTGTCGCCGGTCGTATGATAGAGTTTAACGAGAGCAAGCTCTATTTCTTCGTGACCGGGAGTAACGAATGCGGCGGAACCATCTTTAACAAACACTCTGATAATCAATTCGAGGTACTTTTTCACCAACGTGAGCAGCTTATCCTTCCCGGTAGCGTGATAATAAGCCGTTGCGGCTTCAATGAGATGGCCGAGGCAGTAAAGCTCGTGATTCATACGGTTTGTAAAACGTTTATCTGTTTCGTAAACGTTATAATAGCAGTTGTAGTACCCGTCTTCTTTCTGACTTGCGCACATATCGTCTATAAGCGCATCCGTCATGGCTTCAAGTCTTTCGTCACGGTTTTCCTCCAGATAATACGCAACGCCTTCAATCCATTTAGCGACGTCTGAGTCCCAGAAGATATGAGAATGCCAGCCCTCATTTTTCTGTTGTTCTCCGTTGCATTTCAACGCCTCGAAACGCTTTGTTTCTTTAAAACGGTCATAAACCGCATCAACGGTAACATTTTTTGAAACACGCTGTTTTTCTCCCCAGAAAGAACCGTTGATATGCGTGCAGTAAAAAGGAATCTGCCTCATTTAAAGAAGCCCCTTTCATAATAAATTTCATATTTGAATTGTCTGATAAAAAGACAAAACCATACATATACAGTATACACCAAGTAAATGAATATGTCAACAGAAAAGTTTTGAAAAATTGATATCCGCAAACTGTTTTTTTGCGCGTTGTGTTGACAATTTGGAATATTTACATTATAATATAATCGTGAATAGCGATAAAGTCCCGAAAGGATATCAAAATGAACAGCGTGACGGATAAAAACAGATATTTTTACGAAAAATACGTTGCAAAGCTTATACGCGAAAGATTTTCGGAATATGAAAACAGAATTGCGGTAGGGATCGCCGGCGAAGGATCGGACTGTTTCGGGTATGACGACGAAATATCGAGAGATCACGATTTCGGGACAGGCGTCTGTCTTTGGCTGACTGATGATGATATGAAGCTTTTCGGATATCAGCTTTCGATAGCTTACAATGAACTTGTGGACAGCAAGTCGCGTTCTTATTATACCGACAGACTTCGCAACAGACGTGGTGTTATGACGATACACGGTTTTTACTCGGATATCCTTCAGATCGACTGCGATACGGAAAACTGCGCTTTAACCGAAAGCGACTGGTACAGACTTGACCATTCATGTCTGAAAACAGCGACGAACGGAGAGGTTTTCCGCGACGACCTAGGGGTCTTCACTAATTTTCGTAATTATCTGCTCAGTTACTACCCTGAAAAGATATGGAGAAGAAGGATCTCAGAGCAGCTGCATGAATACGCTTCATCCATTCAGGTAAATTACGCGAGATGTATGACGAGAAAAGATATCGTTGCTGCGGAGCTGTGCAAGGCAAGAGGGATAAACGCTGCTATGGAACTGTTTTTCCTTCTCAGCCGAGAATATCCTCCGTATTACAAATGGAAATACAGAGCTCTTTCGGACCTTGACAAGGACGGAAGTTTTTCGGAGAAAATAGGAGAGCTTGCGTCTGAAAACATCAGTATTCAGGCGTGGGAAGATACAAAGTACCGTCCGAACAGACTGAACTATAAAGACAGAATAGTGTCTGTATCGGAAGAGATCGCCTCCGAAATCGAACAGATGATGATAAAAAAAAGGATGACTCAGGCAAAAGGAAGATATCTGGAACTGCATGTAGACGCTGTTTTAAATAATAACGGCACAAAATGAACTGCGATTTAGGCGTTCTCTCCTGCCCCGACATCGGTTTATTATGCTACTTACTGTCTTTTTTTGCAACTTACTGCCTTAAAAATGCAACTTACCGATAAAGGGGTTGACGAATCGCGGTTTTCGGGTTATACTATAATCACAAAAGACAAACCGATTATGAATAATTCGATTTTTTTCATATATTTTCCTCCTTTCTTAATGTTAGACGAAAAGCTCCGAGCAGTATCGGAGCTTTTTTGTTGCAGGAATTAATCGGATTTTTGTTTTCTGCGCGAATAGTATTCGTGAACGAGGCATTTATAGCCCAGATTTTTAATGTCTTCGTATCTGACATCAAATCGGGCTTTTGTATGTTTTCCTTTAATAAGATAGCGTATACAGTCCTGTGCGTAGCGGTCGATTTCGCAAAGACTCGCGGACGTGCTTATCACGGGGAAAAACCAGTCGCTCCAGCAAAGCTCGTTATCACGGGCGTTTTCGAGGAGTTTTCGGTTGAATACGCGGATAAACGCCTTTGCTGCGCGTTCGCCCGAAGCTTCGCTCCTGTCTTTCCAACGTTTTAAGGCGTCACGTTTTCTTCGCATTTTCTGTTTCAGTTTTTTGACCGTTGCGGGCGCAATATCAACATAAGGTCCTTTGCAGAAAAAACCGAGGAACGTAAAGCCCTCGCCGGGAGACGTAAATACTTCTTTTGAAGGATTTACGGACAGTTTATGAGAGGATAAAAAAGCTTTTATGTAGTCCGCATAAGCAAGGACGGTTTCTTTATCCTTTGCGAAAACGATGATATCGTCGGAATACCTGGCATATATTATCTTTTTTTCATAAAAATATCCGTCGAGCTTATAAAGAAAGAGATTTGCGAAAAAGGAGGAAAGCGGAGTCCCGGCCATGATACCTTTTTTTTCCGATACGGTCTTTCCTTTGTCTGAAACGAGAGGTTCTTTAAGCAGAGATATCAAAAACGCCAAAAGCTCGGGATCTTCCGCACAAACGTTTTCGAGCATAGGAAGAAGGAGATCGACCGGTATGGAATTGAAATAATCGCTGATATCGACTTTATATGAATAACAGGCATCTAAATATCGGTGTTTAAGCAGATACCTCACAGCATCCTTCGCGGTCCTTTGAGGGCGGAAAGAATATAGGTTCGGAGAAAAAAGAAAGTCGTATTTCCTTAAAATCAGCCACGTCAGCAGCTTTAAAACGGTATTTTCGTCATCAGGATAAGTATAAACGACGCGTTTCTTTTCCGAGCCGAGTTTGCTTATAACCGATTTGACAGGCAACGGAAACGGTTTTCCGTTTATGATATTTTCAGCAACGGGAATATAACGCTTTGCATCAATAAACGCCCGAAGCTCGGATACAAATTGCTTAGGACTTGCAAGAGACTGTTTGTATAAATAAAACCGTTCCCATACGGATTCATCCGACAGGAGATAGAGAAGTGACATTTAAATCTACCAAAAAAAGCAGAAAGAAAAGACGTTAAATCCCGTAAATTACGGGATGTACAAGACCGTACACGGACATGCTGCCTGCGAAGCCGTTTTTCCGTCCGTGCCGGGTCCGCCGCAGGCGCAAAGCGTTTTCTTTCTGCTTTTAAGCATATATAATTATATCAGCCATTCAGCACATTGCGCATACGGCTGACAACATATGCGCGCGTGTTCCACCAACCCTCATGGTTATAGTAAAAGCGCAGATAACCGATGTTTGCGTTTTTGCAGTCGCTGCGCAGTTTATATGCAGAACAGGATTCCGGCATCAGTTCAACGACAAGGATCTTTCCCGCCGCGCCGTAAAAAGAGTAAACGATCCTTCTTCCGCCGCGAAGTATTTCTTTTTCATAACAGTATGAAGAAAACTCGGAGTTGAAAATCGATTCGAAATACTGTGTGAAAGAACCGTTAAAATTAAACTGGTTTTCTTCATCAGGCATATTTTCGCCCCATGATAATCCTGACGATGAAGCAGAAGACACCTGCCTTGCGGCGGGAGCGACGGAAGAAGCTGTATTCTGACTGTTTTGAGTCGAGGTATTTTGCTGCGTATTTCCGAGAAGTCCCGTTAAAAAATCCTTCGCCGCTTTTTCGGCTTTTTTATCTCCGCCGAGAAGTTTTGACAGTAAGCTCATAGTTTTTCCTTTCTGTAAATTCGGTAAGAGTGTGATTTTTCCAAAGTATAATCGGTATTATAATTTTTCAAAAATAAGATGGGATATTTCCCCGAAAATTGTGCATTCCCGAGATTTTTCGGTCAGTACGGTCTCCTTGCCGTCCGCGACGATTTTCTGATGAGTAAGATTTCTTGCAAGGACCGTAGGATATTCGGGGCGAAGGTCCTTTTCGGGCGGCCTTCGTAAATTTGTGATTTCAAAACCGTCGCAATGTTCCTCGGCAACTATCAGGTTAGTTGAATCGAAGGCGCCTTCGGTAAAATAAAAAGTGCAGTCCGATATTTTTACGTCGGAAACGTTGCCAACGCCGTTAGGCGCACTTTCCTCCTTAAAAAGAGGAGTTCTGCAATATCTTGCGGCATCCATATTTATTCCGTTGCAGCGACAGCCCGCAGTGATATTTTCTATGCGGATATGCTTTATCGGAGATGTAACGGAAGCGAACCTGATTGCCGAATGGCAATCTTCGGCATAAATATTTTTACAAACGATATTTTCTATCGGTCCGCATGCAAGACCTCTGTTTTCGTGTCTGAAAAGAGAGTCGTCTGCATTGAAAGCGAGAAGATCGTCGTTTGTCTGTCCCTTCACGAGCGCTCTGATATTTTCGACAACTCCGTCGCGGCAATATCCGCCGAAATGGATGCCGTCCTGGTTAGGACCAAGTGTATCGGAGGTCAAACCTATATTTTTCAGTTCAAAACCGCGGACCCTGCTGAGCCGGATATAAAATGCCATTGAATTTGCAACAGTAAGATTTAAAAGTCTGAGATTTTTTACGGTAACGAAATTTAAACATGCGCAGCTTGCCGCGCCGATTTCGTAAAGGTCGCGCGGTTTAACATTAAATTCTCTTCCTAAACCTCCGTCCCAGACGCCGCCCTCAACGGTAATATCTTCGTTGCCGTCCTCTTCGTCGGAATTTGTCAGGAGAAAATCGCCCTGAACAGGCT
The DNA here is from genome assembly GCA_017427285.1 of Clostridia bacterium. GTDB lineage: Bacteria > Bacillota > Clostridia > Oscillospirales > UBA644 > HGM12619. The sequence goes on from JAFRTE010000007.1 coordinate 159,117, forward strand.
TTCTTTTATAAACAAAAATGATCCTTGCGTCAGAATCTGCATGAATATGCCTGTGAGAAGGAATTTTTATAGCGTCGTTTACGATATATGTGCCTTTAGGGATAACGATATCTTTTTCTCCGAAGTCAAGCGCCGCCTGAATTGCGGGCTGATCGTTGGCAATGCCGTCGCCTTTTACGCCGAAATCAAGGATATTGATCATTTTCGGTAGACCTTTCTTTGCATAAATATAGATTTTTTTCATATACTGTTTTCTTAATAATATAATAAATGGTTTGATTTGTCAAGTATTTTGCTGAAAAAATAAGGAAAAACGGAATAATTCGCCGATAAATCGCCTTTGTGGAAAAAAATTTCATATAAAAGTAACGAAATTACTCTAAAATTATGATAGAATATATGAGCAAAATTTTGATTGAATCGATGATTTTGAAAAAATGAGAATAATAGAAAACAAAAACTTTCCCAACGAAAGAGACCTCTACGGAGAAAGCGGACTTATACTTAAAAACTGCACGTTCACCGGTGAAGAAGACGGCGAGTCCGCGCTGAAAGAGTCAAGAGACATAACGCTTGAAAAATGCGTTATGGATCTCAGATATCCTTTATGGCACGACAGAAACGTTGTTTTGAAAGACTGCGAAATGACTGAAAAATGCCGCGCCGCCCTCTGGTATTCTGAAAACATTGAGATCTACGGCGGCAAAATGTTCGGAATAAAAGCATTGCGCGAGTGTGCTGATATAACAATGAAAAACGTTACGGTAAATTCACCCGAATTCGGCTGGAGAAGTAACGGCATAAAAATCGAAGAATGCGATATAACCGGCGAATATCCTTTTTTTGAGGCGAGCGGGTTAAAGTTTGACAGAGTAAAGCTAACGGGTAAATATTCATTGCAGTATACGCACGATATTGTTATAGAAAACTGCGTATTTGATACGAAAGATTCTTTCTGGCATGCAAAAAACGTTACGGTCAAAGACAGCATAATAAACGGCGAATATCTGGGCTGGTATTCTGACGGATTGACGCTTGAAAGATGCAGGATAAAAGGGACTCAACCGTTTTGCTACTGCAAAAACCTTACGCTTATAGACTGTATAACGGAAGATGCCGATCTGGCGTTTGAGTATTCGGACGTTAATGCGACCATAAACGGAAATATCGTATCGGTCAAAAATCCCCGCAGCGGGAATATCACTGCCGACAGCATAGGCAAAATAATATTAACGGACAACAGCAAGTATGAATGTAACTGTAAAATAACAGTACGAAAAGAATAAAAGTAATCCGCACGGAATTAGCACCGTGTGGATCTTTTTATTTCGTTTTTTTGAATGTTCCGGCAATTATGAAAGACAATATAAGCAAAAGTATAATCGCAAAAAGAAAAACAGCGCCTTTTTTGATATCAACATCGAGTTTAATGCTGATTTTTTCCGATAAAAAATCCGAAAAGGATCTTGTACGTTCGGCTGTATTTTTATTATCCGAGACATCCAAATAACCGCCGCGAATTTTTGAAAATACCGAATCGGTGATATTTCCGATGGTATCGTAAAGCACACTTAAAAGTTTATTCATAAAGACACCTCACTTTTTTGATTTTTTAAGATATCTTCTGTATAGGTCCCCTCGCCTCTGGCGGGTGATTTCAAGTGATTTTTCAAGTTTCCATTTTGCTATAAGCGCGTGATTGCCGTTTTGAAGCACCTGAGGCACTTCGAGCCCCTCATAAACCGGAGGACGGGTATACTGCGGATGCTCGAGAAGACCGGAATATATGCTTTCGTCTTCGTAGCACGAACTGTCCGCAAGAACGCCCGGAACCATTCGTGAAACTGCGTCCACGACAGCCATTGCGGGTATTTCGCCACCCGTAAGGACATAATCGCCCAATGATATTTCTTCATCTACGATCAAGTCTATTGCGCGCTGATCAAGACCCTCGTAATGACCGCACAGGAGAGTGATATTGCTTTTTTTTAAAAGAGATTTTGCTTTGAACTGAGTGAATTTCTTTCCTTTCGGAGACAGATACACGCAGTAAGTATCGGGGACGGCGCTTTTAATATGATTGAAACAGTCGCAAACGGGCTGCGGCTGCATCACCATACCTTTTCCGCCGCCGTAGACATAATCGTCAACGCGATTGTGTCTGTCTTTTGTGAAATCGCGGATATTATGACAGACTACTTCTATAAGTCCCGCTTTTCTTGCTCTTCCGATTATGCTTGAAGAAAGAAAAGCGTCAACCTCTTCGGGGAAAAGAGTCATTATATCGAATCTCATTTCAATCCTCGTCAAACAGTCCGTTCAAAGGTCGGATCTTCATGATCTTTTTTTCAATATCTGTTTCGGTTATGACCTGTTTTATTGCCGGGATCATTCGAACCGTACCTTCGGAGTCGGTGATCTCGTAAACGTCGTTTGCGCCTGTTTTAAGCACATCCGTGATAGTACCGTAATTTTTTCCGCTGTCGGCGTCTATGACATTGAGCGTTAAAAGGTCTTTAATAAAATACTCTCCTTCTGCAAGAGAGAAGAAGCTTCTTTCGACAAATATTATTTTGTTTCTGAGAAGTTCGGCTTTGTTAAGGTTGTCAATTCCGTAGAATTTATACAGGATATTGGACTTGTGTATTCTTGCGTATTCGATATCGAATCTGTGTCCGTCTATAAAGACGTATTCGAAATCAAGCATTATCTCGGGGCTGTCAGCCCAGGGTTGAACTTTTACTTCTCCGTTTATACCGTGTGTGCCGACGACCTTACCGGTTTCTATGAGATCCATTTCCAGTCACGCTCACAGAATATCGATATTGATTTTTTCGCCTGTTTTGGCTGCGGCAGCTTTAACTACCTGACGGATCGCCTTTGCAACCCTGCCCTGCTTGCCTATAATGAAGCCCTTGTCTTCGTTTGCAACAGTAAGATTGTAAATAACGGCGTCTTCACGCATATCGCCCTTTTCGACCTTGACGGCGTCGGGATTGTTTACGAGTCTTTTAACAATATACAAAATCAATTCTTCCATGATAAGTATTCCTTTCTTAAAAAAAGAAGACATCACAATGCACAATGCATATTCCCGCTTTTTACAACGGAATTACGCATTATGCATTGCGTATAACGGCATCTGATTTACATTATGCCGTTCTTTTTGAATAAAGACTTGACAGTGTCTGTAGGCTGAGCGCCGTTCTTTATCCACTGGTTAGCTTTTTCCGCGTCGATCTTTACTTCGGACGGTTCTGCGAGGGGATTGTAAGTACCTATCTCCTCAATGAATCTGCCGTCTCTCGGAAAACGTGAATCTGCGACAACAATGCGGTAGAAAGGAGTCTTTTTTGCGCCCATTCTGCGAAGTCTGATTTTTACAGCCATTGAATTCACCTCTTTCGTGTTTGTTGGTATGTTAAATATTTGGAACGCTTAAATTATTTAAATCTGCGTCTGAACGCCGGAGTATTCATCTGCTTCATCATGGATTTCATCTGATCGAAGCTTTTAAGAAGACGATTGACGTCTTCAACTCTTGTGCCGCTGCCTGCCGCAATCCTGCGTTTTCTTGACGGAGTGATGATATCCGGACGTTCCCTTTCCTTCTTTGTCATGGAAAGAATCATCGCTTCCGTTCTGGCAAGCTGACGTTCGTCTACTGAAAGATCCTGTTTGGCAAGCTTTGAAGCTCCGGGGATCATTTTAACAAGATTGTCGAGAGGACCCATGGTCTTCAGCTGACGCATATTGTCGAGAAAATCATTGAAATCAAAGCGGTTTTTCATGATTTTCTTTTCGAGCTCCGCCGCCTTTTTTTCGTCGAAGGTCTGCTCGGCTTTTTCAATGAGGGTAAGCACGTCGCCCATGCCGAGGATCCTGGACGCCATTCTGTCCGGATGGAACTGTTCGAGATCCCCCATTTTTTCACCGGTACCGATGAATTTTATTGGTTTGCCGGTCGTATGCTTAACCGAAAGAGCCGCGCCGCCGCGGGTATCGCCGTCTGTTTTCGTAAGAAGTACGCCCGTAATATCAAGGATATCGTTAAACGATTTTGCAACGTTTACGGCGTCCTGACCCGTCATAGCGTCTACGGTAAGGATGATCTCATTGGGCGAAACCGCCGTTTTGATATCTGATAGCTCCTGCATCAGCGCTTCGTCTATATGCAAACGTCCTGCGGTATCGAGAAAAACTATATCGTTTCCGTGGTCTTTTGCAAACGCAACCGCCTGTTTTGCAATTTCTACGGGCGGCGTGCCTTCCGGCATTGTAAAAACGGGAACGCCGATCTTCTCTCCGAGATACTGCAGCTGAAGAATAGCTGCCGGTCTGTAAATATCGCATGCGGCAAGCATCGGACGTTTGCCCATATTTTTGAAAAACAGCGCAAGCTTTGCGCAATGGGTAGTTTTACCCGCGCCCTGAAGTCCGCACAGCATAACGACTGTGGGAGGATGGGACGATAATTTGATGCGGTCGTTTTCGCCGCCCATAAAAGCGGTAAGCTCTTCATTTACTATCTTGATGACCTGCTGGGCGGGAGTTAAACTTTCGAGAACGTCAGCGCCGGTCGCTCTTTCGCTGACGGAGGCGACAAAGTCTTTGACGACGTTGTAGTTTACGTCTGCGGAAAGAAGCGCGAGACGTATCTCACGCATGACGGCTTTGATGTCGCTCTCGGTAAGTTTGCCGTGTGATTTTAATTTTTTGAATATCGAGCCGAGTTTTTCGGATAAACTTTCAAATGCCATGTTATCAGTTCTCTTCGCCGAGCGAATCGCTTGCGGTATCCATAATCTCGTTTAGTTTGTCGATGATATCGGACGGAAGAAACTTTCTCTGAGCAAAATCCTTAACGTATGAAGCGTTGCGATAGCAAACCTCAAGGGCCTGTCTTGTTGAATTGAACTTATCGAGGAGACCGAGGCGCGCATCAGTATCGTAAAGAGTTGTTTCCGCACGCAGAAGGCTGTCTCTCACAGCCTGTCGCGTTATCGAGAGCTGCTCGGAGATTTCGGACAACGAATAGTCCTGCTGAAAATAAAGATCCATTGTCTGTTTCTGTTTTTCGGTCAGAATATTACCGTAAAGATCGAGAAGGAGACCGATTTTGACTCTCTCTACCTCAGAAGAAACGTCTATGTTTAACATAATTTTCTGCAGACCTCCGTTGAAATTCTGTTTTTTCAGCGCTACTGTAAAGATATTTTGCTTTACATAATGTCATTATATCATATTTTTTTCGATTGTCAATAGGTCAATTGTGAATTTTATGAAAATAATTTTATTTTTTTAAATATTACTTTACAAAAATTATTTTTTATGATATAATAGCTTTGTATGGCAAGATGTCATACCATTTTACCCTTTCTCAGTCGATCGCTCCACCGGCGTCGGCCCTGAAACGGGCATATTAACACATCGGAGGTGAAAAACATGATCCAGGAAAAGAAAGCAGAGATAATTTCCGCAAACCGTATTCATGAAAACGATACCGGTTCGCCGGAGGTTCAGATCGCTATTCTGACCGAACGCATCAGAAATCTTACCGAACACCTTAAGACCAACAAAAAGGATTTCCATTCCAGAAGAGGTCTTCAGAAAATGATCGGTAAGAGAAGAAATCTGTTGAACTATCTGACAAAGAAGGACATCAACAGATACCGCGCGATCATAGAAAAGCTCGGCATCAGAAAATAAGGTTTGCTTATTTTCTACTCCGTGTGCTTTATGCCGTGGTCCACAGGAAAGTGAGATCACGGCATAAAGTTGAATAACGCGGTGCGGGTTTTGTTTGCGCAGTTAAGAAAGTTTTTTTGACAGGAAGATTTTCTTAACTGCTCAAACCCGCAGCGTAAGCCGAAACACGGAAAAACAAATAAAGAAAGGTAATGCGCAAAAGCGCAGAAAGGAAAAAATGAACATTTACGCTAATTACAAAAAGCATGAAACTACGCTTGCGGGACGTCCTCTCGTAGTTGAAACAGGTAAATTTGCCGGACTTGCAAACGGTTCCTGTATTGTAAGATACGGCGACACGACGATACTTGCAACGGCGACCGCATCTGAAAAACCCCGTGACGGAATAGACTTTTTCCCTCTTTCCGTTGATTTTGAAGAAAAGCTTTACAGCGTAGGCAAAATCCCCGGAAGCTGGGCAAGAAGAGAAGGAAGACCTTCGGAAAAAGCGATACTCGCATCAAGAGTTATCGACCGTCCTATCCGTCCCCTTTTCCCGAAAGATATGAGAAACGACGTTGTTATAGACATACTCGTTTTATCGGTCGATCCCGACTGTTCGCCCGAAATTGCCGGCATGATAGGCGCATCGATCGCTATATCGATATCCGATATTCCCTGGAACGGCCCGATAGGCGGCGTTTCACTCGGTTATGTTGACGGAGAATACGTTATCAACCCGACAGCCGAACAGCGCGAAAAATCGGATATGTCCGTAACTATCGCCGCAACAAAAGAAAAGATCGTTATGATTGAAGCCGGAGCAAACGAAATTCCCGACGACGTAATGCTTAAAGGCATAATCTATGCTCACGGCATAATAAAAGAGCTCGTTGATTTTATTCAGGGCATAAAAGACGAAATTGGAAAGCCGAAATTTGAATATCCGAGTTTTGCCGTTAACGAAGAGATCTACGAAGAAGTAAAAGCTTACTGTTACGACGCTATGAAGCTCGCTCTCAACCATGACGACAAAGACGAGCGCGACGCGGCAATAGGCGAAGTTACAAAAGACGTTAATGAGCATTTCGCAGAAATTTATCCCGACGAGGGCGCTGCTCTTGCCGAAGCTCTTTACAAAACGCAGAAATATATTGTCCGCAAAGAGCTTTACGAAGAACATAAACGTGTTGACGGCCGCGGACTTGAAGAAATACGTCCCCTTTACGCGGAAGCCGGTCTTATCCCCCGCGTTCACGGTTCGGGTCTTTTCTCAAGAGGTCAGACGCAGGTGCTCACGATAGCAACTCTCGGTTCGCTCAAAGACAGCCAGACACTCGACTCGATCGACGAAGAAGCTACAAAACGCTATATGCATCACTACAATATGCCCGGCTATTCAACGGGCGAAGCAAAGGCAGTCCGCAGCGCGGGCAGACGTGAGATCGGACATGGCGCACTTGCGGAACGTTCGCTTGAACCGGTCCTCCCCTCCGTTGAAGAATTCCCCTACGCTATAAGACTTGTTTCGGAAGTACTTTCCTCGAATGGTTCGACCTCTCAGGGTTCAGTTTGCGGAAGCACGCTTGCGCTTATGGACGCGGGAGTCCCGATCAAACGTCCCGTTGCAGGTATCAGCTGCGGACTTATAACAGGCGAAGACGGCGGCTGGCTTACGATGGTAGATATTCAGGGTCTTGAAGACTTTTTCGGCGATATGGACTTCAAGGTTGCCGGAACGATGAACGGTATTACGTCAATCCAGGTCGATATCAAAGTTGACGGTCTTACATACGAAATAATCGAAAAAGCTTTTGAGCAGACAAGAAAAGGCCGCGAACACATAATCAACGATATCCTTCTCAAAGCAATCCCTGCTCCGCGTCCCGAACTTTCGAAGTATGCTCCGAAGATAATAACCTACAATATTCCTTCCGACAAGATAAGCGAAGTTATAGGTAAACAGGGCAAAGTTATCCAGAAGATCACCGCCGATACAGGCGCGCAGATCGACATTGAGGAAGACGGCGGATACGGACACTGCTATATTTCCTACACCGATCCTCAGGCGGGTCAGAATGCCCTCAACATTATTAAAACGATCGTTGACGGACCCGAAGAAGGAACGATCTTCCTTGCAAGGGTAACGAAGATTATCCCCATAGGCGCGTTTGTTGAATTTGTCCCCGGCAAAGAAGGCCTTGTTCACATTTCTCAGCTCGATGAAAAACGTGTAGCCAAGGTTGAAGACGTTGTTTCCGTAGGCGACGAAATCTGGGTTAAATATATGGGTACTGACAATATGGGAAGAACCAACTTCTCCCGCAAAGCCGCCCTTGCCGACAGAGGTCTTTAACAATAATCGGCAAAAAAACGACAAAACATATTCGGACAGCATCCCTCAGGGGCGCTGTCCGTTTTATATTAAAGTGAAATATTGAAACGGCGGTATTGACAAATCAACGCAAATGTGATATAATTATTTAATGTCAGCAAAACGGTGGGATATAGCCAAGTCGGTAAGGCACAGGACTTTGACTCCTGCATCCGCTGGTTCGAGTCCAGCTATCCCAGCCAAGGACCCGGGAACTTATGTTTTCGGGTCTTTTTTGTGCCGAATTGCATATTCATAAATTTTTGCATAAAAGCAGTTTTGCTATTGACTTTAACCGTCTTATGTGGTATACTTATATTAAAGAAACATACAATAATTTTTCACAGTATCAGAGGTAGAAAATGGCAAAAAAAATCACTTCAATGTTTAAAAGTTATGTTTTTGACGGCGTGCTTTTAATTGCTCTCGGAATCGCGATGCTCATATGGCCTCAGGAATCGCTTAAAACTCTCTGTTATGTAATAGGCGCGGTTTTTGCCGCCATGGGTATTATTAAAGTAATTGCATTTTTAGCGAAAAAATCGAAAAATTCGTCGGGAATGTTTGTCGGTCTTTTGCAGGTAGCGATAGGATGCGCATTGATTTTTGCTTCGGATTTCTTTATCTCGTTTTTCCACTTCATAACCGCATTTATTCTTCTTTACGGCGCGATAATGATGTTTATCAACGCATTCAATCTGCGAAAAGTATTCGGAATGATGTTTATGATTTCGCTGATATTTGCCGTGATCACGCTTGTTTTTGCGATAATAATCCTTACAAACCCGGCATTTTTAATTCAGCTCGGAGGAATTGCGCTGATTGTTGAAGGACTTGCCATGGTGGTAGTTTTAAGGACCGTTTAAGAGAATACAAATTATACAAAAATCAGAGACTGCGACGCAGCCTCTGATTTTTGTATGTTTTAGATTTTCAGCAAACGAAGGAGACGCTGATCTTGCCGTTTTCGGAGCGGACTTCTGTAGGTGAAGCAAAAACGCCGGAATCAAGTCGGATCTTATATTTTCTGTCAAGATAGCGAAGCGATAATTCGCGCTCGCTAAAGGACAATACTTCGGGGATCTCTTTTCCCTTTCTGCCAAACAGATAAGCCATAGAAAAATCACTCTCCGACGTGACGGAAAATCCGTCTTTTTCAAGCAGAAAATCAAAATTACCGTATGATACCTTGGCGCTGTCGTTTCCGATATCGGAAAATTCCATTTTATCGGAAAGTAATTCTTTTCCGTCACGGAGTATACGGACGCCGGCAAGAACTCCCGAGCCGCTGTGTCTGTTTCCGTCAACGAGAGGTAGAGTTTCGTATGCGGCGTCGTTTGCCGTGCAGACTGTATCTTCGAACGGATCGGGCATTTTTTCGTCGAAAATATGGATATCGCGGATTCTGAACGAGTTGCTGTCAGAATACAGATTTATTCTGTACAGATCGGAACAGTACCAGACTGACGTTTTGTTATCGTCGTCATACGCATTATGCGCCGTTATTGCTGAAGACGGTGTGTGAGTATATGTTTTTTTATACCATTTCCCCGTATCGCCGAGTTTTTCTACGGATATTTTGCCCTCTGCGGCGAGTTTTGCAAAAAGCGGGAACTGATATTCTATTCCTTTTCCCATACTCTTCCAGCTCATGCTGTTTTCCTGTCCCGCCTGTGCGTATCCGAAAGAGAGACATTCTCCGTTGAAGTTTTCACGCATATACCAATCGACCCACGCAGGATCTCCCCCGCCGCCTTCGTTCTGATAGACGGGTTCGAGCGTAATAACGCCCTGAACGAGATGTTCGTTATCTGAAACGTTTACGCCTCTGTCATACTGATAAACATGGTCGGAGCCGAGCATTCTGAAAAGCGGGACGGATATCTGCTCTTCGGATGTGCGCGCAGGGATAAATACGTTTGTTTTACTCGGATAGTATCCCTGTCCGTAATAACCGCCCCAGAGCGTGTATCCGTCTGTGCCGTACTGCTCTTTGCAGTTGCACATTGCGTCAAGGCCGTATTTTTCGGTTATATAGCGAACGGTGTGTGTATCAAAAAACCACGAGCCGAAAACGCGCGGATATTTACCGAATATCTCGCGGAATTTTTCGAAAAGGACATCGGCAAGCATCTCTCTCTGTTTTTTGGTGTACCCTACAGAAAAGCCGCAATGAACATGCCAGTCCCAGGGGAAACGGCCTGTCCATGGGATCCCTACCGCTTCGCACTGGGGCTGAACGATTTCGAACCAGACGCCGAGCTCAAACTGTTCGGGATCGAGCGATTTTAGCATATCGGTATAAACGTTATCGATGAGAGCGTCGTATTGAAGAAGAAAAGTGCCTTTCAGATTATACTGCTGCATCAGTTCTATCTGATGTCGAACAGGTTCGACAAGGTCTACGTAGCAACGCGGCTCAACATCGCGTATAAAGTTGATAATATTAACGATTTGTTTTTTTGACATGGATTTCTCCTTTTTTATTAGATATTAGAATTTTCCTCCGCCTACATGACGGGATCCTCCCCCGCTTCTGCTGCGCGAAGAGCTTGAGCTTTTTGATCTCACAGTCCTTGATACGGTTGCATACAGGAACATATCGTTTGATTTTACGAGATTGAGACTGCCTTCTCTGAGATAAGAATTTGCCTCGTTTACGGGATTGACGGTTTTAAGCTTTTTTTTCATCGAGTTTACGGAAATAAGAGAAACAATGAAGCCGACGATCACAGAAAAAACGACAGCCGGCACGAAATTGAAGGGGAAACCGTTTATAGCGCCGTTTACGTAATATTCGGATCTGGAAATAAAGCTGTTGAACGCAGATTTGTAATATCCCGACGAGAGGTCGGAAACTATATAATCTCCGATATCTTCAATTTCGCTGTCCCCTATCGTATCGCCTACGATTCCGTCAGAAAGGATACGGTAATCGCGCTCTTTCATTGAAAGCAGCAGCATAACACCGCCGTTTTCCATATTGCCGCTGCCGTATGAGAAACGGTCGAAAAACTCTTCGATATAGGCGTTTGCCGAATACGAGCCGACTGTATCTACAGTAACGATAACAAAATCTGTTTTATACTGTTCGCTGACTTCATTAAGTCTTGAAAGAAGAGCGCTTTCTTCTGACGAGGTAAGAAGGTCCGCTCCGTCGTAAAGTCTGCCGGGGAAAGAAGACGGGAAGATGTCGGGATCGTCTTTGACCTGAATATCGCCTTTTATTATCGACGCGCAGGTATCAAAAAATCTTACGACCGCGCCGTAATAGGAATCGGCGGAGGAGTATTCATCCCAGATCGCGTATTTTTCCGCTTGTCCGATATAATTATCGGCGGTTCCGTTTGTTTTTATCCACCACGAATAATCGTCCTCAACAAGGAAAACATAGTTTTCGGAAAAGACTGCGGCTGAAGGGTCGAAATTTTCGAGTTTATCGGCAACGTATGCGTAATAAAAGCCGATACCGAGCTCGGATTCATAATCCTTCGCTATCTGATCAAGTCTTTCGATCTCGTCAAAGGCAAATTGGTCGACCTCATCGGTTATATGGCTGTTTTCAGCCGCGAAAACCGGAGACGAAAAGGAGAAAAGAACGAGCAGAGCAACAATCAGCGAAATAAACTGTTTTTTCATATTCAGCACCTCCTATAAAAGCCAGAGAAGATACTGAACGGCAAAAACGGCGACGCCGACAGCCGCTGCTATTCCGAACAGCCATTTTCTATATGCGCCTTTATCGAGAGGAAGGTCTCCTACGAACTTGCCTGTCTGTCCGTTCATTGCAAAGCTGTACTGAGTTCCGTTCCAGGTCGTATTAAGAAACCAAACAGGATAAAGAGCGTATTTTGTGTTTCCCTTCAAGAGATTGATGGAAGTATTCTCGGCCCTTACTGATGAATAGCCCGTAACGGTGGAGGCAAATGCTTCTTCGGCGCTTTTCTGGGTCCTTTCGTTTGCGCGGGTGATGCAGTTGTCGTAGCCGACATCGTATTTATCGGCAAAATAACCGGAAAGATACGCCGTCTGAAAATCTACCGCATCGCTGAAATCATAAGGTTCGATCGACTCCATTAAAGCGTCGGGGATTTTTGAAGACCCGTCAACGGGGACCTTGTTAAATCCGACGCTGCCTTCTCTGTAAGCTGAAAAGTAGCTTGTTTCGGTATAATTATATGAACTGTCTCTCCAGTAACGAAGCCTTGTGGCTTTATATTGGATATGAGCGTCGAGGTCGGAATCAAAAAGCCAGAAAGGAACATAAAGTCCTTTTACTTCATCGATATGATTCTGATCTCTGAATGCCTTGGGAAGCAGCTTTTTACCGACATAATGCTTTTTAAGAGCTTCAATTGCAGCTTCTTTGCTGATCTTGAACGGTATGACGTAATCGGGCTTTAAATCTCCGCGGAACTGTCCCATCATAACAACGGGATTTCCGCAAAACGGGCATGATGCGGCGGCGGTGTTTTCGTCCGCAACTATTTCGCCTCCACACGTATTGCAAAGATATATGCGCAGCCCGTCCTCCTCTCCCGGATACCATTCCGCTCCGTTAAGGGAATTCCATGAAAGATTGTTCTGTCCCGTTTTTTTCAGCTCTTCGTCGTAGGCCTTAAGAGTTTCAACGTCGAATTCGGTGCCGCAATACGGACATTTCATCCGCTGAGATTCGATGTCGAACGATATTGCGCCGTCACAGCAAGGACATTTGTATTCTTGCAATGCTGCCATTGTTTTCACCTATACAGAATAAATTTGTTTTATTGCAAAAATGACCGTTATGGCATGGAAACACGCCACAACGGTCATTTGTAATCATGTTACGAAACTATATCACCATCGTCGAACGGATCTCCGCACTCGGGGCAGAATTTCGGGGGTTTAGCTCCCTTTTCGGGTTCCCAGCCGCATTTATCGCATCTGTACTGAGGAACGCCTGCGGGTTTCTTTTCACCGCATTCGGTGCAGAATTTGCCCTTGTTTACGGCATGACAGGAAGGACATGTCCATCCTTCTGCATCCGCGGGCTTCTTCGCTCCGCACTCAGGGCAGAAATTGCCGTGCGCTTCGGCTCCGCAGGAGCATTTCCATGTATCCGCTGCCGGAGCTGCGGGAGCAGCCTGCTGCTGTGCCTGCTGCTGAGCGACGCCTGCATTGTAGAAATTCTGAGCTGCGTTGAATCCGCCGCCCATAGCTCCGCCTGCAAGTCCCATGCCCATAAATCCGGTCATAGCGCCGGATTCATTCTGAGCTGCGCTTTCCATTGCGTTTGCGGTAGCGGTGGTCATACGACCTGCCATTGCAAATGCGTTGGAGCCGTAAGAAACGGCTTCTTCAAGCTCGTTGATCTTCTTCATGTCTTCCGCAGTAAGCGTAATCGGGTTGAGGGAGATCCTTTCAACGGAAATACCGCGTGATTCTACCCAGTCAACCTTAAGAGCATCGTTCATTGCGGATTTAAGCTCGGGAGCTTTTGCGGGAAGTTCGTCGGGACGGATACCGAGCGACGACATAGCGCCGAGAGCGGGCTGAAGAGCATCGATAAAGTCTATCTTAAGAGCTTCGTCTATCTGATCTCTCTTGAATTCGTTTTCAACGTTGCCGCAAACTCTTGTATAGAAAAGAAGCGGGTTTGCGATAACGTAGGAATACATACCGTTGCATCTTACCTGAACGGTTCTTGCAAGGTTTGCCTCTTTGTTTACTACTCTGAACATGATCGGGCTGGGTGTGCCGAATTTGTTGCCGAGAATTTCCTTAGTATTGAAATAGTAAACTCTCTGATCTTTGCCGGGGTCGCCGCCGTAAGTAAATCTTTTGCCGATCGCCTTGAATGTTTCAAGAATGCTGGTGCCGAGTTTACCTGCGAAAATTGAGGGCTCGGTAGAATTGTTGTATGTGTATTCGCCGGGTTCGGCGCAAACTTCAACAACCTTGCCCTGTTCGACTATGATCATACACTGACCGTCGGCAACGGCGATACCGGAACCGTTTGAAATGACGTTGTCATTTCCCTGAGTATTGGATGAACGTCCTGTTATTTTTTTGTAACCTCTTCTTACGAGAACGTCTGTCGGAAGTGCGTCACAGTAGAAAAACTCCTTCCACTGGTCTGCAAGCACGCCGCCGACTGCGCCTGTAAGAGCTTTAATAAGTCCCATAATAATACCCCTTTCATTAAGGTGAATTTAATTTCTTTTTACTGTCCGAAAACTTTGCTGTTGGTGGCGGAATACGGGTTTTTGTTTTCCTTTGGCGCATCGGGAACGGAGCATCTTGACGCCCAGCCGATCAGGATCATACCGATAAGAATACGTATAAACCATACTGCAACGGCGCCGATAAACCACCAGACGGAAATGCCGAAAATGAAATGTAAGGCAAGAAGAATCCAGGCGGGAGCACTCCACCAGAAAGTCAGAAAGACGTTAATTATAAAACAGAGGATAAAGCTTCCGCCCGCGCTGACCTTTCTCATTGTTAAGCCCATGGATCTTCGGATTTTGCCTTGCGGACTCCGACAAGAAGGAACTGTTCGTTAAGGAACCACTTACCGTCGCTGCCTCTCTGACGGAGAATCACATAACGGGCATTATCCGCTCCGCCGGAGTTGATGAAGAGCTTCATATAACCCTTGTTGTCCGCAGAATAGGGATTCGTATAGAAGGTAAGGGTAAACGGTTCTGACGGAGTATAGTCATTTTCGGGTTTTGCGTCTTTGAAATAAGAGAAAATGGCATGGTATCCGTCGCGGAAACGGTCGTCTAGGAACTGGATGGCGTAGGTCGAAAGAGGTTCGGGGCCGCGAAGCCAGTTAAGCATATCGATACCTATCTGCTTGTCTGCCGCGTATGCGCAAAGAGCACAAACGGTAAGAGCTGCGGTTTTGAACGGAGTGTCGAGAGACGCCTCGGGAAGAGCCTGCATTTCGGCAAGACTTTCCGGAAGAGCGGCGAAAGTAAACGTTTCGCTTTTGTTTCCGACAGCGTCTGCTGCAGATTTAACTGCATCTTCCGCTGTTTTTTTGAGTTTGTCAAAAATGGACATGGTGTTTCCTCCTGATTGAATTTATCGTTATGAGCCGATCACTTTTGATTATTATAACATATTTTAACGGATTTTTCAATATATAAACAGTAATATTCGTATTTTTTTTTGCGAAAAACCCGATAAAAAAATATTTCTTGATGCAGTGGTTTAAGCCCACCACATTCCGCCCTTGTCTTCAAAGGTCATCGATTCTTTAAGAACGTCTATTGCTTTGCCGAGACCTTCGGCTGCGGACATGAGACTGTCTTCATGTTCGATAGACATTACGAAATCGTAATCTATCGTTCTGAGGGCACTGACGATATCCTTCCAATAAGACGTCGGGTTGCCGTAACCGACAGAGCGGAATACCCACGGACGCGTTGCGACGTTGCCGTAGTGAGAAGTTGAAAGCACGCCGTTTTTGGCTGTATTGTATTTATCTATTCTCGTATCTTTCGCATGGAAATGGAACATGCAGTCTTTAAGCTCCGTAATTGCGGCAACCGGATCGATACCCTGCCATACGAGATGAGAAGGATCGAAGTTTGCTCCGATCTCGGGGCCGACGGCCGCTCTGAGGCGAAGAAGGGTTTCGGGATTGTATACGCAGAAACCGGGGTGCATTTCAAGACAGATCATTTCAACGCCGTACTGTTTTGCGAAAGCGACCGCTTTTTTCCAATAAGGGATGAGGACTTCGTTCCACTGATAATCGACTATTTTAAGGAAATCGTCAGGCCAGGGGCATGTTACCCAGTTTGGAGTTTTGTCTTCCGCTGAGCCGCCCGGACATCCGGAAAACGTTACGATCCTAGTAACGCCCATTTTCTGAGCGAGACGGCATGCGTTTTCAAAATCCTCTTCGAAAGCTGCGGCAACGGCTTTGTCGGGATGAACGGGGTTGCCGTGGCAGGAAAGAGCGGAAACGGTGAAACCGTATTTTTTGATTTCAGCCATGAAAGCGTCGAATTTTGCGCTGTCGGCAAGAAGTTCCTTCGGTTTGCAGTGTGCGTTTCCGGGGAAACCGCCGCAGCCGAGCTCTATCGCCTGAACGCCTTTGGACGCGAGATATTTGAATGCTTCGGGATATTCCATATCGCCGAGAAGAACTGTAAAAACACCGAGTTTCATAGTTTGATTCCTTTCAGATTTTATGTTGTTTATTAATTTCAGTCCTGATATGCGTTGTATTCGCCGTAAATGTTAAGGATCGAGTCAACAATGGGAATACAATATTCAACGATAAGCTCGTTGACGGCGGACTCGTTTGCGGATACAAATTCCACGGAAGAATGCTGACCGAGGAAGTTATTGAGAAGACCCGCATTTGTCCAGTGGAAATAATTGTAAACGCAGTTGTCGTACATTTTGAAAAAGACATCCGCATCTCTTTCGTCAAAGAAATAGTTATAAGACATATATTCCTGAACGATCTCACGGGTTTCGAACCCTTCGAGAGGATCGTATAACTCGTTGATGACGGTTGCGGTATTTCTCGCATTGGTGGTAGTGAGAGGCATTGCGAACGCGGAGTAAATATTCTCTATTACACCGTATGCGTAATCGTCCGGCACATCCGGTCCGTGAGGGAAAGGAAGAATACCGAAATTGTAAACTTTCTGAGCGACAATCGCATCTCTGCCGTATATATAACCGGTGTAAACCGCAGCCATGGACGCCTCTTCGCGGCAGAAGCCCTGGGCGATTTCGTCGTGGTTATAGCGGAGAGCGTTTTTATGAAGGCATGTGTCTTTGTATGTCTGATAGAAATTGATGCATGCATCGATCGCGCTCGTACCGGCACGCTCGTACATTGAAAAATACGGATTGCCGTCTGCATCAAGCGATATCGGCGCCGCGCCGTTTGAGAAAAGGAACATTTCGGTAAGAACGGCGGAAGAAGCCATAAAACCGAAATGCTTTACTACTCCGCCCTCTTCAAAATGCGCGGATTCGACCGTTTCGCTGAATTTGCTCCAGTTCCATGTTCCGGTTTCGACATATTCGCGAGGATCGGTAAGACCGTTTGCGGCAAAAATCGTTCCGTTGAAGACGACGGGGTATCCGAAATTTATCTGTGTAAGCTCCGGCCACGCGGCGGGAACGAGACCGTAAAGATCGTTGTTGTAAAACATCGTTTCAAGAAACGGAAGTTCGCCCCATTTCGAAGAATCGGTGATATCGATGATATCGGAAACTTCGCTCATGCCTACGTAAAGTCCGACGCGGCAGTTGTCCCCTATCATATCGGAGATACCCGAAACGATATCCGCGACATAAACGCCTGAAAACACCGGGGCTTTGACGTATTCGTGGAGCCCAGAACGGGATTCGATGATAAGCGTGCAGTTATGGTTCTCTTCGATCTCTTTAACGCGTTTTATTGCGGCGTCTGCAAGAACGGTATTGTAGGTATAGCCGAGGAAAGAATCGTTTGACGCCGATACCGCCCAGTTCATGACGGGGTCGAACATATACTTCAGTTTCTGTCCCTCGAAATCAGCTTCGTTGGTTTCCATTACGGTCAGATCGAGGTCGAATACCTCTTCACCCGCGGAAGAGCACGAAACGGATGAAAAAACGATCACGGCGCAGAATAAAACAGCGATTACCCTTTTTATTTTCACTTACGGAAAACCTCTCTTTATATTTTTCTTGAGATTTATTTCTTTTCTATTGTTGCGGGAACCCACGGAGCATCGAGGAAAACTCTTTCTTTGCCGGGATTTGCCCACTTGATCGCATTTTTGACGACGGTAAGATAGTTTTCGTTGTAGAAGGTCGGATTGGATTCATGTCCGGGCTGGAAATAGAATATTTTGCCGAGGCCTCTCGTAAACGTTACGCCGGAACGGAAAACTTCGCCGCCGGAAAACCATCCGATAAAGATATTGTCGTCCGGTCTGGGAATATCGAAAAATTCGCCGTATGTTTCCTCCTGAGGAAGAATGAATTTATCGCCTATGCCTTCCGTTATGGGATGAGACGGATTTACATTCCAGAGAACTTCGGTATCGCCCGATTCGCGCCAGATAAGTCTGCCCGTAGTGCCGAGAAGACGTGTAAAAGGTTTGGAATAATGGGCAGAATGAAGAGCGATGAAGCCCATGCCCGCCTGTACGTGGCGGATAACGCGCGCTACGACCTCGTCGCTTACAAGATGATGTCCGCAATGCGCCCACCAAATGAGAACATCGGTGTTTGCAAGCACTTCTTCGGTAAGACCGTGTTCGGGCATATCCTGAGTAGCCTCTGTTACTGCAAAAAGATCGTTTCCTGCGGTTATGCCTTTTTTGAGCGCGGCATTCATACCGTCGGGATATACCGCTTTTACATTAGCGTCTGTAGCATCCTGCATATGTTCGTTCCAGACAACAACGCGAATTTTTTTCATAATGAATACCTCATAATTTATAAAAGATTTATTTTATTTCACAAACGTTTATCCAGCAGCGGTTTTCTATGGATGCGTCAACGGCATCGAGAACCTGGCAGCACTTGTAACCGTCATAGAAATCGGGACATGTATCGGTATTGTTTGCGATTGCTTCGTAGAATTCATAGAATTCATGCGCAAAAGTATTCTCGTAGCCGAGAACGTGACCTGCGGGCCACCAGTGAGAAGCATAGTTGTGGCAGCCTTCGGAAGCCTGGATAAGACGGAAGCCCTGAAGGTCCTCCTCATCCTCACGGCTCATATACCAAAGCTCGTTCATTCTCTCAAACGAGAATTTCAAAGAGCCCTTGTCGCCGTTTATCTCAAAGGACATATCGTTTTTATGGCCTGCGGCAAAGCGTGTTGCTTCGAAAACTCCGAGAGCGCCGTTTTCAAACTCAGCCATGAATATTGTTGCGTCGTCAACGGTAACTTTTCCGAGAGGAGCGTCTGCACCCGCTTTACCGGAAAGTCCTGTCATCCTTTCAACGAGAGGTCTTTCGGTAACAAATGTTTTCGACATGCCCATTACCTTTGAAAAATCGCCGACGAGATATCTTGCGGCATCGATTACGTGAGCTCCGAGGTCACCGTGAGAGCCGGAGCCGCAAACCGATTTATCGAGACGCCATACGAGCGGGAAGTCGGGGTCTATGATCCAGTCCTGAAGGAATGAACCGCGGAAATGGAATATTTTACCGATCTTGCCCGAGTCGATCAGTTTTTTTGCAAGAACGACGGCGGGCGCAAAACGGTAGTTGAAACCGACCTGATGCTTGATCCCCGCTTTCTTTGCTGCGTCAAGCATTTCCTTTGCGTCGGAAGTATTTAAAGCAAGGGGTTTTTCGGAAAAAATATGTTTTCCCGAAGCTGCGGCGGCAAGAGCTATTTCCTTATGTACGTTTGACGGCGCGGTAATATCGATCACGTTGATATCGTCACGGGCGACAAGCTTTTCCCACGAAGTTTCGCATGATTCCCATCCGAATTTTTCGCGGCTCTGCTCGACCCATTCGGCATCTCTGCCGCAAATTGCTTTTTTAACGACCTTTGCAGAAGTGTCAAAAAACATCGGCAGTTGAGTAAGACCGTTTGAATGCGCCTTGCCCATGAATTTATAGCCGACAAGACCGACATTGATGGTTTTTTTCATTACAGTTTACCTCCGTTTGATAATTTTTTTGTAAATTTTTAAAATCAGCCGTTGTATTCTTCGATAGTAATACTGATTATCATAACGTCTTCAAATGGTTTGCTTGCTTCATCCACGTCAACCGCGGCGATAGCGTCCACAACATCCATACCTTCGATAACCTGTCCGAAAACGGTGTGATGACCGTCGAGCCACGGAGCGCCTCCACCCATTTTTTTGTAAAGCTCGACGACGTCTTTGTCTATACCGTATCTGTCTTCGATAAGATCCCAGGTAGCATCGGGATACCCGTTATTCTGATTGATGAAAAACTGGCTTCCGTTTGTGTTTGCGCCGGCATTTGCCATTGAAAGCGCACCTCTGAAATTGAAGAGATATTTTGAAAATTCGTCTTCAAACTCTTTTCCCCAGCAGCTTTCGCCTCCGCGTCCGGTTGCCGTGGGGTCTCCGCCCTGGATCATAAATCCGTCCATAACGCGGTGAAAAGTAATGCCGTTATAATAACCGTTTTCAGACAGAGTAATGAAGTTTTCAACGGCTTTCGGCGCGATTTTCGGGAAAAATCTGATTTTTACCGTCCCCATGCTTGTTTCCATAACGGCGATCTTATCGCCCTTTTCGGGCGCGGTATTCTGCAAAAGGTTTTCAAATTCCAAAGAATAAACCTCCTCTTCTTCTTTTTCGATGTCAGACCGTGAGCATGAGCAGAGCGAGCAAAGCGCTGCCGCAACTGCAACAAAGATCAGCAAACGAAAAAATAATTTTTTCATAACCTTACTTCCTGTGATAATAAACCTGTAGTTATATTTATTATATACTGTTTTCCGTCGCATGTCAAGTTATTTTAATAAAAAATAAATATATTTTCGGATAAAAAAATGCGCCTGATAAAGCGCAGTATATTTATCCGATTTTTTCTATGTAAGCGATAAGGTCGTTAAAGCCGCCGTGAGGATACGCGGAAATATCCTCACCGGTTTTGTTTATAAGACAGTTTGTGAGCAAAAAGACGTTCATCCCCGTTTTTTTAGCGGGCATATCCTCGGAGACATCGTTGCCGACCATGATGCATTCTTCGGGAGCTTTACTGATCTTAGACAGTATTTCGAGATAATACGCCGGAAACGGCTTGCTGAAACGGCTGTTTTCGTACGCGGTGATAAGAGAAAAATATTTATCGTCAACGCCTGCCCACGACAGTCTTGCACACATCGCGGTATAAGGAAGCAAGGGATTTGTTGCGCAAACGACGGTCATACCCTTATTATACAGATATGCGACGGTTTTTGCCGCCATGGGGTCGTAACCGCAAACTTCTTTTGCAAGACCGTATTCGTTTGTATAATACGAGTCGAAAACGGGCATATGTTCGTATACCTTATCGCCGTGTATTTTAGAAAACTCTCTCCAGAATACCTCTTCGTTCGTTGCGCTCCCGTCGTTTTTAACCATATATTCGGTAGCCGCCCAAAGACTTGCGATAAACTCTTTTTTGCCGTATCCGAGAGGCTCGACTTTTTTTGCAAGGTTAGAGAGATAAACGTTAAGGTATTCTTCAAGATTCATCGGAAGCAACGTTCCGTCAAGGTCAAAAAGAACTGCTTTTATGGACATTTGATAAGTTTCTCCGTTTATTTGTTATGATTTTCGCTTATATATCTTGCCACGTATACTCCGCTTGCCGACGCATGCGACAGCGAATGGGTAATTCCGCTGCAGTCGCCTATGACGAAAAGTCCTTTATGGTTCGTTTCGAGATTTTCGCTGAGGGTGACTTCCATATTGTAAAATTTAACTTCGACACCGTAAAGGAGAGTGTCCCCCGAGGCCGTACCCGGAGCGATCTTATCGAGGGCGTAAATCATTTCGATAATACCGTCGAGTATCCTCTTGGGCATTACGAGACTGAGATCGCCGGGCGTTGCTGCGAAAGTGGGAACGGTAAACGATTCGCTAATTCTAGCAGCGGTGCTTCTGTGGCCCGAAACAAGGTCGCCGAAACGCTGGATTATTATACCGCCGCCTAGCATATTCGAAAGACGCGCGATACTCTCGCCGTAACCGTTTGAATCTTTGAATGGTTCGGAAAAATGTTTGGCTACGAGAAGCGCGAAATTTGTATTTTCGGTCTGAAGCGCCGGGTCTTCGTAGCTGTGTCCGTTAACAGTAACGATACCGTTTGTATTTTCGCTTACGACAGCCCCGCGCGGATTCATGCAGAACGTTCTGACAAGGTCGCCGTATTTTTCGGTACGGTAAACGATCTTGCTTTCGTAAAGCTCATCGGTAAGATGTGAAAAAAGAACTGCGGGCAGCTCGACTCTGACGCCTATATCGACTCTGTTGCTTTTTGTTGGTATATCCAGATCGCGGCAGACAGATTCCATCCACGAGCTTCCGCTTCTGCCTGCCGATATGATACATTTTTCGGCTTCGAAAACTTCGCCCTTTTCGGTCGTTATTCTGAAAAGACCGTCCGCTTTTTCAACTTTGACGGCGGGAGAATTGAATCTGAAATCTATTTTGTCTTTCAGCTCATTATAAAGATTATCGAGAACGATGTAATTGATATCCGTGCCGAGATGTCTGACGGAAGCGTCGAGAAGATGAAGGTTGTTTTGCAGACAGAGGGTTTTTATGGATGTGTTTGCGGTGCTGTATAGCTTCGTACCCTCTCCGCCGTATGCGAGATTGATGCCGTCAACGTAACGCATAAGCTCGATGGCCTGCTGTTTGCCGATATATTCATACAGAGTGCCGCCGAACTGATTTGTGATATTGTATTTACCGTCCGAAAACGCGCCTGCGCCTCCGAAACCGTTCATTATCGAGCACGGCTTGCAGTTGACGCAACTTTTTATCTTTTTGCCGTCTATAGGACATTTGCGTTTATTGAGCGGATTGCCGGCTTCGAGTACCGTGATATCGAGCTTAGGGTCAAGCTTGATAAGTTCGTAAGACGAAAAAATGCCGCCCGGGCCCGCTCCGATTATTACTATATCTTTTTTCATTCGATCTTCTCCTTAAGGATATCATGCCATATGCTCTATTATACAACAATTTAATAAAAAAATCAAGTAAAGAAGAAAAATCACTCCGAATTGTCAAAAAGAATGATGCAATCGGTAAATTATTGTGAAATTTTAAAACAAGTATTGACTTTCGGATAAAAATGAATATAATATAGTTGAACGATTGTTCAACTATTTAATTTGGGAGCGTTAAAATGAACGACGAAACTGTTTGTCAATGCGAAACCGTTCATGAAAATACGGTTAACAAAGCAAAAGAGAGTATGCTGGCGGAAAACTATTACGTTGCGCTTTCAACTCTGTATAAAATGTTTGCCGATCCGACGAGGATAAAGGTGCTTCATGCGCTCGAACAGAGCGAAATGTGCGTTTGCGATCTTGCCGCCCTGCTCGGAATGACCAAATCGGCGATCTCGCACCAGTTGAAGGCGCTTCGGTTACTTGACCTTGTAAAATTCAGAAAAGAAGGGCAAAACGTTTATTATTCGCTTGCCGACGACCATGTTAAACAGATAATAGATATGGGGCTCGAGCATATAAACGAGTAATTTTGCAAACAGGTTTGGCGTTGTTATATCCGTTAGTTGAATAATTGAGCAACTATTTGTTTGAGAGGGAATATTATGAAGAAGGATTACATTCTGAAGGGGCTTGACTGCCCAAACTGTTCGGCAAAAATCGAAGATGAAGTAAAAAAACTCGATTACGTTGTTTTTGCAAGCGTAAATCTTATGCAGCAAAGTCTTGCCGTTGAATTTGAAGAAAAAAATGCTTCTGATATCGACAGAGACGTTGAAAAAATCGTGCATTCTCATGAACCCGACGTTGAAGTTTCTTTAAAAAACGCACACAATCACGAATGCGACAAAGACGAATTTATTGATGAATGCCGCGACTGTCAGGGGCATTGCCACGATGACGGCGACGATGATTTCAAGAGTGATCTGATAAAAATAATTATCGGCGCGGTAGTTTACGCGGCTGCTCTGATACTGAACGCCGTTTTAGATCTGCCTTTTGCCGTATATATAACAATGCTTTTAGCGGCGTATGTAATTCTCGGCGGAGAGGTCGTTTTGCATGCGGTTAAAAACATTTTTCGTGGTCGGATTTTTGACGAAAACTTTCTTATGACTGTTTCGACAGTAGGCGCGTTTGCGATAGGAGAATATCCCGAAGCGGTTGCGGTCATGCTGTTTTATACCGTAGGCGAATTGTTTCAGGAACTCGCCGTACGCCGTTCGAGAAAATCAATAACCGAGCTTATGGATATAAGACCCGACAGGGCGACCGTGTTACGGAACGGGGAACAGATGACCGTGTATCCCGACGAGGTCGAGCCGGGCGAAACGATCATTATCCGTCCGGGAGAAAAAATACCGCTTGACGGAATTATTACCGACGGGGAATCGACGCTTGACACGAAAGCTATTACGGGAGAATCGGCGCCGAGAAACGTATTTTGCGGAGACGAGGTTTTGTCCGGAAGCATAAACGTTAACGGAGTAATAACCGTTAAAACAACAAAGAGCTTCGGCGAATCGACGGTATCGAAGATAATCGACCTTGTGCAGAACGCCTCTTCGAACAAAGCGCCGACGGAAAATTTCATCACAGCTTTTGCAAAATACTATACACCTGCGGTCGTTGCGGCAGCGGTGCTTCTTGCTGTAATCCCTCCCCTCTTTTTTAACGGACTATGGTCCGACTGGCTTTACCGAGCTTTTTCTTTCCTTGTAATTTCGTGTCCGTGCGCACTCGTTATATCGATACCGCTTGCGTTTTTCGGAGGCATAGGCGCCGCATCGAAGCACGGAATACTTGTTAAAGGCGGCAATTACCTTGAAGCGTTAAACAAGGTTGAGACGGTAATTTTCGATAAAACCGGTACCATTACGAAGGGTGTTTTCAAGGTATCAGAAACGGTCCCCGCCGAAGGAATTTCGGCTGACGAGCTGTCGGAAGCGGCGGCATATGCGGAATGTTTTTCAAACCATCCCATCGCCATATCGGTTATCGAAAGCTACGGGAAGTCCGTTGACAGAGGCAGCATATCAGAGTATGAAGAGATTGCGGGTTACGGCATACGTGCTGTGAAAAACGGAGAAGAGATACTTGCCGGAAACGAAAAGCTGATGGAAAAACGGAAAATCGATTTTTCCGTTTGTGACGGTACGGGTACGAAGGTTTACATCGCAAAAGACGGCAGATATCTCGGATGTATCGTGATCTCCGACGAAATCAAGAAAGACAGCAAAAATGCGGTGTCCGATCTGAAAAAACTCGGCGTAAAAAAGACCGTAATGCTGACGGGCGACAGCGAAATCATTGCAAAAGACATTTGTGAAAAAACGGGAATTGACGAGTTTTACGCATCTCTTCTTCCGGACGAAAAGGTCAAAATAATTGAAAAAATCAAGAAGGAAACGGATAACAGGAGTAAGATCGCATTTGCGGGCGACGGCATAAACGACGCTCCTTCGCTTGCCACAGCGGATATAGGGATAGCGATGGGCGGAACGGGTTCCGACGCGGCGATAGAAGCGGCTGATTTTGTGCTGATGACAGACGAGCCATCCAAAATCGCCGAAGCGATTAAAATTGCGGGAG
Organism: Clostridia bacterium; assembly: GCA_017427285.1. Classification (GTDB taxonomy): domain Bacteria; phylum Bacillota; class Clostridia; order Oscillospirales; family UBA644; genus HGM12619. The sequence continues at coordinate 184,448 of JAFRTE010000007.1, forward strand.
AAACGAAAAAAACGGTAATTGAAAACATAGTATTTGCGCTCGGCGTAAAAGCGATATTCCTGTTGTTGAGCGCATTCGGCGCGGCGAATATGTGGATGGCTGTTTTTGCCGACGTCGGTGTTGCGCTGATTGCAATACTGAATTCGATCAGGATACTCAGGAAATGATCTTCAATAATCTATGAACGATAAAACGAGCCTTATAAAGCTCGTTTTATTTGTTTTTTTAACAATTTTTGAATAATTATTGAAAATGATTGACAAAATTAAAAAAAAATGGTATCATTTATTTAGTCAAGAATATTTATTCAGTCGGAGGTTTACTATATGAAGAAACTGACAATAATGATAATCGTTTCTGTTTTACTGTTATCGATTATTTTCTGCGGTTCCGGCTGCTCTAACGAAAACAATACTGAAGATCTTGACACATTGCTTCAAACAAAAGATGATGGTTCGAAAGGTCTTTTCGACGAACAGCAGATAATAGAAGATAATCCAGGGGAAAACGACGTATTCGTAAGCGTATGGCCGGATGAATTCCCAGTTGCCGAAATGAATGGACATGTTTTTAATGACGGAAGACCTATTGCATTTTATTACGAAATATCCCCCGGTCAATGGACAGCAGACTTTAAATACGAAAGTATGTATCTATATGATTTTCCTGATCCAGTGCCTTATTTCAACCAATTCGGACGTTCGTTTCTTTTAGAAAAAAAAATCATTATTTTCAAATATAACAAACTCAGCAGGACAGACGACGGAATTGACGAAACTGTAGCCATAACCAAAGAAGACTTTGATTTATTTATAGACAATCTGATTGCTGCTGACTATACAGATAACAGCGAGAGAACAGAAACGACGTATTACTGTGAAAAATACGGCGTGGGAATAACGATCGCTCTCGCAGACGTTTTTCCGTTTGCGGACGACGATGAAAAATTACGAGCTTTTCCAACGGGAGTAGACTGCTGTTACGTCAAGCTGCAGCTTATCGATCCGGATTATGTGATGGATCTTGAGCAAATCAAGGCGGAAGAATATCAGAAATGGCTTGAAAAGCAAAAAGGGCAAAAATAACAGACATGGCATGGAAAATCAGGTAAAACGTTTCATAATTTCATAAAAAGACAAAATCAATGTATTTTTATAAATAATCTATTAAATTTTGTATTAACACTCTTGACAAACAATTTAATAAATGCTATAATTTAATTACAAAATATAATATGGAGGAATAATTATGAAAAAATGTTTATGTATGTTTTTAGCAGTTTTGCTCATGTGTTGCAATTCAATCGGGTTTTCCGCAATAACAAACGAGTATGATTTACAAAGCAATTTTTACCATATCATCACGTTTTACCGAGAAATCAACACTGATTATTATTTGGAAATAATCGCTGACGCGAATTGCTACGGCGGACAAACGAATCAGGGATTTGCCCTTGCATCCATAGAATATGACCACGCTATGCTGGCCAACGACTCTGACATGGGAACATCTATTTCAGTGAGTGCATCTGCCGGCAACAGTCAAAACACCTCCAGTAATCTTTATCCCGATGAGACCAAACGGGAAATAAATCTATTAATCAGAGAAGCACGATGGAATGATTTTATCGATTCTGGAGAATAAATCGACTAAATATTTCAGGATACACATAACATATGTTCAACTTCACGATCATTATTTTTGATTATTATAGAAAAGATGAGGTATGATTTATGAGAAAAATAACAACTATTTTGCTTATAATACTTTTAGTGACCGCGAATGCAATCTCAATGACGGCAATCGCTACAGAAGAGAACTCCGTTCAGACATCTTTTTATTACAATCTTACATTTAACAGAGTGATCGACGATAACAATTATTATATGGAAGTATGCATAGATGCATATTGTTATGGTGGACATACCGGTGAAGGGGTTGCACTTGCTTCAGTTGAGTATGATCATGTTATGTTACATAATGATAGCGATACAGGAGCTTTTGTTACAGTCTGGGCACATGCCGGAGACTATCAGAGTATGCCTTGTCTTTTCCCAGACGCAAGCAAAAGAAGGGCAGTTTGGTCAATTGTAGACCGCGGAGTTGATTTATTAAGCTGATCAGGCTATAAATCCTCTGTAAGCCATAACATTTTTTCAACGGCTATTAAACAATTAGGGGGTTAACATTATGAAACGACTTTTAGTTCTTCTTTCTTTTATTTTTCTAATATGCCTGACTTGCAGTTGCTCAACCGATACCAAACCATCAGAAATAGAGAATCTTTTAAGCGATAAGAAAGTATCCGAAACCAATAGCAACACACCAGATGTCATTCACGACGATAACGTATTTGTAAGCGTATGGCCGGATGAATTACCGGAAACAAATTTTAACGGAGAAATCACTCGCAGAGGAAGACCTGTTCAATTTAATTATGAAATTGAGCCCGGCTATTGGACGAGCGAATGGCTCTATTCAAGCATGTATCTATATGATTTTCCGGATCCCGCACAGTTTTTTCATCGTTTCGGTTACTCAGCTGTCCTCGATATAAATGCCATACATTTTTACTATAACAATGTTATTGAAGAAGACGGTAGTTTACCTGTACATATCGATATTACAAAGGAGGAATTCGCATCGTACATCGAAAAAGTAAAAGAAGCCGGATACACTGACAACAGCAGGCAAACCGAAACGTCCTATTACTGCGAAAAATACGGAGTAGGAATTACTATCGTTCTCGCAAAAGATTTTCCGTGGGTTGATGAGGACCCGAGACTTGAATTTTTTGGTGATTCCGACAGTATATATATACAGCTTCAACTGATCGATCCGGATTATGTGATGGATCTTGAGCAAATCAAGGCGGAAGAATACCAGAAATGGCTTGAAAAACAATAATACTTTAAAACTTATACAGAGGGCGAGACTGCGTCCTCTGTTTTTATAATATGACAGGATGTGATTATGTGACAGCATTTGATGAGTTTTTGAGATGCATGAAACGGAATGTTTCAACAACCGTCCTTACGGTGCTGCTGATCGTCTGCTGCATACTGTTTTTTTGTTACATTCTTTATTATTACAACGTTGACGACGGCTCGGTAGTTATAAAAGAAAATGAAATGTATCTGGATCACACTATATTCAGATTCGGGAAAGCAGACTACTCTCTGTTTCAGTCGAAAGAAAATCCGCATATCGCCGTAAACCCTTTTGTCGACAACAAAACAGATGAGGAACTTTACGATCACGCTCTTTTGCTTGACCGTATGATAAAAGAAATACGCGAAAACGGATTTCTCGATTATTTTTTCAGCTCTACCAGTGTTCAGATCCCTTTTTCCGACGTAAATAATAATATAGAAATGCTGAAAGGATACGCTGAGCAGGGAGATCGCGCACGTTGGAGCCCGAAATATAAGGATGCGGGATACATTGTAGTCCAGGCGGCGGATGTAGACATGGGGTTTATTGAACACTCCAACCTGATACTTTCTTCGGGAAGACTTTTGACGAAAGAAGATTTTGACGAGTTTTACGCAAATTATTCCGAAGGTGCCCCGCTCCCCGTTTTACTCGGAAATAAATATGCCGACTATTATAAAGTGGGAGATATTATACATACTTACAAATCTGTTTACGAACACGACCAAAAGTTCGAAAAATTTCAAAATCCCCCTCTTAAAGTTATAGGTATACTTGAAAAAGACACAATAGTTTTTAACTCATTCGTATCAGCGGGTACAAATATGCTTGAGAATCTTGACTACACTATTATTATGCCGGAACGTTACTGGTCAAGAACGGTATCTGATTACGATATCAACAACGTTGCTGCCATCGCCGCTGTGGCGAGCATTATGCATGAAAAGCTGTTTATAAACACCGCTTTTTACTTTGACAGAAGCAAACTTGAATACGGAAGGGATAAGCTGACGGAAATACTTGACAAATACGGGTTTACCGGATATTACACAGTCCAAAACAGCGATTACAGCGTTGAACTTTCGGAATCGATAATGAAAGAACGGGTAACGGGGCTTTCGGTAATGTCTGCGCTTGTGGGCGTATTTACTTTTTTTGCAATAGTGATAACTCAGCTCAATAAATACAACCGCAACAGAAAATCATATGCGATATATATGCTTACGGGACGGACGGTAAAAGATATAGTTTTGATGGCTGTTTTTGACATAACTCTTCATTTTGCCGCAGCACTCTGTTTAAGTCATATTCCACTGATCATCCTTCTTTTTCCGGAAAGTTACGGGGGAACGAGACTCTTTAACATAATCAAAGCCGTATACAATCCCGAGCTATACGTATATATGCTTGTTTTAGGCGCTGCGCTTGCGCTCGTATGCGCCGTGCTGTGTTATTTTACGGTAAGAAAAACGGACATAGTATCGCTGATCAAGGACGGAGAGTAAGAGATCATGAGAAGGATGAGAGTTGAAACCGTTCTGCTTGTTTTTATGTTTGCAGTAATGACGTTTTTCTTTATTGTTATGATAAATCAGGCAAAGAAAAACGATTTAAACAATCTCTATTATAATAATTTTTATTCGCAGAACACAGTAAGACTTAAAATATCGAGAAGCTCCACAAGCGTAAAAGAAAGCGAAAAGCTTGATCCGAAAGAGTATGCGGAAGACTTTGTTTTATACAACGCTCTCGACGATAAGCTTGACGCCGCATACGACGACGACAAGGTCCGCGTAGTTTTCTTTAAAGGAGAAAACTTTCCGAAGCCGCATATAATCGCCGGAAGGTATTTCACGGAGGACGATATCAGGTCCGAAGAGCCGCTTTGCGTATTAGGCATGACATCATTTGACAAAAACGTTGATTCGGAAGGATATTACTATTATTTTGACGCAATAAACAGCAGAATTGTCAAATGCAAAGTTATAGGCGTTATGGGCATGAAAAACGGCGCGGCAAGCGACGTTGACGCAACGGTTATGATAAACTGGTACGGATATTACAACGGAATTGAAAGCGCGACCGGAACGTTTTATATAGATTCAAATTCAAAACGCGTTTCAGACGACATTTTTGAAAAGCTGAAAAAGCAGCTTGAAGGAATATCGACGGAGGACAACGAGTATTCCGCCACCGAGCTGCTGACGGTCGGAAACATAAGAAGTTTTTCGTATTTTACTTATTATCTGTTTATTCTCGGCTCAGTTATACTGACGATATGCATCATTATGGTCTCTCTGCGCTACTGCGACTCGCAGAGCAGGAAAACGGCGATAAAAAAGCTGTGCGGTTATTCCGGAGCTACGGTATATATTGAAACGACCGCGCTTATAGTTGCAATATCTGCCGCAGGTCTTGCAGTGGGATTTGCAATCACCGCGCTTTTGCGGATATCGGTCGATTTCAGATATTCCGAAACGGGATATTATACGGATCTTTCTCCCGAACTTATCGCGCTCGTTTGCGCGGCTGTTATTGCATACTCCTTTATCGTAGCGATTTTTCCGTCCGTTAAAGCGTACAGTACAGATACTTCCGACGCATTGAAGTAAAAACGTCCGAAAAGTATTGACAAAAGGCGTTTGGCGGTATATAATTGTTAAAAAAAACAAAGGGGAATAAAAAATGAAGCTCAGACTGCCCGACCATTTGACTGTTTATACAGATAAAGAGGCGATAAAAAGGCCGTATGCGGAAAAATTTGAAGAAAGCGGTATCGTCCTTTCGCTGAAAGAGGAAAACGGAGGGCTTGCAGTTAAAATAACGGCGGATAAAACGCCGCTTAAGTATATCCGTCTTCGCTGGAATTTCAGCAGTGAAGAAAAAAGAAACGAACCTGTAAAAATACTCGGAGACGCATACGAACGCGCCTACGCCGATTTGAGATGGGCGGGGATAGAGCCGGAAAGAATGATGCCGTGGTATATCCTTGTATCGAACGGCTCAGATTCCGTAAAAGACGTTAAAGGGAGATATACGGAAGGATTCGGCGTTAAAGTTCAGTGTTTTTCGATAGTAACGTGGCAGTATGACGGCGCGGGAGTATCGATGTGGGCGGATATACGCAACGGCGGAGAAGGCGTTATTCTTTCGGGAAAAACGCTCGATGTATGCACGGTAGTATTCGGCGATTATTGCGATATGTCCGCATTTGACGCGGGCAGAGAATTCTGCCGCGCAATGTGTCCGACAGCGAAGCTGCCCGATCACAAGGTTTACGGCTCGAACAACTGGTATTACACATACGGTAAAAGCTCAAGGGAAGATATACTCAACGATACGAGAATAGTTGCAAAACAGTGTAAGGGGCTTGCGAATATTCCGTATATGGTCATAGACGACGGTTGGCAGAAATACAATACCGAGGCGCCGTGGGAAAGCAGAGACAATTTCGGAGATATGAAAACCCTTGCGGACGAAATGCGCAAAATGGGAGTACGCCCTGGAATTTGGGTGCGCTATCTTGCAAACGCAAAACACGAGATCCCCGAAGCTACGGACGAATGGATGATAGACAGAGGCGGAGACAAAGTTCAGCTTGACCCCTCCCACCCCGGCGTTATCGAATATGTAAAGCAGGTAACGAGGAATATACGTGAATGGGGATATGAACTGATAAAGCACGACTACTCCGCATTTGATACTTTCGGCGGATTTGCTCCGCTGAAATTCCTTGAATTTCAGTATGCGAGAGACGGCTGGCATTTTTATGACAGAAGCAAAACTACGGCTCAGATATCGGTTGAATTTTACCGCGCGATAAAGGAAGCCGCGGGCGACAACTGCGTTATTATCGGCTGCAACACGGTTTCGCACCTTTGCGCGGGCATGTATGAGCTTAACAGAACGGGCGACGATACGAGCGGAGCGGACTGGAACAGAACGCGTAATTTCGGCGTAAACACGCTCGCCTTCAGACTTATCCAAAACGGCATTTTCTATATGGCGGACGCAGACTGCGTAGGTATTATGGGCCCCATTCCCTGGAAGCTGAACCGTCTCTGGCTCGACGTGCTTTCAAAGAGCGGATCTCCGCTTTTCGTATCGTGCAAGCCGGGCGTTTTGAACGAAGAAGAAATCGCGGAGCTCAGGGATGCGTGGGAGGTAAACTCCGTTCAGGAAAACGACGCGAGACCGCTTGACTGGATGGAAAATCAGTATCCCGCGCGCTGGCTTATCGACGGAAAAGAAGTTTATTACAACTGGTATGACGAGGAAGGCATAAGCTCGTTCCGCCCGACACGCTGAAAATGAAAACTGTTATAAAACGATTTGACGAGCTGACCGCGAAAGAACTGTATGAAATAATCCGAGCGAGAACGGAAGTATTCGTGGTAGAGCAAAACTGTCCGTATCAGGAGCTTGACGGACTGGACGTTTACTCTACTCATCTGTATTTTGCGGAAAACGGCGTTATCGCGGCGTATATGAGAATAGTTCCCGCAGGCAAAAGGTTTCAGGAAGTGTCTTTCGGAAGAATTTTCACCGCCATGCCCTACCGCGGAACTGGTCTCGGCGCAAAGCTTCTTGAAGAAGGGATAAAAACTGCGGAAAAGATCTACGGAAAGCTTCCGATCCGCATAGGCGCGCAGAAATACGCCTGCGGTTTTTACGAAAGATTCGGATTTGCGATAGATTCGGACGAATATGACGAGGACGGAATAGTCCATATTGAAATGATAAGAAAATAGCCGAAAGCCTGCTTACGCAAATGCGTTTGCAGGTTTTTTTTCATATCACTTGACGAAACAGATATTGTATGATATAATATAATAGTTATATTATGCGGAGGAGATGAAAAAAAACGCAGTATTTCATTGCATTTCTGGAAGGGATAGTTACTTTCATCTCTCCTTGTCTTCTGCCGATGATACCGATCTACGTTACGTATTTTGCGGGAGGCGGAGAAAGGACAACATTAAAAACGCTTAAAAACGCCCTCGGGTTCGTTCTCGGTTTTACCGTTGTGTTTGTCCTTCTGGGTACCCTTGCCGGCGTGCTCGGCGGTTTTCTCGTAAAATACCGCGTCGCTGTAAACATCGTGACGGGACTTGTCGTTGTCTTTTTCGGGCTTAGCTATCTCGGAGTATTCAAGCTGAATATCTTCAACGGCATCGGGAAAAACTCAAAGACCGAAAATCTCGGTTTTTTCTCGTCAGTTATTTTCGGGATCATATTCTCATTGGGCTGGACGCCTTGCGTAGGTACGTTTCTTGGGTCAGCGCTCCTGCTTGCATCACAGCAGCAAACGGTCGTCGCTGGCACTGCGATGCTGCTTCTTTATTCGCTCGGACTCGGAATACCGTTTGTTGTAAGCGCGCTTTTAATAGATAAACTTAAAACAACGTTTGATTATATAAAGAAAAATTACGGTATCATAAACAAAGTATGCGGCGTTTTGCTGATAGTTATAGGCATACTGATGATGACGGGACTAACCGGAACGATAGTAAATATTTTAAGCTGAGGTAAAAATGAAAAATAAAATCGCTGTGTTTGCTCTTATTTTTATTGCTGTAGTTGTTTTCGGCGGTATTTATCTGCTTTACGGGATGATGAATACGCAATATGCCCCAAACAATATCAGCGTAAATACTACGGAAAACGGTAATAATACGCCGTCTGCGGATGCTTCGGTAAACACGGATAAAAAAGAGTATTCCGTTGACAATTTCACGGTCATTGACGCGGAAGGAAACTCGGTCGAGCTTTGGGACTGCATAGGGAAACCGCTTATTCTGAATTTCTGGGCGAGCTGGTGCGGTCCGTGCAAAAGCGAAATGCCTCATTTCGAGCAGGCATATAAGGATAATCCCGATATACGCTTTATGATGGTTAACGTTACCACGAGCTCATATGACGAAAAAACGTCGGCGCAGCAGTATGTTGAATCACAGGGGTTTACATTTCCCGTTTATTTTGATACGACGGGAGTTGCCGCCGAAAAATACGGGATCATGTATATTCCGATGACGTTTCTAATAGATAAAAACGGAAATCTTGTAGGGCAGGTCGACGGCTCTATGTCAAAAGAAGATCTTGACGAATGCATACGTATCGTTAAAGGCGAAGAGATCAAAATTCAGTAAACGGAGATATTTTAAATTGGATAAAAACATTGTTAAAAATGAATACATGAACGTTAAAATGCTTTTGCGCTCTATCCCATCAACGGTTGTTGCTTTATTTGCAGTAAGCGTTGTATGTATGAATCTGCTTGCGAATAAAACGATTGTCCAGACCGAATGGCTCGCTTTGGACGGCGGGATAACCGTTTCGTGGCTTTCATTTCTCTGCATGGACATAATCACGAAGTATTTCGGCCCGAAAGCGTCGAATATCACGGCTATTCTTGCCGCGGTCATCAATCTTCTTGTATGTCTGATATTCTTTATCGTAAGCATAATCCCCTCGGGAGCGGATGACTATACGGCGCTTGACGGTATTCTGGGCGGGACATGGTTTATTTTGCTTGGCAGTACGGTCGCCTTTATTGCATCGGCGTTTGTAAATAACCTGATAAACTGGCTTATCGGCAGATGTTTCAAAAAAAATCCCGACGGAAAGCTTGCTTTTATTGCCAGGTCTTATATTTCAACGTTTATCGGACAGTTTGCGGACAACATCATTTTTGCTATTATCGTATTCGTTATATTTGCGCCGATTTTCTGGGACGGTTTTCACTGGACGATACTGCAGTGCTTTACATGCGCCTTAACGGGCGCTGTCGCTGAGCTGCTGATGGAAGTTATATTCTCCCCTATCGGATACAGTATAACTAAAAAATGGGAGAGAGAAAACGTGGGCAAAGAGTATTTTGAATATATCGGGAAAGTGAAGTAATATGAAGGTACTTATAACGGGGACTTCGCGTGGGATAGGGAAAGCCGCAGCAGAATATTTTATTGAAAACGGTCATACGGTCATAGGTATAGACAGACTTGAAAAAAGTATTGAAAGCAGTCTTTATACGCACTTCGTCTGCGATATTCGCAATACGGATACACTGCCCGATATTGACGACGTTGAAATACTTGTAAACAATGCCGGAACGCAAAACGAAGACGATATAGATATAAATCTTAAAGCGCTTATCGCCGTAACAGAAAAATATGCGATACAGCCGAAGATAAAGTCCGTATTGAACATAGGGTCAGCATGCGCGCATACGGGCTCGGAATTTCCTGAATACTGCGCAAGCAAGGGCGGAGTGATCGCATATACAAAAAACGTCGCTTACCGCATAGCAGAATACGGCGCGACCTGCAACAGCATAGACCCGGGAGGAGTTGTTACCCATTTAAACGACTGCGTTTTGAACGATCCCGTCCTCTGGGAAAAGGTGATGAACGAAACTCCGCTTAAAAGATGGGCGACTCCGCGAGAGATAGCTGAATGGATATATTTTATGACTGTTACAAACGGATTCTGCACCGGACAGAATATAATTGTTGACGGAGGAGAATCGATAAACTTTCATTTTATCTGGAAAGAGTAAATCCTCAAAAATTCGAAAGAACGGAGTGCGTATAAATGAGAAAAACAAAGATAATCTGCACGATCGGTCCTTCCTGTGAAGACGCGGAGACACTGAAGGAAATGTGTCTTGCCGGGATGAACGTTGCGAGATTCAACTTTTCGCACGGAACGCATGAATATCACAAAAGACTGATGGACACGGTCAAAGAAGTCCGTGACGAGCTTGATTTGCCTATCGCGATCATGCTGGACACAAAAGGTCCGGAATACAGGATATCGACATTTGAAAACAAAAAGGTGTTTCTTAACGACGGAGATACTTTTGCTTTTACCGCCGATGAGTGCGTAGGCAACAGCGAACGCGTATCTGTAAGCTACAAAAATCTCGCCAAAGAAGTAAACATCGGAGATATAATACTCGTAAACAACGGACTTTTAACGTTCAGAGTAAAGGAAATAAAGGGCAACACGGTCTACTGCGACGTATTAGTTGGCGGCGAGCTTTCGGACAAAAAAAGCATGAATTTTCCCAATCATACTTTAAAAGGCGATTATCTTAGCGAACAGGATAAGCAGGATATACTTTTCGGCATCGAAAACGGCGTTGATTTTATAGCTGCGTCTTTCGTATCCACAAAAAGCGACGTTGCCAATCTCCGTGACTTTTTAAACGAAAACGGCGGGGATGAAATAGATATAATCGCAAAAATAGAAAACCGCGCGGGAGTTGACAATATAGATGAGATATGCGATATTGCGGACGGCGTTATGGTTGCGAGAGGCGATCTCGGCGTTGAGATACCGTTTGTTGAAGTGCCGTCAATACAAAAATATCTGATAAAAAAATGCAGACTTCTCGGCAAACGCGTAATTACGGCAACGGAAATGCTTGAATCGATGATAGAGAAACCGCGTCCGACGAGAGCCGAGATTTCGGACGTTGCAAACGCGGTATACGACGGCTCGTCAGCCGTTATGCTCTCTGGAGAGACGGCGACCGGCAAATACCCCGTTACGGCGGTAAAAAATATGGCGGAAATTGCCGAAAGTACTGAAAAGGCGATAGATTACGTAAAGCAGTTTGCAACGACGGAATACCACATTAAAAACAATATAGACGCCGTTTCTCATGCAACGTGCGCAATGGCTATCGATACGAAGGCAAAAGGAATCGTAATAAGTTCGTTATCGGGTATGACGGTAAGAATGGTAAGCAGATTCAGACCGCCGGCAGACATTATAGGAATGACTACATCCGTAAAAGCATGGAGAAAGCTTAATCTGAGCTGGGGCGTAACGCCGGAATTAAGCGAGGAATTCAACTCGGTCGACGTTATGTTTTACCATGCGGTACAGAAAGCGAAAAATGTTTTCGGACTGTCAAAAGGCGACAATATCATTCTTACAGGCGGACAGACTAACGGAAAATCAGGAAATACAAACACGATCCGTCTTGAAACGATAAACTGATACGGTTAAAAAATTCTCCGTTTTCACAGAAAATGAAAACGGAGGTTTTTTTATATATTTATTATTCTATACCCCATTCGCGGTTTGGAACGTCGCTCATTTCAAGAATAAGTTCGCCGCCCGAAACAATGTCTTTGTGGTCGATAAACGGTCTTTTCAATTCTTTGCCGTTGAGATAAGCGGAACGGATATAGCGCTTGCCGCTTCCCGCGCCGTCGGCTTTGATTTTAAAGACTCCGTCCCCTGCTTTTATCTCTATACTGTCAAAAACGGGAGAAGACAGAGTATATTCGCTCTTGCCGGGACATACCGGATAAATGCCCGCAGCAGAAAAGGCGAACCATGAAGACATCGCCCCTCCGTCCTCATCGCCGCAGATACCTAGTGGAGAATTTGTAAACCAGATATCCATTATCGTGCGCATACGTCTTTGCGTCATCCAGGGTTTTCCGCAGTAATTGTAGAAAAACGGAATATGGAAACTCGGCTCGTTGCCCATGCAGAACATACCCATAAGACCTGTTGAATCCGGGAACTGACGGAGAAACGTGTATTTATTCGGCAGACAGGGAGTAGTGAAAAGTTCGTCAAGGCGGTCGCAAAGCTTATCTTTCCCGCCCATGAGATCGGCAAGTCCCTCTATATCGTGCCATACGGAGAAATTGAAGCTGTAAGCATTGCACTCGGCAAAATATGCGCGTCCCCCCTGCCCTCCGCTGAGCATCGGATCGTAATCTTTTATCCATTCGCCGTCTATATTTTTCGGCGCCATAAAACCGATTTCTTTATTGTAAACGTTTATATAGTTTTTCGAACGCTTCATAAACAGACGGTAGTCGTCTTCTTTGCCGAGATGTTTTGCAAGCTGTGCAACGCACCAGTCGTCGTAGGCGTGTTCGAGCGTTACCGCAACGCACTGACGGTTTTCGAAATCGTGGACCTCGGGGATATATTCCTCTCTGTCAGGTTCGAGACCGGGAAAATATCCGTTGTTGTAGTAGCATCTGTCAAGCTCGGTCGCGGGCTTATCAGCAACCCACGGAAGCATGGTTACCTGCGTTGCGTTTCTGTAAATACCCTCATACGCAGTCTCATAGTCGGTTTCTATATTCTTTGCGAGACCATCCGCAAAAAGAGCTGCCGCGTGAAAACCGAGCATAACGGGAGAGTCTCCCTCAAAGCCGGGAAACGACGGCATTGCTCCGGACTGACGGTACATCTCCACATAACTGTCGAGCACCTTTTTATGAATTTCGGGTTCGAGGAGAAGCTGCAGCGGGTGCATGGAACGGAAGCTGTCCCAAAGCTGATCGCCGCAGAAAAAGCCGACGCCTTTATGTATTTTTTTATCGTAACCGGAATAATACTCTCCGTATTCGCTCATATCCGTCATTTTGCCGAAAGAACGGTAAAGAGAGGTGTAATAAACGGTTTTCATATCCTCGGTACCGCCGCTAACGGTCATTTTACCGAGAAGGTCGTTCCATGTATTTTTTGCCTCTTTTACGATATCGCAAAACGTTTTGCCCAAAACTTCGTTTTTGTATATTTCGTCGGCTTTTTCAAACGATATATTCGAAACGGAAGCGAAAATCTCGCATGTTTCCGGAATACCGTCGATTACCGCTCCGTTTTCGTCCATCAGACAATTAACGCTTTCGGGAAAACGGATCTTTACAAAAATACCGTGTCTCCCTTTCAGCTTAACGGAAAGTACGCCTCCGTTAAAAGAGAGATCCGAAATATTTTCGGAGTAAACGAATACCTTTTTTGCGGAACTGATTTTATAAGCGTAGCAGTTTTTTGTTGTTGACGCCTCAACATAAACGGAGGTATCTTCGAGATAAACGCCGTATGAGTATGGATGGGCGCTTACGGTACTCATATCGAAATGTGAGATAGCGGCGGAAAAACAGCTCGCAATTTTATCGGCAAACATTATTTCAAGAGGGCCGACAGGGAAAGAAACGATCTTTTCGGAGAAAAAATAATCGTGCTGTACGGGTGAAACGTTTGGAAAAATCTGTGCTGCGCCGTGAGGAAGCATTACCTTCGGGCGTGTGCCGGTAAGAAGATGTCCTACGGTGCCTATAAACGGGTTGACGTATTCGGCAGGTGTTTTTCTGTTCATTTTCTCTTGCTCCGTTTCGATATAGAATAAATAATATTTTATGTTTTCAATGAATCGCCGTTTTCTTCTGTTTTTCTCAAATAGCGGATGTATTCGACATTTTCGCGCGAAGACGAAATCTCGGTCATAAAAGAAAACGCTTTGTCTCGAAGCTCTTTTTGCGATTTTTTAAAAGGAAGAGTTTTATCGGGATAAAACGGTTCGGAAAAAGTGACTGTCATTCCGGGCCGTTTTGCAAGCGCGAAAAGCCCTTTTCTTTTTCTGTATGTCGTGACCATTGCGACGACCGGCGCGCCGTCTTTGGAGGGATAGTAAAAGGAAGTATCGACAAACGGCCTTATACCCGTATAAAAAGGCCAGACATGTCCTTCCGGAAAGATAGCAACGCATTTTTTCTCTTTTATCCGCTGAAAAATCGCATCAGTAAAGCCCTTCATTCCCGAAAGCGATGACGGAACGGGTATAGCACCGAGCATCTGAACGATATTGTAAAGAAAAGGGATCGAGACGGCGTCCGCATTGGCGATTATATACGCTTTTTTCGGAAACGCGGACATTGACGGTATAAAAGCGTCCAAATCGCGCGTATGGTTTCCGTAAAGGTAAAAGCCCGTATTTCTGAGCTTTTTCAATACTTTTCTGTTTTCGAATTTCAGCCCCAGATAAACTTTTGAAGCGATAAAAACGAGAGGAATCGCAATAATGTAGTAAAGCAAAAACGCGATGAAATTCCAGATTCGGGATTCATGTATATACGGAAAGTCGCCGCCGACTTTCTGCGTTTTGATGTTTGTACCGGCAAAATCGTCGTGAAGAGGATCGGAATAATACACTACCTTTTCAGGTTTCATGCTTTTTCTCCTCCACGGTATCGGTTAGCATTTTTTCCATCTCGTCCATACATCTTGCGAAGTTGAACTGTTCCGAAAAACCGATATAGCGCTTTGCGCAATCAATTCTTTCCTTTGGATTATCGAGCCACCAGTCGATTTTTTTTGCAAGATCGTCAGGATCGCCGCAGCGGAAGAGGTTTTGCGGCGTCAGGGCAAAATTTCTTGTTGCGCTTTTGGGGGAATCGGCGATTACGGGGACTTTGCCCGTTGCAATCGCTTCAAGACAGGAAATCGCCTCGATCTCTATTTCTGCGGGGTGAACATAAAGGTCCGCAGTTTTTAAAAGAGCGGCAAGCTCTTCGCGTCCGTAAAACTTCATTAAGGGCGGATTTATTCCTCTTTTTGCGGCGCGTTTTTCAAGTTCCGTGCGGCGCGGCCCCGTACCGGCAAAAACAAGCCGGATTTCGTTTTTATGGTTTGATTTTGCGACGGCGTCTATTAGAACATCGTGTGATTTTTCCGGGCTGTATCTTCCGGTAAAAACGATCGTATATCCGTTTTTATTATTATATTCGCCGCCTGCGGGACTGAAATCGTCAGAGACGCCGTTTGAAATAATGCGATGCGGAGTATTGCCGACAACATTTTCAAAGACGTCGCAGATAAACTGTGTGGGGTAATGAATACAGTCGCAGTATCTGAAAACTCTTCTGTTAAGTGCAAGGTACGTTATTTTATTGGCAAGGCGGCTGTTTTTAAGGAAGAGATGGGACGTTATGTTTTCCGCCTGACAGTGAAAACCGGCGGTAAGAGGGATACCGTGTTTATTTGCGTAAACGGCGGAAGCTTTACCGAGAGAAAAAGGAATCATAACGTGAATTATATCTGCGTCCGAAATAGCGGATTCAAGAATAGTTTTGTCAACTTTTGCGGGAACGACGCCGTTTTTTTCAACGTACCCCTGCAACAGTCCGAAATTATATTTCGGGACTACGTAATACCCCTCCTGCCCTCTTTTATCTTCATCAGGGCAAACGACCCGGACATCGTGTCCTTTTTCTTTGAGCGAATTTATAAGATTGAATGCCGCCAGGGAAGTACCGTTATTGGCTTTTCCGAGGACGTCGCATATAATAGCAATTTTCAATTCGTCTTCTCCGATTTCGTTTCAATATATTATTTTATAATACATTAATAAACTAAACTGAAAATAAACATGAAGACGGAAGTATGAAAAAAGCGAATTTACGGTAATTCGTTTTTAATAATATACCATGACCAGTTGGTTTTGTCAAGCAAAAAGTTTACATAATAACCAAACTGACAAACAATATACAGAGAAATATATAAATAAGCGATTTTGATATTGACAATCTTGTTTTTTTATAGTATGATAATAAAAAAAGAAATTTTAAGGAGAATAACGCCATGTTTTGCCCGAATTGCGGTAATAAAATCAGCGACAATGCAAAATTCTGCGAAAACTGTGGAGCACAGATCGTTTCTGCCGATTTGCAGGAACAGTATAAGCAGACGCTTCAGCAGAATATCGCTTCAAATTACGCCGTCAACGGAGATATACGCGAGGGGATACCATACCCCGGATTTTCTGACAGAGTAAACGATCCCGAAATACTTGCCGCAGTCAAGAAAAACCGCCGAACTGCGGGGATATTTGCTTTCTTTCTCGTGCCCCTTCCGCTTATAGGAGCTCTTATTTACGGCGGAGTAAGCGACAGCACGGAAATAGGACAGGCGGCGATATACGGAGCGATAATTTCCGCGGTATTCCTGATTTTTGCCCTTATCGGTTTTATTAAAGAAAGAGCGCAAAACACCTACGACGCTACAGTAATCGATAAAAAACAGAGCGTTCGCTACAGAAACAACGGAGATCCGGACTATTCGCGCAGTTATCAGGAATATATTACGACCGTAAGGACCGACGGCGGCAAAACAAAGAAGATCGTTGAGCGCGACGGCTCTCAGATATGGGCTTACAACTATCTTAATATCGGCGACAGATTCCGTTATCATCCGCAGTTTCATTTCCCCTATGAGCATTTTGACAAGTCAAAAGCGCCGTATATAGTATGCGTAAGCTGCGGAACGCAAAACAGCGTATATTCAGACAGATGCTCGAAATGTCATCTGCCGTTGCTTAAATGATCCGGAGGAGTTATTATGTTCTGTCAAAAATGCGGCCATAAAAACGCAGACAATGCCTCTTTCTGCTCTGCGTGCGGCGAGCAGCTGACTGTTTACGTTACGGAAGCGAATAACGGTTTCGATCTGTCGCAAGGGACGGTAGATCTTTGTCCCGACGGCAAGTACCGCTGGAGATACGAGATGAGTCTCTTTAAAAATCCGACATATTTCTGGCTTGTATGGAAAATCTTTTTCTTTATTATTCTCGGCATATTCGCAATGGTAATGATATTTGATACTATAGACTGGGGAATCGAGCATGCGGCGGGAAATCTGCCGTTTCTGCTTTATTTGCTTATCGGAATGACTGTGCTGACGGTGATCGGTTATCTTATTTACGCGGCGATAATGGACGGGAAATATATAGTGGATTTTGAAATGGACGAAAAGGGTATAAATCATGTTCAAGCTCCGATGCAGGCGAAAAAAGCGAAGGCGATAGGAGCTGCGACGATGGCTGCGGGCTTTGCAGCCGGCAGAATGACGACCGTCGGAGTCGGGCTCAACGCGCAGAGAACGGAGATGTACTCAGATTTTTCCAGGGTTAAAAAGATAAAGGCATATCCGAAAAGAAACACGATAAAAGTTAACGAAACTCTTAATCACAATCAGGTTTATGCTTCCGATAAAGACTTTGAATTTGTGAAAAACTTCATAATAGCCCACTGTCCGAACCTTAAAAGCAAATAAACCGAATTTAACGAAGCGATAGATACGAAGGAGTTGTAATTATGGCAAAATACTGTATAAACTGCGGGGCAGAGCTGAAGGAAGGAACAAAATTCTGTATTGCATGCGGCGCGCCGGTACAGCAGCAAACGGAGCCGCAAGCTCAGCAGCCCGTTCAACAACAAATGCAACAGCAGCCTCAGCAACCTGTTTACGGACAGCATGTTTATTCGCAGCCGACTTATCCTCGGCAGCCGGTTTACCCGCAGCAGCAATACCGTCAACCTGCTTACGGACAGCCTGTTTATGCGGGAGGAGCCGCTGTAAAAGAGAAAAAAGGGAAAGGCGGCATTGTTTTTCTGATAATCTTGCTTGTTTTGGCAATAGGCGCCGTGTGCTATTTCGGATTCCGTGACGGCGGATGGTTCAGAAGTAAGAGCCGTCCGACAAAATATGACGGAATAAGCGGCTACGAGGCAATAATCGATTATGCAGACCGTCTTGAAGCGGAAGGCAACCTTGAAGCTGCGGCGAAGGTGCGCACACTCATACCGAAAGCGGCTGCAGGCGAGGCAAATCAAAAGATAGAAGAATTCAAAGAAAATAACGAAAAGTTAGCTATGATCGAAGGGATCGAAAACGCGCTGAGGATTGCGATCGCGATGAACGGAGGTAAATAACATGAAAAAACAGATTGGGTTTTTACTTTCGGTTTCACTTCTTATCACCGTAATGCTGACAGTTCTGCCGATATCCGTTTTTGCGGAAGACATCCCCTTTGACGCCGAATATTCCTCTGAAGGGAAAACAGCTCCCTCCGTGCAGGAAACCTATATTGATGTAATCGGTAAAAAGGACGGCAACGGTGGAGACGGCGGGCAGGAATGGAATCAACAGGAACGGGACGTGATCCCCGACGACCGGTTTGAAGGTGAATACACTGCGTTTTCCGGCAAGAACGGCTCCGTAACGACCGTCTATGACAACGGAAGCGTCGTTACAACCTATGCGGACGGAAGCCGTGAAGGGGTTGACTACCTCGGCAACCGTTACACTGAGGACAAGGACGGAAAACAGGTTGTATACACGATTGACGGCAACCAGTATATCAAAAACGCAGACGGCACTGAAGAAGCGGTTGCAAAAAACGGAACGCACACGTATTTCAACACGGACGGTTCATACTATTCAGTTACAAAGACCGGAACTATATTCGAATATGATAAAAATGACGAGTTTGTGGCTGTATCCATCGAAGGCGGCGAGCGGCTCGAAATTCTCGATAAAGACGGCAATCTGATTACCGGTGAGCATATAATCACAGGACCCGGCGGAAAGAAATTCACATTTGTCAACGAACAATTTGACGACGGTTCCACAGACAGGTTTACAATGTGGTCGGAAGGAAACGGGAAGGAATTCGGGATCGACGGCAGGTCGGGCGAAGAGGACGATGGCTTTGACGCTGTTATGCAGACGGTAGACGGAATCAAAGTTGAGATGTCCGACCGGGAAAATGATGGCGCCGCAGAGTATAAATTAAAGCTTACAGACCTGAATGACGGAAGCTTTACCGGAATCCGAGGCACAGCCAAATACGATGAAAACAGTGGAGAGATGGAGATAGTCGTAGAGAACGAAGAGGGCGAGTACTGCAACATTAATATGAAGGCAGACAGTAACGGAAACTCCGTTATGACATTCACGGATAAGGACGGAACAGCTACCTTTGTATCAAATGATAAGGAGTCGAGCCTCACTTTCTCGGACGGAACATTTATCAGAACCGACCCGAACAGCGATGCGGCGGAATTATACATCCCCTCAGACGGCACTCATGTTAAGATCAACGGAAACGGTGATGTGGAAATCTTCGAGATTCCGGGGGATGACGGCTCATCGATCCGCTATGAGGACGGGAAATTCGTTGTCAGGGACGAACACGGGGATGTCGTAAGCGTCCTGCAAAAGAACGAAGCAACAGGCGTTACGACGGTAACCAACGCCGACGGAGACACCTACACGGTAACAAAAAACGGTAAAGTATTTAAAAACGGTCAGGAGATCATAAAAGAAGACAATACGCCGATCACCGTTGAGGAAATTGAAGGTACGTGGAATGTTGACGCCGAATTTACGGACGCGGAATCGCCGATCGTTGATATTCTCCGATCGGTATTTGATGAGATTTTAGGCGAAGGCGCCGGAGACGGCATAGTCGAATCGGATATTCAGGACACAACAGTCAGACACATTCTGACAATAGAAAATCAGGGCGGTACGCTATATATAACGCTTGCTTACGATGACGAACTGGCGATATATACGGGAACCTTCAAAAACAATACTCTGAAACTGAAATATCAGAGAGGAACCACAGATGACGACGATCTTTCTTTCGAACTTGATACGATAGAATATAAGTTTGTACGCAGCAAAGGCGAAGTAATCATGCAGGGCAGTTACAGGATAGACACATATCTTTTAAAGGCGACGTATAATTACTCGGGAAGAAAGCAATAATAATCCATGAGAAAATCAAAGAAGACAGTCCGTTAACGGGCTGTCTTCTGTATTTATGTTTATTAAGAGGATTATTCTCTGTCGATAAGCACGGAATAATGTCTGTATCCCGCATCGGACTGAGAGCTGACAAGACCTTTCAGTATATCTTCCCAGGTCACTTCCGGATCGTCTACGAGAATATAGTAGTTATATGTTGAATACGCTGCCTTTTCGGGAGCGTCGCCCGTAAAATGTCTGAGATATTTGAAGGAACCGCTGTAATCGGTTTCGGCAAGATCCGATTTTCGTGAGGTTAAAATAAAGCTCTCCCCGTCATATTCGAGATTTACAAAGAAAAGGCGCGGATAAGTATCTTTTTCGGCGTTATAAAGCTCTTCGGAAACCGACTCCTTCTTTAAAGTATAATAATGTGCGCACGAAACTGAACCGGGAATACCGTTTTCGGTATCTTCGAAAAATTTTTCAAAAATATCAAGCCCGAAGGTGCATTTTCCGTCCTCACAGACCGCAACACCGTTTTGTTTTGCCCACGAAAGCGCTTCGTCCGCCTTGGCAAGGGGAAAAGAATCGTTTGAAGTTATATTGCCGTCGGAACAGGCAAACAGCAGTACGGTCAAGGCAGTAAAAATAAGAAGAAGCAGTGATTTTTTCATAAAAACTCCCTTCAAAAAAACAGGATGAGTACGAAACTGTTATGCAAATATTATACCACATCATACGCTAAAAAGCAATAGAATTATATAAATATTTATTTAATTTGCCGAAAATAACGTTGATTAAAAAAACATAAAATGATTTTTTGTTTTTCTATTGACTTTTCGGGAGAAATAAGATATATTAAAGATATCAAATAATAGAATAAGTCTGAAAGGAATGACTGTTATGAAAAAGCATATGAAAGCGATACCCGCAATAATTATTTTGATCGTTTTTGCGGTATTCATTTCTGCTTGCGACGGAATAATCACACCGATAAAGGAGAACATCAAAATGACGGAGATAACGCTAAACAGAGACGTACTTACGCTCGCAAAAGATATGAGCTATACTCTCTCGGCATCGTTTGCTCCCGCGTATTCGTGGCCCGATACGGTAGTATGGGAAAGCAGCAACGAAGACGTTGCAACTGTTGACGAAAACGGTGTTGTTTCGGGCACCGGATACGGAAATGCGGTTATAACCGCGAGGTCACCAGAACATCCCGAAACTGCGGCATCGTGCAGTGTAAACGTTATGACTGCGTATTACGTTTCGCCCGAAGGAAGCGACGAAACGGGAGACGGAACGGAAGAAAACCCGTTTCTTACTATCGAAAAAGCCCGGAATTTCATACAGTCCCCCAAAGAAATCCCTCAGGGCGGAATTGCGATATTTTTAAGAGGCGGAGAGTATAATCTTGATAAAACGTTTACTCTCACCCCATTTGATTCCGGCGAAGAAACAAAGCCGATAGTATACACGTCGTATCCTGACGAAGAGGTAAATATCGTATCAAAAGAATATATTACGGGCTGGAGAAAGCTGACGGATGAAGAACGCGAAAACGAGCTTTTCGGAATGTCCGACGAAGCGAAAGAAAGCGTATACATAGCAGATATCCCGCAAGGATGGCGTTTTCACTATCTATACGTTAACGGTGAGCGCATGCAGAACTCGAGAATGATCGAGTCTGACGAATGGGAAAGCGACTGGCCGAGAGCAAAGGCGTCGAGCAGAGATTACGGCGAAAGCGGACTTAAAGCCAAGTTTGACAAAGGTGATCTTGACGGTCTTGAAGGATGGGCAGACACGGAGCTGAAGCTACTTACCGCAATATGGTGGAACGTAAACGCAGCGCTTACGGATATTGACACGGAAAAAAGCATCGGATATATACAGTCCAAAATAACTTCGTTTTATCCCGATTTTTCCGACTGGGGCGGTCAGTACAACATTATGAATACGCCGAAATACCTTGATACGGAAGGCGAATGGTGCGTTGACTCGGCGAACGGGAAAGTATACTACATGCCCGCAAAAGGCGAAGACCCGAACAGCGAAACGGTGTTTGCGCCGAAGCTTTACGAGCTTGTAAGATTCCAGGGTGACGAGGAAGAGGACGGCTGGGCAAGACAGGTCGAATACGTAACGTTTCGCGAGCTTAATTTTATGTATTCCGACCGTGTGCCCGAAACGGAATACGATCCAGAATGGCTGACGCGAAACGCCGAAAGCCCTGACGGAATGATATTTATGGAGGGTGTAAAAAACTGTTCGGTGGAAAAATGCGTTCTGGGATATTCGGGAGCCCAGGGAATCGTTTTAAACCACTATGCTCAAAACTGCAGGATAGTCGGAAACGAGATCGCGCAGTCGTGCTCGGGCGGCGTGTTCCTTACCGGATACGGTCCGGGAACGACGGATCTCAACAAAAACCACTATATTGCAAAAAACCATATTCACAATATCGGACTTGACTACATGCATTCGTGCGCCGTTCAGATGTACGGCAGCAACAACAATACGGTAGAATACAATTATTTCCACGACCTCCCCTACGCGGCGGTTTCGATAATAGGAATGGCGTGGTCGCAGATGAAAGAAGGTCCGAGTTACCGCGACACGATAAACGCTTACGGCGAAAATGCAACGATGTATAATCCGCGCTGGGATGAAATAGACAGATCCACGATAAAAACATATACGGATTCCCACAAATACATGCATTCTGAAAAGAACGTAACTCAGTATAACATTATAGACGACTATATGCAGACCATGCGTGACGGCGGCTCGCTTTACTGCTGGTGCTCAGGCGGCGACAAAACATGGCAGTATAACGTAGGTTCAAGAGAATTTACGGACGACTGGGCCGTAAGAGCGATACATATGGACGACTACGACGGGTTTAACTACATTTACAACAACCTTTTCCATGCCAACGGCGCAACGGATAACAGCCATACGAACGGAACGGACGGCGGCAGAGGCGACGGTGGGAAGACGGACCTTAATGTATGGGACGACACGCTGAGCGACAATACATGGAAGGAAAACATCATCACGCCGTATGAATTCCCCGAAGGATACCTTGAACTGCGAGCATACATAGCCAAAACAGCAGGCGAATGGATATGCAAACTGCCCGGAGCGGTAAAAACAACGCCTGACAGCATTATTTCCGAAGCGACGGTTGCGCTTGACGCATCGGATGCCGATATAGAAAACGGTGAAAAAGTCGGCGCATGGAAATCGATGACGTCCGGTTACACGGCAGTGCAGGACGACAGCGAAGCGACGCCGATCGCAGTTGAATATGCAAAATACAAAGCGATAAGATTTGAAAACGGAAAATCGCTCACGCTCAAGGATATTGAAGGGCTGAACGGAACGGACGGACTGACGGTGGTAGCTGTAAGCCGCGACACAGGAAACGACGGAGAATACGCTTCGCCGCTACTTACAATTAACGGAAACGACGGTAAAAACGGTATTTTTGTTAGTTCTTCGCAAAATTACGTTAGAGCGGGAAAGACCGACGAAAACAAACAGGTACTTTTCCTTGAAACGGAAAGAAGCGCGCCTGAAACAGGATTTACGTCTACAGTATTCGTTATAAACGGAACGGAAAAATGTATTTATATCGACGGCATCGAAGCGATTTTTGCAGAAGACGAAGAATTCGTTCTTACGGGCGACAAAGCGGATATATCGGTTGGCGATTTTAACGGAGAGATTACCGAACTAATTGTTTTTTCGAGAGCGCTGAGCGAAAATGAGATCGCTACTGTAAGCGAATATCTGAAAGACAAGTATTTTACGGTTGAAGAGCCGACGATCGAGTATAGTTTTGATGAAAATACCGACACAAGCGAAGTTACGCTCAACTGCGAAACTCCCGGAGCTTCTGTTTATTACACGCTTGACCGCTCGGAACCGACCCGCAACTCCGTAAAATACGAAGGCACATTTACCGTTGAAGGAACTGCCGTAATCAGATGCGTTGCGCTCAAAGACGGATGGTCCGACAGCAGAAACGTAAGCAAGGTAATCGGAGTTTCGGCGAAAGTACCTACCGAAAGCCTCCTTCTCCATCTTGATGCAGCCGACGCTCCTGTTCAGGCGGGAGAAAAGGTCGATGAACTGAAATCAAGAGTAAACGACTACGTAGCAAAGCAGAGCAGCGCTGGCAACAAGCCGACCCTCATTGAGTTTGACGGTTTTTACGCGTTGAGTTTTGACGGCGACGACATGATGATAGTTAACGATTTTTTAAATCTTGAAGGACATACCGCTTTTACTCTTGCCGCTGTAAGCCGTTCCAACGAATCGGGCGCCGGCGGAGACGGCTGGTGCAACAGACAAAGTCTTATTATGATAAACGAATCGGGCGGATACGGAGCTATTTTCGTCGGTTCATACAGAGAAGACATTCGCGCAAGGATCGGCATAGGAACGGGATCGGGTTTTGAATCTTACGTTGTCCAGGTAAAGAGAAACGAACCGAAAGACGGATTTACGGCTACCATAGTTGTCAAAGATGGCAAAATGCAGTCTGTTTATGCGGACGGAGAGCTTGTTTATTCAGAAAACAACGGCAGAGATAAAATCTACAACACCTCCAACACCGAGCTGAGGATCGGTACCGGTATTACGGGATTTAACGGCGATATTGCGGAACTGCTGATTTATGACGCTGCGCTTACCGAAGAGCAGATCGCTTCCGTAAACCGCTATTTTGAAACGAAGTATTTCGGCGGAAGCTCGAACGGATGATATATTATCCGATCTTTCCGTCGTCATTTGCAATATATAAACGGCAACTATGCAGAAGAATTATACGAATTCACAACGAAAAAACCGGCCTTGAGCCGGTTTTTCGATTTATATCCAAAAGTTTCGGAAAGCTAATTAAATCTAAAAACAGATCTGATATTTCATCGTCAGAAATGCTTAAATTCTCAGAATTATTGTATGTTTTACCGAAGTCCTTTATATCATTCGGCTTCTACGCCGATGATGTTGCCGTCGTGGAGACGGATGGTGCGCTGGCAGTAGGAGGCGACGTTTGCGTCGTGGGTAACGACTACTACGGTAGTGCCTTCCATTTTTCAATACTTGCCGGCGCATTTCTTAACATTATCAACCATACTTTTCAACCACCTGCATTATAGCATTATTTTCACGTTTTATCAAGTAATATTTAGAATTAATTGCACGTTTTAGAGGTTTTTCTTTCTTATTAATTGTATGTTTTCGGAATAAACCTGCACTTTTCAACAAAGACCTGACAGTGGGCATGCTCTTAAAATGCTGCAGTCTTACAAACATCCGCGATGTATTTTAGTAAAAAAAGGCTAACCTGTTTAAAGATTAACCCGAAATATCATTTAGGTTTTGTTACAAGTCATCTATGTTCCCGGAGTCGAGAGTTTTTCTGCATATGTCGATAAAAGTTTTTCCGCTTTTATCTGCGGAAGCTTCAAACCATATATCGGAATATGCTGTTCTGCATGGTTTACCGATTTTTTTACGTATAAACCTGTACCAGAATCTGACGGCAGAAGGAATCAATACAACGGTAGGATAGAATACCCCGAGATAAATGTTCTGTATTCCGTGGCCTTGCTCGTGCATTTTGATGCTGTCAAAATCTCCCGCAGGCGATATAAAGAAAAGACCGAGTTCCATACCCCATGAGATTCCCGGGATTTCAAAGCACCATTCCCAGCCGTATCTCCTTGGTCTGTAACCCATCAGTCTGATGAACAACGCTGCAACGGCACCAACCAGTACTGTCGGAAGTCCCCATGTAAATGAAAGAATATAATAGACGGCACGGCTTTTTGGAGCTTTGAAGATCGGGTCTTTCTTACATTTCATTCTGCAGATAAAGTAGAGAACTGACGACACGGCAACATATCCGAGAAGGATCCACAGCCACATTAGTTCAACTGTCATTCATACTCCTTTCAAACAGTAATTGAATTACATTTTGCGGCGTAAACAATACAGAAGGATTATGCCATTGTATCAAGCATATCCAGCGTGACGGAATAGCGCGTCGGAAGACCTCGGTCAAACGTTTTCCATTCCTCAAACATATATTCCGCCATCCGATGGACCTCGTTTCCGATAGAACCGGCTATGTGAGGGGTCAGAAAAACATTCGGGAGCGTATAAAGCGGGCTGTCCTTTTCAGGCGGCTCCGGCCGCGTCACGTCGAGTACGGCTGTCCGTGTCGGGACGGAGCGAAGGGCGTTAATAAGATCCGCTTCCACTACCTGCGCGCCTCGCCCGGTATTAAGAAAGACCGCACAGGGCTTCATCATTGAAAACAACTTTCCGTTTAGAATGCCGACGGTTTGTGGGTTATTGGCAAGGTGATTTGAAATCACATCGCATTCGGAGAAGATCATAGCAAGGTCGGTCTTTTTCACACCCAGTTCAGCCGCCTTTTCATCCGGAAGAAATGGGTCGAAAACCATTATCTCAACATTGTCGAGCGTTTTGATACGCTCGATTACCATTCTGCCTATCATTCCAGCCCCTATGATGCCCACCTTTATCTCGTAATTACCGGAAAACTCCGTGGCGAGAAAGCGTTCCGGCCAATCGGGACCGTCAGACTTCCGGTGCAATCGCTGATAAAAGCCCTTAGAAGCAAGAATGATTTCTGCAAATGTATATTCAGCTACAGGAATTCCGTTGGCTGCCCAGGCGGAAAAGACGGCAACGCCCTCTTCGAGGAATTCTCGGGCAAAATGACGAACTGAACCGGCTGCGTAAAACACTGCGCGCAGATTAGGCAGATACGTTCGTATTTCTTCATTTTCAAAGTGGGGCATACCCCATGTAGTAAAGAGATAGTCCGCACGGAAAAGCTGCTCGCGGTATTCGTCCATCTCTTTTTTATTAATTACGCGATCATTCTCGAAAGCGAGGGATGCACGAAGCTCTTCGAGTATCCTTCGAGAATAAACCCTCTCAATCGTGTCCGCGTCACCAAAGAAAACAGCGTTTTTCATATTCATCTTATTTCAACTGCATTTTATCTTCCGGATAATGAATTTCTTCATCATACCGGTACTTTGAAATTGCATTATGTTTATAAAAAGCATCGAGCAACTGTTTCTGTTTTGCGAAAAGCTTTCGATTCTTTTCTACATATGAAAGTGAATCCCATTCACCGTTTGCAACAGATACTCTCATGACCTTTCTTCTCCAATTATCACGTTTTCTCACATTTGTCATTATCTACCCTATCAATATTATATCAAATATCCCGCTAAATGTCAAGTTTCCTTTCGATCTTCAATTTTCCCCACAACCAAGGCGTTTTTGAAGATGAATAACTATTTCGTCGTTTAATAAAAAGTTCATAAAAGCAGGTATTGACAAATCACAATCTGTGATGCATAATATTTTCGGAACTTCACGATTAGTGATATTCATATATCGCACCGGGAGGTGGCAAAGATGGCGTATAATACATACGACTAGTTAAAAATCATTTTATTCTTCAAAATCTCCTAAAAAGAAAAAAACAGATAGATCATGAGGAATGACAAAAGAATTATTATATTACAGATAAAAAATATACAAAACGGAGGTACAGTATGGAGAAAATCAAAACGGCGGCATACTGCCGCGTATCAACAAGAAAGGAGGAACAGGACGGGTCTTACGAAATTCAGGAACGGTATTTTACTGACCTTATATCGTCAAATCCCGACATGGAGTTTGCGGGAATTTACGGTGACAAAGGGAAAACGGGGCTGTATCTTAGAAAACGTCCCGGGCTTCAAAAGCTGCTTGAAGACAGCAGGAAGGGAGAAATAGACCTCATTCTCACAAAGTCCATCTCAAGATTCGCGCGTAATATGGCGGAATGCGCGGAAATGGTAAGAGAACTTCGATGCGCAGGGGTAAATATCCGCTTTGAAAGAGA
>JAFRTE010000008.1 GCA_017427285.1 Clostridia bacterium
ATGATAACACCGAAAAGCTCTGCGATCCGTCCTGCGATGATAAATAAAACGGAGAACAAAACAATAAATGCGAGCGCGATTTTTTTGTATTCGGTATGGCGTCTGCTTTTCATTATGTTGTCTGACCCGTATAATCCGCAAAATACGCCGAGTTGACGATAACGCATTTTTGCAGAAGTCTTTCGATCGCCCGTCCCATGCCGGCGTAACCGTATGCAAGAGGATGTCCGCCGGCCATTGAGCCGTAATAGATTTCGCTTGTAAAATACGGCTCTTCCGTTAAATCGATAAACGGAACTCCGTATTTTTCCGCGACCGCCTTTATATGTTCGTCCATCGACCTTTGCCCTTCCCTTGCAACGCTCAGACAAACTATCTTCGCTTTTGGCGCATGCGCTAAAATATTGCCTATTATGCGGCCGTAATTTCCGTAAAACGTATCGGGATTCTGAGTATGATCCGAAACGTTTACGTCCTCAAGCGTACCTAAGTCCATATCTCCGTCGTCAATCGCTTTTTTGTCGTTTATACCGAGCGCGATAATATAAATGTTTTGCGGGTCTGCCGCAAGAAGCGCCGCCAGACCGCGGGAAGAGTGTTCAAGCCACGTTTTTACGTTAAGTCCTCCCGCCGAGAAGTTTGAAGCGGCTATCCCGTTTCTGCGAGCCATAACCTGAATCCATGATAACTCATACGCAGTGGCAACATACGGGTGCGATGCCGTCGAAGGATCATAAAGCGCACCCGAAGCGAACGAATCGCCTATAACGGCGATATTCCGAAACATTGCCACAGACGCATAGTCCTGCGGATCTTTGTTTACGGTGTTTTCCGAACCGATCGCGCTTGCGCGGAATGTTACCGTGATCCTGCTCCCCTCTGCGGGAGAAACTTCGGTTTCGGAAGTGTTCCATGCAAAAAGCTTTATATACCACCCTGCCGTAACGGGTACGGTGACAGATTTTTCACGAACGTTTGCCGACATGAACTGAAACGTCTTTTCGGCGTTGTAAATACAGTATCTCGCAACATATCCCGTCGGAACGTTAAGGTCGAACTCGTTTGCTTTTATCTGAATATAATCGCAACAACGCATCCGCGCGGTGTTATTTGACCCGCTCGGCTGTCCCGTGGAAGAAAGATTTCCCGTTTCCCAGCGCATGAGCGGCGTATAAGCTGTTTCAATGTCTTCTTCATTAAGCGTTTTAAAGTATACGCCGAAGTTTTCAAGGACGTCAAAAACGGCGGGCGCGGCCGAAACCGCGTTTATATCGTAAATGACTATCTTATAGCTGTATGCGGGATACGTCTTTCGCAGCGCGCTGATATTGAACGAACGTTTATCCGAAAAAGCCGTATTTACGGTTTTAACAAACTCGCTCCCGTTCCACCACCCGATATACCCGTCTGATTGCGAAAACGCAAAAACAAACGGATAACATCCTTCTTTTGCCGAAAAAGCAATAATATTTTCGCTCAGATATTCTTTTGTCCGTATTCCGTAACACGTTACCGATACGCCGTCAACGACTATCTGTCTTGCACTCGATCCCATTTCTCCGTTTGCAGCGGCGTAAATACCGTTTTCCCACAGCGTTTCATCGGATTTTTCCGCAGATACGGTTTTGAGGATATCAAGCTCCTCGTTTGCATTACCGAGACCGATATTCGTTTGCGCCGTCGCTTTTTCCGCGTCGGTTTTCGACTG
>JAFRTE010000009.1 GCA_017427285.1 Clostridia bacterium
AGTAACTCATAACGATACAAAGATAAACAACGTGCTTTTCGATAAGAAAACAAAGAAAGCGTTAACGGTAATAGACCTTGATACCGTAATGCCCGGACTTGCCGGACACGATTTCGGAGACGCGATAAGATTTGCAACCAACTTCGTTGCGGAAGACAGCAAAGACTATGACAAAGCCGGAGTAAATCTTAAAGTATTCGAAGCGTTCACAAAGGGCTTTATCTCAAAAACATACGATACCCTTACCGAAAACGAACTTTCCACCCTCGCCCTTGGCGCATTCACACTTACATGCGAACAGGCCGTCCGCTTCCTTGACGACTACATAACCGGCGATAAATACTACAAAACCCTTTATCCCGAACATAACCTTGTCCGCACAAAATGTCAGATCAACCTTGCAAAAGATATGCTTAAAAAACTTGATAACATGCAGGAAATCGTCAACAAATACGCTGATGATTATTCGATGCCTGAAAAACAATTACAGTTAAATCGTATCAATTCTTAAAAACATGGTGTGATATATGAACCCATTCCTGATAGTTTTGCTTATCCTTGCTGGTTTTTTTGTTGTCCTTTATACCGTTGCAATGATAAAAAGACCCGGCAGCGTGTATAAAAACAAACCGGAAGAACAGAATCCCATGCATGGTAAAAAGGTCAGATTCATAGAAAACTCAAACGAAAAAGAAAATGCAGACGGAAAATGCGGACATCTTGAAGCGATCGGAGAGACCTCGCACAAGGCCGGCTTTTATGAAAAAGTAATCAAGCGTCTTGTCGATATTATCCTTTCCTTCGGCGGACTCATAATACTGTCACCCGTATTTCTCATACTCAGTTTCTGGATAATCATTGACGACCCGGGTCCCGTACTCTTTACTCAGAAAAGAGTCGGTAAGGATAAGCAGTATTTTAAGCTTCATAAATTCCGCTCTATGAAAATGTCAACGCCGCACGACAAGCCGACGCATATGCTTGAAAACCCCGAGCAGTATATAACTAAATCAGGGAAGTTTATCCGTGCTCACAGTCTGGACGAGCTTCCGCAGATCTGGGATATTTTTATTGGCAATATGTCCGTAATCGGTCCCCGTCCCGCACTGTGGAATCAGGACTGGCTTACCGCATGCAGAGACGAATACGGGGCAAACGATATAAAGCCGGGACTTAGCGGCTGGGCGCAGATAAACGGACGCGACGAGCTTGAAATCCCCGACAAAGCAAAACTTGACGGCGAATACAAAAACAATCTCGGTTTTAAGATGGACATACGCTGCTTCCTCGGCAGTCTTCACGTATTCGGCAAGGACGACTCCGTCGTCGAAGGCGGAACCGGCGAGATGAGAAAACAGGAGAGCGGCAAATGAAAAAAGTTCTCATTACGGGAGCAAATTCATATATAGGCGTCAGTTTTGAGAATTACGTTCATGAACACTATAATTCCGAGCTAACGGTCGATACCGTTGATATGATTGACGGTACATGGAGACAGAAAGATTTCTCTCTCTATGACGTAGTGTTTCATGTTGCCGGAATCGCACATGCGGATATAGGTAAAGTAAGCGAAGAAACGAAGAAAAAGTATTATGCCGTAAATACAGATTTGGCTATAGAGACATGTAATAAGTCCAAAGATGAAGGCGTTAAACAGTTCGTTTTTATGAGCAGCTCGATTATCTACGGCGACAGCGCTCCTTACGGCAAACAGAAAAGAATAACGGAAGAAACAGAGCCGCATCCTTCTAATTTTTACGGAGACAGCAAATGGCAGGCGGACAAGGGAGTAAGAGAGCTTGCGGACGATAATTTTATCGTAACAGTACTCCGTCCACCGATGATATATGGGAAAGGCTCCAAGGGCAACTATCCGACACTCAGCAAGATGGCAAAAAAACTTCCGATTTTCCCAGATATCCAAAACGAACGTTCAATGCTGTATATAGAGAACCTTTGCGAATTTCTTGCACAGGTAATGATACGGGGCGAAGGCGGCATATTCTGGCCGCAGAACGCGGAATATACGAGAACGAGTGAAATGGTAAAAATGATTGCCGAAGCAAGCGGACATAAAATAATGGTATCAAAAGCGTTCAACTGGCTTGTTTCAATCGCATCGCATATCCCAGGCAAACCCGCAGCTCTGGCAAACAAAGCATTCGGCAATCTTTCTTATGATCAAAGCATGTCAACATACGATTTTGAATATAATTCGGTCGGATTAAAAGAATCAATTAAGAGAGGGGAAAGTTAGTGGAAAAATACAGCGTTTTGATGTCCGTTTATTATAAAGATTCTCCGAAAGAACTCAAAGAAAGTATTGATTCTATGCTTGCGCAATCCGTTCCGTGCGATCAGTTTGTTATAGTTGAGGACGGCCCCGTAGGGGAGGAGCTGGATCACGTGATCACCCGATATGCAGAAGAGTCTCCGAATTTGTTTACTATAGTCAGATTAAAAGAGAACTGCGGATTGGGCAGAGCTTTGGATTTTGGTCTGACCGAATGTCGAAACGATCTTGTCGCCAGAATGGATGCAGACGATATATCTTTGCCCGGCAGATGCGAAGAATTGCTTGAATTATTCGAAAAAAACAAAAATCTCGGCTTAGCGGGAACGAACATTGATGAGTTCTATGACGATCCTTCAAACATCGTTTCATCACGTATCGTTCCGAGCGATTACGAAAGTATATGCAAGTTTATGAGACGCAGAAGTCCCTTCAATCACCCGACCGTCATGTTCAGAAAATCAGAAGTGCTTCGTTGCGGAGGGTACGGAAAGATGCGCCGAAAGCAGGATCTGGACTTATTTGCGCGTATGATCAATATGGGGGTTTACGCGTTAAATATTAATAAGTCATTACTTCTTTTTAGGTCGAATGAAGATAACTATAAAAGACGTAAAAGTTGGGAATATTGCAAAAGTTATATTGAAGTAGAACGAGAGAATTACAAAAGAGGTTATTGCTCTTTATGGGATTTAACTGTAGTATCCGTTGGACAGATAATAATGTATATTGCGCCGTTGAAAGTGATGAAATATTTGTCTGACAGGTTCCTGAGAAGTAAATCTTAATAGCATAGAACTGAAATTCCTCTTAAGGAGATGCTTAATGATTGGAAGAATATATCGTAAAATCAAAACCACACTGTTCAAAATTGTATGTCCAGGCTTTACTTCAGCTGTTCTCTTTGATGTCCCAAGAGTATATTTCAAAAAAAGATTAAATCTTGGGAAAAAAGTACATTTCAACGATGGTATATTTATAAATTCGTTCGGAGGGGTCGCCATCGGAGATTGCTGTGTTATTTCACATGGAGTTACCATTCTGTCCACAGGTCTGAACACTTCAAAATGGCTGAACAGAAAATTCGATGAAGATTTACATGTCTCAGCGCCTGTAGTGATTGGAAAAAATGTTTGGCTTTGCGCAAACGTTACGGTATGCGCAGGCGTAAGTATAGCCGATAATTCAATTATTGCTGCCGGCTCGGTAGTTACACACGATTTGACTGAAGAGGGTTGCCTGTACGGCGGTATTCCCGCAAATAAAATTAAGGAGCTGAAGAAATGAAGCTAATTACAGTCTTTACTCCAACATATAACAGAGAAAAAACACTGTCCAAATGCTATGAAAGCTTGCTTGCCCAAACTTCGAACAATTTTATCTGGCAGGTTATAGACGACGGGTCCACGGATAATACCGAAGATCTGATAAAAAGCTTTATTGAAGAAGATAAGATCGAAATATCGTATTTCAAAAAACCGAACGGAGGAAAAGTTTCGGCTATAAACAAAAGTCTAGATTTAACGCAAACCGATTTATGGGTGTGCCTTGATTCCGATGATTATTTTCTCGCTGATGCGGTTTCTACTTACGAGCGGCTTTTTGAAGAAATCAAAGATAAAGATGAAATTTGCGGGTTGTTTTCAGTAAGATCAACTTCCAAAGGCACTCCTATGACTGGCTTTGACGTTCCTGATGAAATCAGATATGAAACGCAATTCAACATCAGATATAAATACAAAGTAGAGCCGGAATACGTTCAGGTTTATAAAACCAAAATCGCGGCGCAATATAAATACCCCTTGTTTGATGGGGAAAAGTATGTTCCTTTAAGCTACACGCAGGATCAGATTGACCAGAAATATAAATTTAAAATATTTCATGAACCGACTATGGTTTGCGAGTATCAGCCGGACGGTATAACAAGAAATCACAGAAAACTTATAAAACGAAATCCACGGGGATATACGGAATTTAAGAGGCAGCAGATTGAACTTGCTCCCGATTTATTATTCAGACTAAAAGCATGCATATCATACGATGCCGGATGTATAATGTGCGGCGATATGAAAAGAGTTTTTTCGTCGCCGAACCGTCTTCTTACCGGGATTCTCTTTCCGCTAGGATGGCTTGCCTATATGATTCGATATAAAAACGTGTGAGTCCACGGGATTTTTTTTGATTTAATGGATTCTGAGAGGATATTAATGAAGATACTACATATCTGTATTTATTTCAGAAATCCCATGTTTATGGGACTTATGGAAGCGCAGGAAAAGCAAAATATCGAAAAAAGAGTTTTTTATTACGAAACAAGAAAGATCGGGCTTAGAAAGTTCAATCTTTCCTACGTTGATTCTTTTTCAAGCAATCTGCGCTTGCTGCCTTCTCCGTATTTAAGGTTTCTGCGACTTCGTATCGTGGCGTCTGGTATGTTGAAATTGTACGAGCAAAGCCATAATTTCGATTGTATTCACGCGCATACGCTTGTTGAAGACGGATACTTGGCGCTTCAGGCAAAAAAAGCGTGGGGCATCCCGTATATTATAACCGTACGGGACAGCGATTTCCATTTTAAGCCGTTCTGGCGGTGGAAAATATACAGAAAAACGATTGATGAAATAATCGAAAACGCAAAAAGCATAGTTTTTCTTTCGGGTTCCGCGCAGAATACGTTTCTCAAAATGCTTTCCGAGGACATTTTAAAAAAACTGCCGCCCGTTCATATCGTTCCGAACGGGATCGACAACTTCTGGCATGAAAACCGATGGATTCGCAAAACGGATTTTCGAACAGTTCATGATCAATGGAACGTTATTACCGTAGGTAAAATATTCAAAAGAAAAAATCAGGTCGTAACGTCCGAAGCCATCCGTCAGCTTCGCAGCGAAGGTTATAATATCGAATATGAATTGGTAGGCAGGGCGGAAGATAAAAAAATGCTGCGCGAGATCAACGATATGGGTTTTGTTCAAATAAAAGGATTTATGAACAAAACGGAGCTTCTTGAGGAATACAGAAAAAACGATATTTTCCTTTTAGCTTCCACAAACGAATCTTTCGGTCTTGTTTATGCCGAAGCAATGTCGCAAGGCCTTCCCGTTATATATACGAGAGGGCAGGGGTTCGATAAGCAGTTTGAAGACGGCGTAGTGGGCTTTCCCGTTGCATGTGATTCCGTTGAAGATATCAAATCCGCCGTTTTATCGGTTATTAATAACTATAACTCATTAACTGGAAAGTGTTCGGAACTTGCGGCAATATTCGATTGGGACAGAGTTGCAAAAAAACTGACTGATGTTTATCTGTCGGCTTATCAAACCGAAATAAAAAAGGAATAATCAGATGAGTTTTTCGTTTAATAAAGTTAAACAGCTTTTATTGATGGTCTTGCTGGGAACGGTCACCGTTTGGAGCAATACTCTTCCGGGTATATCTTTCAGCGGGATCGGAACGCTGTTTCCGCTTCGCTTTGTCGCAGTAATATGCACGGTTATTTTTTTGTTTACACAGCGTAAATTTATACTGTATAAAAATTCATCGATCTTTCTTTTTTTAATGCTCGGATACGGATTTGCGAGTCTGCTGTGGTGTCAGGACGTAAGTACGGGTATAAGCGCCATGGTCATTTATATTACGAGCGTATTTACCGTTTTTTCTGTATTCGTTCTTGTGAAGGACGAACGCGATATCGTCGTACTTTGCCGTGTTATAGTTATCTGCGCAGTTATTATCGGTCTTATGGGCATATACGAAAGCATCACGGGTAATTATTTCACTGAAACGAAGGACAGATACAGCGTATCCTGGGTCAACAATTATTTCGGCTGGAAATATCCGCACGCTATTTTTTATAATACAAACGATTACGCAACGTTTATGACTGCAATGCTCCCCGTTTACTGCATCGCCTTCAAAGATTTGAAAACAGGCGGCGTTTTACAGTATCTTTGCCTTTTATTCTCGGTTTTTTGCGTCATTCTCACAAACTCAAGGCTGTGCCTTATTTTAAACGCGGCGTTTTTTATCTGGAATTTACCGAAAAAGCAGATAAAAGGTGTCCTGCTTGGTTTAGCAGCCGTCGTTATCGTAGTCTATATCGGATATCGCTACTGGAACTATCTTTCGAACAGTATTCTTGATATTATTAATTTTTCACTCGGTGATGAAAGACGTATTCAGATCTGGGCAAACTGTCTGGCCAATATTTTCAGAACGTGGACGTTTGGCGTCGGCGTCGGCAACAGTATTATTGCAAACAGTCAGTTTTGTTATTTTGATACCGGAGGCATTTTCAGCGTACATAATTTTCCCCTTGAAATATTTGAAGAATTCGGTTTATTCGGCTTTATCTGTTTCGGTTCATGGCTGCTTTCCATTTTCACAAATATCAGAAAATACACGGATACCGTAATCGGAAAATACCTTATGTTGTTTTGTGTTCTATACTTATTTTTAACGATTTGTTCTTCGTCTATAAGGCAGGCTTACTATTTTTGGCTGATACTCGCTGTTTGCCTTGTTTACGTGAAAATCAGAAGAGATTCTCAAAAGGTAGATCAACATGAATGATAACGCAAAAGCAAGCATTGGAATTATAACCGTTCACTATTCAACTAACGTCGGGGCAATTTTACAGGCGTATGCGCTGCAAACGGTTGTTGAAAGACTCGGACTCAGAGCGGAAATAATCGATCACAACCGTTTCGTTACGAAGCCTTCCAAAGCGGAAAACCGAACGAAGGTAAAGAAAACAAAACGCTCGATCCCCGTTTTGTTCTCACAGATAAAAGGTTTGGCAGCAGTCTATAAAGATGCTCCGCTGAAAAAAGAAGCGTGCGACCTTTTTCGAAACAGGTATTTGCATATTTCGTCAAGAAAATATACTGAAATAAATGAAATTCAGGAAGATCCGCCGATATACAGCGGATATATTTGCGGTAGCGATCAAATCTGGAATCCGGAAAGATTTCAGTCTTCAGCTCCGTTTTTCCTTTCTTTTGCGCCGGAAAAATCCGTTAAAATATCTTACGCTCCGAGTTTAGGCGTATCGGATATTCCTGAAAGCATGCATCTGGATTACAAAAGATTGATAAACAGGCTTGATTTTGTTTCCGTTCGTGAAAAAAGCGGCGCAAAGCTTATTTCTTCAATCACGGGAAGAGACGTCAAATCCGTTCTTGACCCGACGTTTTTGCTCGACAGCGAAGATTACGCCGCCATAGCATCAAAAGACAGATTAATTCACGGTAAATACGTTTTCTGTTATTTCCTTAATTATATGTCCGCATACCGTATCAGAAAAGAGCTTAATGCGTTTGCCCGCAATAACGGTCTGAAAGTTCTTATGTTTCAGGCGAAATGCACTGCCATAGATCCGGAATGGATTCCCGCATACGGTCTTGGACCGTCTGAATTTCTCAGCGCTATTCAAAACGCCAACCTTGTCGTCACGGATTCATTCCACGGAACCGCTCTGTCTATAAAACTGGAAAAACCTTTTTTTGTGTATAATGCGGAATCGGATCTGCCTTTTGCTTCCAGATTCGACCGTATCTCCAATTTGCTGGATAAATGCTCTTTGAACAACAGAGTGCTTGATATCGGCCAACCTGTTGCCGACATTGAAATAGATTATAAAAATGTGAATTCCTTACTTCAGCATGAAATTTTCAATTCTATATCATTTTTGCAGAATGCACTGTCTGCCGTAAATCATAGAGAAATCCCGATTGAAGCATTTAATTTGCCGTATAATAAAAATAGCTGTTTTGGCTGCGGGCTTTGCTCTTATGTCTGCCCGGCAAATGCGCTTAAAATTGAGTTGGATTCCGACGGTTTTTACAGGCCGGCTTACGAAAAAGGACTATGCATCCATTGCGGCCGTTGCGAAAACGGCTGTCCCGCAATAAACAGCCCGTCATTAAGCGATGGGTTGTTAAAAGAGTGCTATGCTGCGTGGAATCTTGACAAAACCATTCAGAAAACAAGCAGTTCCGGCGGTATTTTTTCCGTAATTGCAAAAGAAATTATTCAATCAGGCGGCATTGTTGTCGGAGCCTCCGTTTCACCGGATCTGTCCGTGCGGCATATAAGTGTGGATAATTCGGATGAATTGTATAAATGCCGCGGAAGCAAGTATGCGCAGAGTTTGATGGGTGATATATATCCGGTGATTGCAGAAGCTCTCAAACAAAACAGATATGTTCTCTTTACAGGCACAGGTTGTCAGGTCGCTGCAATCAGGTCTTGTTTCGGAGAACGTGAGAACCTTGTTTTATGCGATGTCGTCTGCCACGGAGTTGGATCGCCCGGTATTTTTGCAGATTATCTTCATAATATTGAGCAAACAACAAGTAAAGAAGTCAGCAGTTTTAACTTCAGAGACGAGTCTCGCGGATGGAATAAACCATGTGTGAAAATAGATTTCAAGGATGGGTCCGAAGATAAGCACAGATGGTATAAAGATGAATATATTCGCGCATTTTCTAAAAACAGAATTCTGCGTTCATCATGTTTTGACTGCAAATACTCGTCTTTCCCGAGAATGTCTGATATTACTATCGCAGATTTTTGGGGAGCAAAAAAAGTCGGGGCGATATATAATAAAAACGGGACTTCACTCGTTATTATTAACAACGCCAAAGGAAAGAATCTTTTTGAGAGAATCAAAATAAACCTTCAATTTAAACCTGTTGTTTTTAACGATGCAATACGCTTTAATCGCAGTGCAGTGTCATCTTCAAAGAAGCCTGATGACAGAGATACATTGTTTTATCATTATAAAAACGACGGATTTGAATATATTCGCAAAAAATATCTCAGAGTGCCCGGACTGCCGGAAAAAATTATAAACAAGTTAAAGCATTTTCTGGAACAATAGCCTGCAAACATAAAAAATAATCGGTTTTTCAAGAGGACCTTATGAAACTGTGGGAATCATATACACTTAATAAAATATTCAGTAAAGTGCAGTCGCGTTTTCTTTCCGTTTATTACAAAATAGGCGGGACTGTTCATTCCTTAAAGAAAAACAACCAAAACAATATAGTAGTCAGCCTTACAAGTTTCACACCGCGGCTGGAAAAATTGTATATTTCTCTCGGAAGCATTTTCAATCAGTCTATGCAGCCCAATAAAGTGATATTGTATCTGGGTAGCGATGTGAATATGGAAAAGCTTCCGTCTTCACTCACAAGATTCTGCAAATACGGTCTTGAGATTAAGCATGTTGATGATCTTAAATCACATAAAAAATATTTTTATGCTTTTCAGGAGTATAAAGATTCTCTGATCATTACCGTTGATGACGATCTTATTTATCATAAAAATATGATAAAAAAACTGTATCAGACATATATGAAGTATCCCGAATGTATCTGTGCAATGCGAACACATGAAATTATTTATGATAACAGTGGTGCTCCTCGCCTTTACGGAGAGTGGGTTAAGAACAGTAAAAGATATGATGAACCGTCTTTCGATTTGTTTTTTACCAGCGGAGCAGGAACGCTTTTTTCTCCGCGCCTGTTTGATGAACGCGTAATTGATCTTAATGCAATAAAACAATACTGTTTTACGGCGGACGACATCTGGCTCAACTGTATGTGCCGCCTTGCCGGTACCAGAATAGTCAACGTAAAACTAACCGACTACGAGCGCAGGTTGGTTACCGTTTCTGGTACACAGGAAGTTGCATTAAAGCATCATAATCTGTATTCCGGAAATGATGTTTGCATTGAAAATATGATAAAACAATATGGTATAGCTTCTGTCAACGGTGAATTGAAATGATAAAAATCGCTATAATAACAAAATACTATAATTCCGCAAATTACGGCGGGCTGTTGCAGGCGTATGCTCTGACTCATTATCTTCAAAGCATCGGATACGATGCTTTTCAGATTTGTTTTGACGAAAAAAGTGTTAAATCAAAGTCGGTCACTTCGGATTTATCAGGTCGTTTTTCATCACTTACCTTTATAGAAAAGGTAAAGAGAATTCTGAAAAAGATAAAAACAAAAATTTCTGTATATGCCACCAGGCTCTTTCTGAAAAACAAGAATAAGCTTCGAAGGCAGGCCTTCACCTCTTTTCGTGAAAGCATACCGCATACATCAACCGTATATAACAGTAATACTATATCGGATGTGAATCCCAAAGCAGATATTTTTATTACCGGCAGCGACCGCGTATGGAGCGAAAGGTCAATAGGGGATGAATACTATCTCTCATTTGTCAAATCCGCAAAAAAAATCGCATATGCGGTTAGTTTGAGAGCAAACGAACTCAATAAAAATCAAAAAGAGGCGATGGCGGCAGCTGTCGAAAAAATAGATGCTGTCTCTGTCCGCGAAAAAGAAACCGTCCGTATTCTTTCTGAAATCACCAATAAAAAGATAGAACATGTTCTTGATCCAACATTTCTTCTCGATAAAACCGAATGGGCTGAAATTGCCGGTAAAGACCCGTTCGAATGCGAAAGCCAGTATATTTTCTGCTATTTTTTAGGGGACGACATTAAAAACAGAAGGCTTGTGAAGCAATTTGCAAAAAACAAAAAGCTGAAGATTATCACATTGCCTTATTCAAAGGAAAGTTTCAATCTCGCTGATGTCTCTTTCGGCGACATACGTCTTACTCAGGTTTCTCCGAACAGATTTTTGTATCTGATCAAAAATGCAAGCTATGTTTTTACCGACAGCTTCCATGCCTCCGTATTTTCTATTATTTTCCACAGACAGTTTTTTATAATGCCGAGAAATGAAATAAAAGGATCCGGAACAAGAATCGAATCGCTCGTTTCTGTGGCAGGCATTGAAAACCGTTATTGTGAAAACACAGACAAATACACGCTTCTTTCTCTTGATGATATAGATTACAATGCGGTTGACGGCAGAATTCAGCAATATCGCGAGTCCTCAGTTGCGTTTCTGAACAATGCTGTTAATCAATAACAAGCATAAACTGCCTTATACATGCAATTCCTGTCTCTGCGGCAGAAAGGAGAAGAATCATGCCGCATGATCATTTGAAAATTAATCAGATCAAGGTAGGCAGTATTCTGTCTTATCTTCAGATCGCTCTGAATGTAATTATCGGTATTGTCTATACGCCGGTAATGCTCAGGCTTCTCGGACGTAATGAATATGGATTATACAACACGGTTGCATCCACTATTTCCATGCTCTCCATTTTGAACCTTGGATTTAATTCATCATATATCCGATATTATTCAAAATACAAAAAAAATGATGACAAAGAATCGATATACAAGCTAAACGGGC
Source organism: Clostridia bacterium (assembly GCA_017427285.1). Classification (GTDB taxonomy): domain Bacteria; phylum Bacillota; class Clostridia; order Oscillospirales; family UBA644; genus HGM12619. The sequence continues at coordinate 11,581 of JAFRTE010000009.1, forward strand.
TTTTTATCATTATTTTTGCCGTAATCGGTCTTATTGCGCTTGTTTGCGGCGGTTTTCTGTCGTTCAATCTTGATATTGTTTTTGATAACGGTCTGACCTCAGAAGAATATGATACGGCGCGTATTCTTATGCTGCTTCTTACTGTGAACCTGGCAGTCTCGTTTCCGATGAGCGTTTTTCAGAGCATAATTTCCGCCCATGAAAGATTTGTTTTTCTGAAACTGCTGGGAATGCTTAAAACCGTGTTGTCTCCATTACTTACTCTCCCGCTTCTCCTTTTTGGCTATAAGTCTGTCGCGCTTGTTGCTGTTACACTTGCCGTTCAGCTGCTGACGGATATCATTTATTTTGTTTATGTTGTTTTTAAGCTCAAAAACAAATTTGTGTTTCACGGTTTTGAACCCGGGATAATGAAAAGTCTTTTCATATATACCGGCTTTATCGCAATTAATATGATTGTCGATCAGATTAACTGGAATGTAGACAAACTTCTGCTCGGCCGTTATAAGGGTACTGCAACAGTTGCCGTATACTCGGTTGGGTTTTCCCTTCATCACTACTACAATATGTTTTCAAAATCAGTATCGAGCCTGTTCACCCCAAAGGTTCATATGATTATCAATAAATACAGTAATGATATTGCAGAGAGAAACCGCGTGCTTACTGAGCTGTTTGTCAAGGTAGGAAGAATTCAGTTTATTATTCTTGCCCTGATAGGCAGCGGCTTGGTTTTTTTCGGCAGACAGTTTATATATTTCTGGGCAGGACCGGATTACTCCGACGCATATTATGTCACACTTCTTCTTACTTTGCCTTCTACAATTGCTTTGATACAGAATCTTGGAATCGAGATACAGCGTGCAGAAAACAATCATCGCTTCAGAAGTATTGTTTACCTTTTTATGGCACTTTTAAACTTAGGTATTTCCATAGTGTTATGCCAGCTCTACGGTGCTGTCGGTGCAGCAATAGGAACTGCATTCGCGCTTATTGTCGCTAATGGAATAATAATGAATATATTCTATCACATGCGCTGCGGAATCAACATATTGGAATTCTGGAAAAATATCCTTCGCGTTTCGTGCGGCCTGATCCCGCCAATAATTGCGGGTATACTGCTGAACCACTTTATAGAATATGACACCCTGCTGAAACTTGCTGCCGCTATATCGGTTTACACGGTAATCTACTGCCTGTCAATGCGTTTTTTGGGTATGAATGATTACGAAAAAAAGATGGTTGACCAACCAATCATGAAACTCCTGAAACGAAAATAACAAATGAATTATTGACGGAGAATTACATACAATGATAACTCTTGAAGACAAATCAAATTGTTCCGGCTGCTCCGCCTGTGCCAGCATATGTCCGCAAAAATGTATTGATATGGTTCAGGATTCCGAAGGATTTTTTTATCCTTCTGTCAATGCGGAAAAATGCGTAAACTGCGGATTATGCACAAATGTCTGTCCGTTTATCAACGCACACGGTGAATCTGAATCCGTTATGTCGTTTGCGGCAAAAAGCAAGAGTAAAGATGTAAGGTTGAGCAGTTCTTCAGGCGGCGTTTTTACTCATTTTGCCGAATCTGTAATCAATAACGGGGGTATTGTTGCCGGAGTTGAAATGAGCGCCGATATGACCTGCGCAAAATATGCTTTGATTGACGATCTGGAAAACATCGCCAGACTTCGCGGCTCTAAGTATATTCAGGCAGAAACATTGTCGGTATACAGCGAAATAAAAACTGTTCTTGAGGCAGGAAAACAGGTTCTTTTTTGCGGAACGCCATGCCATGTCAATGCTTTGAAGCTTTTTCTGAAAAAAGATTATGAAAACCTTATCTGTATCGATTTTATATGCCACGGCGTTCCATCGGTAAAATTATGGAAAATCTACCTTCAGCATATTGAATCAAGGTTCGGAAAAACAGTATCTGTGTCTTTCAGATGCAAAAAACAGGGCTGGACAAATTACGGCGTAAACTTCGTCAATAACCGCGGAAAACAGAGGTATTTCCCTAAGCAAACGGACCCGTATATGCAACTGTTTCTGAAAAATTATTCGCTCAGACCTTCCTGCTATGAATGCAAAGCAAAAAAAACAAGGTATTCAGACATTACTATAGCCGATTTTTGGGGAATACGCAATGTCCTGCCTGATTTTGAGGAGGAAGATGGCGCGTCACTTGTTATAGTCCATACAAAAAAAGGCGGAGATTTTTATGAATCGGTTAAATCTTCGCTTGTTTCTCAGACTGTTGACACAAACCTTGCCTTGAAAAAAAACAGTGTCTACGACACTTCCGTAAAAAAACCGAAAGAACGCGACAGCTTTTATTGCGATGTCAACAATTTGTCATTCGATAAGCTCAGAAAAAAATATGTAAAAATAAACCTGAGTTCAGAAGTAAAAAGAAGAATCAGACTTCTGCTGCATAAGTAACCGCTTTCCCCCCGTTTTGCCGTAAATACCTGAAATGATACATTGAATTATGCAAAATATACAGTCTTGTTCCAATGAGGAGCATATGGTATTTTCGAACTGCTTGATAATCCGGATGCGTATTCAAAAAATGTCGCATGCCGTAAATCCATACAGAGACGGACATGCCTGTGAACGTATTGCAGATATCTTGCAAGGTGAAAACTTTTCTCCATGGAAGTCATGATCAGAAAGTATATAATAGTCGAAAAAGGACAATAAATCATGGACTCTCAGATACAGAATATCTGCCGGCTGTTTAAAATTCCCGGTCGGTACGACTCCTACGAAGAAATAACGGTCGGCAACGTAAACAAAACGTATAAAGTAAACTTTTTAAACAACGACGGCAATATCAAATCATACGTCGTTCAGCAGCTTAATACGTACGTATTCCGCAATCCCACACAGGTAATGGAAAACATAGAAAAGATAACGGAATATATACGCCAGAAAAAGCCCAACGAACCGTCGCTTCATTTTCACCATACGCTTGA